>CAKKOY010000119.1 GCA_919592095.1 Ralstonia syzygii subsp. syzygii | reverse complement strand
CTCGCATCAACTGGATGTTCTCTACTGAAACGGCCCGCAAAAAATTGGCCAAAGCCTACCCTGTAACCACCTCTGACAAACCGTCATAACCCCTGTGCAGAGGTACTAGCGGCGCGCGCACACGTAACTGGCGGAGCGGGCCGCCAGCGTGCCGGGCCGGATGTGCATCCAGTGCGCGCCGGCGGCGGTGTCGGAATCGAGCGTGGCGCCGTCCGGGCCGCGCACCACATAGTCGACCAGGCGGATGCGCTGGCGGCGGCAATCGATCTCCTGGCGCGACAGGATCACCGTGCCCGGGCGATAGCGGGCGCCGCGGCTGCGGCGCTCGCCGCGCTTGAGCACCGTCCGCGCCAGGAAGACCTTGTGGCCGGCGCGATCCGAGCGCAGCGACGCGCGATCGATGGACGCCGACACCGAGGTGGTGGCCAGGTACTCATGCCAGCGCGCCGCACTGGCCGGCGCCGATGCCCACGCGGTGCCGAGACCGGCACTGCACACCAAGATCCACTGCCACACGCTGCGTTTCACGACGATCACCTTACCTGCCGATGCCCAAGCCCTCGGCGGACGCCGTGGCTGGAATATATTGTAACAATCGGGTTGCGCCCCCCGGTCCGCCCGCCCGGCTGGCAAAAACCGGGGGGCCTCGCGGCATCAACCGTGCACCGAGTGCAGTAACATGGCCCCCCTCCCGCCGCGACTGCAACCATGACCGTTCCGCTCTCCGCGCTCGCCGCCCATGCCATCGCCGCCATCGTGCTGGCCTGCATCCCGATCGGCGCCTGGTTCTGGCTGCGCCGGCGCTTCGACCTGGCCTGGCGCGATATCGGCGTGGGCGCGGCGGTGTTCGCGGTGTTCGCGCTGGTGCTGGAACGCACCCTGCACGTCTACCTGCTGCAGCTCAATCCGGTGACCGCGCAATGGCTGCGCGTGCCGGCGCTGTTCGTCATCTACGGCACGCTGATGGCGGGCCTGTTCGAGGAAAGCGGGCGCTGGCTCGGCCTGCGCTTCCTGACACGCAGGCCCGGCGATACGGCCACGCCGGTCGCCTATGCCCTCGGCCATGCGGGCATCGAGGCCTGGCTGGTAGGCGTTGCATCGCAGGCGCAGATGGTCATGTTCGGCATTGCCGCCAATCGCGGCGATCTGGACGCGCGCCTGGCCGCCAGCGGCGCCGAGGCGATGACGGCGACGGTCCACGCACTGCTCGCCCAGCTCTCACCGTGGCTGGCCGCGGGCGCGGTGGCCGAGCGCATCGCCGCGATGCTGGTGCAGTTCGCGCTGACGCTGGTGGTGTGGCATGCGATACGGCGCCGGCGCCCCGTGCTGCTCGGGCTGGCGATCGTGCTGCACGCGCTGGCCGACCTGCCCGCCGCGCTGTACCAGGTCCATGCGCTGCCGCTGGTGGTGACCGAAGGCATCTACACCGTGATCGCCCTGTTGCTGGCGGCCGCAAGCCGGGCGAATCGCCGCTGCGCTAGCGGCATCAGCCGATGCGGAAACGCTCCGGCTCGATGCCGTGCCGGTTCAGCTTGTCGTACAGCGTCTTGCGCGGCACCACCAGCAGATCGGCCGCGCGGGCGACGTTGCCTTCTGTGGCGCGCAAGGCCTCTTCGATGGTGGTGCGCTCGACCGCCATCATGCGGCCGGCCAGCGAGTGCCGGCTTGCCTCGGGCGTGACCAGGCCATCGTCCAGGCCCAGGCAGAAGCGCTCGGCCACGTTCCTCAGTTCGCGCACATTGCCCGGCCAGTCGTGGTGCTGCCAGCGCATCATGTCCTGCGCAGCCCAGTCGGGCGCCGCGCGGTCGTAGCGCAGCGCCGCCTGCGGCAGGAAATACGCCATCAGCAGCGGGATGTCCTCGGCACGCTGGCGCAGCGCCGGCAGCGCGATCGACACCACGTTCAGCCGGTAGTACAGGTCCGCGCGGAACGCGCCATGATCGGCCGCGTCCTTCAGGTCCACCTTGGCCGCCGCCACCACGCGGCAATCGACCGGCACGCTGGCATTGCTGCCCAGCCGCTCGATGCTGCGCTCCTGCAGCGCGCGCAGCAGCTTGGCCTGCAGCGCCAGCGGCATCGATTCGATCTCATCGAGGAACAGCGTGCCGCCGTTGGCGTATTCCATCTTGCCGATGCGCCGGCGGTTGGCGCTGGTGAAGGCGCCCGCCTCGTGACCGAACATCTCGCTTTCGAAGACGGACTCCGGCAACGCCGCACAATTGAGCGCGACGAACGGCCCGCGCCGCCGGCTGCCTTCGTGAATGGCGCGCGCGAGCACTTCTTTTCCCGCGCCGGTCTCGCCGGTGACAAGGATGTCGGCATCCGTCGGCGCCAGAGTAGCCACCAGGCGACGCACGTTCTGCATGGCCGCGCTCTGGCCGATCAGCGCAAACGCCTGGCGGCCCTGCAACGCCTCGCGCAGGCGCAGGTTCTCGGAAGTGAGCCTGCGCTTCTCCAGCGCGCGCCGCACCACATCGACCAGGCGCTCGGAGTGGAACGGCTTTTCGATGAAGTCATAGGCGCCGGCACGCATGGCCGTCACGGCCATCGACACATCGCCATGGCCGGTGACCAGGATGACCGGCATCTGGCGATCGTGCTGCAGCATCTCGCGCAGCACGGCCAGGCCATCGCGGCCGGGCAGGCGTACGTCGCTCACCACCACGGAGGGCGTCTGCGCGGCCAGCGCGGCCAATGCGCTCTCGGCATCGGCAAAGGACTGCACGGGCATGTCCGCCAGGGTGAGCGCTTGCTCGCAGCCCAGACGCACCACGTCGTCGTCTTCGATCAGGAAGACCGGCGCGAGGTCGGTGGCCGACAGTTCGGAAGAGAAAGAGGTGTCAGGCATGCGGCTCCAAGACGCGTTCCAGCTCGATGACGAACGCGGCACCACCCGCGCCGTCGTCGGCATTGCGGCCGTCCAGCCGCCCGCCGAAATCTTCAACGATCGCCAGCGAAATCGCCAGCCCGAGGCCGAGGCCCTGACCGTCCGCCTTGGTAGTGAAGAACGGTTCGAACAGATGCGACAACACCCCCGGTGCGATGCCCGGCCCGGCGTCGCGCACGGTGATGCGCACCAACGCATCGTCCGCATCCACCGTGACCCGCACGCTGGCGGCCTCCGGCTGCCGCGCCTCGGCGGTGGCGTCGATGGCGTTGCGGATCAGGTTGACCAGCACCTGCTCCAGCCGCACCGCGTTGGCCCACACCGCCACGCCGGGCGGCACCGGCCCGACCGCCACCGGTACGCCAGCCTGGCGGCGACGGGTGTCCACCAGCATCAGCGCCTGGCGGATCGCCTCCTCCACCGGCACCGCCGCGCGCAGCGCATCGCCCTTGCGCGCGAACCCCTTGATATGGGAAACGATGCGGCCCATGCGGTGCGCGAGCTGGCTGATGTGCGCGAGATTGCCGCGCACCTCGTCGACGCGGCCACGCTCGGCAAGCTGGTTGGCGTTGTCGGACAGCGTGGTCAGCGCCGTCAGCGGCTGGTTCAGTTCGTGCGTGATGCCGACGGCCATCTGGCCCAGCACGGCCAGCTTGCCGGCCTGCACGGCGGCGTCGCGCGTCTCGCGCAGGATGCGCTGCGTGGCATCGAGCGCTTCCACCTTGGAGGCGAGCGCCGCATTGGCCGAGGTCAGTTCGACGGTACGCTGGGCAATGCGCGCTTCCAGGTCGCGCTGGACTTCGCGCAACGCAGCACGGGCGCTGCGCTGTTCCTCATGCCGCCGCGCCCGCAGCCGCAGCGCGACGAACACCGCAAAGGCCAGCGCCATCGCAAACGCCGCACTGGCGCCGGCCACCAGCGCGGTGCGCTGCTCGTCGCGCGGATCGATCAGCACAGCAACCTGCCAGCCGAGCAGGCCGACCGGCCGGTACTGCACCCGCAGCGCCGACACCGACCGGCCGGGCAGCGCCACGCGAAGCGTCTGCGGCGCCTGGTCCGCAGAAAAGGGTACGCCCCCGCCCCGCGGATCGAGCGGCGCCAGCGTATGCGGCCCGTATTGCCGCGTCGCATCCAGCGCTGCGCGCTGCGCCGCGCTCAACGTGCCGAGCGTGCGGTACTTCCACTCGGGCACCGACGACAGGAAGATCACGCCATGCCGATCGACCAGCAGCACGGTATCGCCGCTGCGCGCCAGCGTTACCTCGAACGAATCCAGGTTGATCTTGACCGCCACCGCGCCGACGGACTGGTCACCCTCGCGCACGGGCGCGGCGAGAAAGTAGCCGGTCTCGCCGGTCGTGTCGCCCACACCGTAGAAACGGCAGAGCCCCTCGCGCATGGCGTCGACAAAGTACGGGCGGAAAGCATAGTTCCGCCCGATGAAGGACGATGGCTGATCCCAGTTGCTCGCGGCGAGGGTCTGGCCGGCCGCGTCCATCAGGTAGACAGCGGTCAAGTCGGCGGCGACCTGGACTTCCTTCAGGTAGGCGTTGGCGGCGCGTCGCAGCACGGCATCGCGATGATGGGGCGCCGTCAGCGCGACGTGCAGCATATGCTCGAGCGCGGCCAGCCGCGGCAGCGACTCGTAGCGCGCCAGCGTGCCGCGCAGGTTCTGGGCGTAGAACGTGGTGCGCTGGCCGGCCTCTTCGGCGCGCGCGGCCACGTAGCGCTGCAGGGCGAGGGCATAGGCGCCCCACCCCGCCGCCGCGCAGCAGGCCACCATCGCCAGCGCGACGGCCAGCCGCAGCCCGCGTCCACGCGCAACGTGGGTGGGATCAGCGTGGCCGTCAGCGCTCAGCATGCATCGCGCCGATCAATGCTCGATGCGCGAGTGCGCACGCGTATCGCGCATGAACACGTACACCAGCAGCGACAGGAGGATCGTGCCCGTCACGTACCAGTAGAACCACGGCTCGTGGCCGGCCTGCTTGAGCCACAGCGCGATGTACTCGGCCGTACCGCCGAAGATCGACACCGTCAGCGCATACGGCAGGCCCACGCCCAGCGCGCGGACTTCCGTCGGGAACAGCTCCGCCTTGACCACAGCGTTGATCGACGTGTAGCCCGAGACGATGACCAACGCCGCCATGATCAGGAAGAACGCCGTCCAAGGGCTCGAGGTCTGGCTGATGCCGGTCATGATGGGCACCGTGAACAGCGTGCCCAGAACGCCGAATGCGATCAGGATCGGCCGACGGCCCACGCGGTCCGACAAGCCGCCCACGACCGGCTGCAGCAGGGCAAACAGCAGCAGCGTCGCCCCCGACACCAGCGTCGCCTGGTCCTTCGACAAGCCCACCGTGTTGGCCAGGAACTTCTGCATGTAGATCGAGTACGTGTAGAACGCGACCGTGCCGCCCAGCGTCAGGCCCACCACCGTGGCAACGGCGCGCGAGTGCTTGGCCAGTTCGCGCAGCGAGCCGCGCTTTTTCTTCTCCATCGCGGTCGAGGTGAAGGACTGCGTTTCCTCCATGGTCGAGCGCAGCCGCATCGCGATCAGCGCGCACAGCGCGCCGATGAAGAACGGAATCCGCCAGCCCCACGCATCCAGTTGCGCGGGCGACAGCACGAACTGCTGCAGCACGATCAGCAACGCCAGCGCGACCAGTTGCCCGGCAATCAGCGTGACGTACTGGAAGCTCGAATAGAAGCCACGGCTTTCCCGGGTGGCGACCTCGCTCAGGTAGGTAGCCGAGGTGCCATACTCGCCGCCGACCGACAGCCCCTGCAGCAGGCGCGCCAGCACCAGCAGCGTCGGCGCCGCGACGCCGATGGTGGCGTAGCTCGGCGTGAGCGCAATGATCAGCGAACCCAGGCACATCAACACAACCGACACCAGCAGCGCGCGCTTGCGCCCGTAGCGGTCAGCGTAGATGCCCATCAGCCAGCCGCCCACCGGACGCGCCAGGAAACCGACCGCGAACACCGCCGCCGTATTGAGCAGCTGGGCGGTCTGGTCGCCCTTGGGGAAGAAGGATTTGGCGAAGTACAGCGCAAACGCCGAGTACACGTACCAGTCGTACCACTCGACCAGGTTGCCGACCGAACCGGAGAAGATGGAGCGCAGACGCTTGCTGACGTCATGGGCGCTTTCGTGGACAGCTTCGTGCGCAGGAACGTGCGCACCCTCGACCACGGTGGTCTGGGGCTGATGCATGGTGTCTCCTTGGAGCATTGGCGGCGCCTTATCCACGGCCCGCGGCAGCCCATCGTGCTCGACAGAACTGCCACGGGCCGGTCGCACCGGATTATGGGTGAGCGCTCTTATTCAAGAAGCATTCCATGTGCAAAACCGCCGCGCGGATTGCCCGCAAAGTCCCGTGGCATTAGGCTTTACGCAGCAACGGAACGCGGCGGTGAAACGACGCAAGTGTGCGGCTTTCCAGAATCGGCCGTGCGAGTTGTGCAAAAAACCGCACGACCGGCCTGACACGGCTCAGGCAGCCACCCCCACCAGCGGCGGCACCGCCTTGCGGACCGGGGTGACGGTGCTCACGGGTGCCTCCGCGGCAGCGGGCAACTCACGCGGCAGGCCCATCCGCGCATACAGATAAGCCTCGAACTCCGCGCCAACCTCCGGATGGCGCAGCGCCAACTCGACGGTGGCCTGCAGATAGCCGAACTGGCTGCCGCAATCGAAGCGCTCGGTACGCCAGTATCTGCTCCTCTGTCATCAGGCTCTGGATCGCGTCCGTGAGCTGGATCTCGCCACCCGCGCCAGGCGCAAGATTCAGCAGATGGTCGAAGATGCGCGGCGTCAGGATATAGCGACCGACCACCCCGAGGTTGGATGGCGCCCGCTCCGGCGCCGGCTTTTCGACGATGCCGTCCAGCTTGATCAGCCGATCGTCCCATTCGCGCCCCGCCACTACGCCGTATGAACGCGACGCCTGCGGCGCGATGGTCTCCACCCCGACGATCGAGCAGCGGTAGTGGTCGTAGAGCTCCGTCATCTGCCGCATGACCGGTGGCTCATGGTCGAGCAGATCGTCGGCCAGGATCACGGCGAAAGGTTCGTCGCGTACCAGTTTCTGCGCGCACAGCACGGCGTGGCCCAGGCCCAGCGTCTCCGGCTAGCGCACATAGAAGCATTCGACGCCGGCCGGCTTGATGGACTGGACCATCTCGAGCAGCGCATGCTTGTTCTTCGCGGCCAGTTCGGACTCCAGTTCGTAGGCCTTGTCGAAATGGTCTTCGATCGCGCGCTTGGCACGCCCGGTGATAAAGATCATCTCGGTAATGCCTGCCGCGGCAGCTTCCTCCACCGCATACTGGATCAGCGGCTTGTACACGATGGGCAGCATTTCCTTTGGACTGGCTTTCGTGGCGGGCAAGAAACGTGTGCCGAGCCCCGCCACGGGGAACACGGCCTTGGTGATCTTCTCGTTCATGACAACTCCATCGGCAAGACGTGGTGTCATGAGCAAGTCATATGCCCACGAGCCCGACCCGTTGAGAAACGGGTCGGCGCTGTCATCGCGCAGGGCTGGAGGGCCTCGCAGACACGTCGTTCCTATACGTTTTTGCAAGTCCGTCACACGGACTTTCAGCGCCGAAAGTCGAAAAGCGTACCCAATTCTGCGAGCCTTATGACGGTAATCCAGCCACCAGCAAGCCAGTGAGCGCCGACTCACTTTGCTGACGACGACGGCTTCACCCACCCGCGCGACACCGGTGCGCCCCGTTCCGGCGCACGCCGATAGGCTTCAATCTGGGTACGCAACTGCACCACTTCGGCCTCCAGTGCGCGGATGCGTTGTCGCAATTGCTCGGCCTCGCTCTGCGTCTGCTGGCGGACAGCATCGTTCTGCAGCCTCAAAAAGCGCTCAGTACCCGCCAGCGCATTGGCCGCCCCTTCCAGGCGGGATACCGTCTCGAAGGTCTGCTGCAGGCGCTGCAGGGTTTCACCGGTCAGACCGGGCGCCGTGACCGGTACGGAGACCAAGGCCTCGCCTAGCCGGCGCTCCAGATCCGCCATGGCAGCCTGCAGTTGCCGGTTGCGCGCCACTTCGTGTTCGAGCGCGCGTTCGGCGACATCGGCACGGATACGGGCCTCCATCCATTCCACACCCGCCCCCGGCGAACCGATGGCGCGGGAGGCGACCAGGTCGCGCGTCGCACGGGCGGACCGCTCAACGTGCGTACCCGTTTCTGCGGGCGCCCATGGAATCGGCCATGGCTCGACTGTGACTGTATCCGCCAAGGCACCCGAGCCGCCTTCCCCCCGGCCGCGAGCGCGGTCCACAGCCTTTTGCAGGGTGGTGTTGCTCGGCCGGCGGCCGACACCCGCATCCGCCAGCCAGTTCGCGTAGCGGCGGGCGCCATAGACACGTCGGGTGATCTGCCGAACGGCATCGATCACTTCGTCCAGAAAGATCCCGTTGTCGTGCGGAAACGCGACATTGAGCTGTCGGATGGTCTCAGTGATCTGCCGCAGCTGTTCCTCGGAGAACTGTTGGGAAGGACGTGCCATTGTAGCCTAGATTGATGTTTTGATAGTGTATATCAAGGGTTAAAAACATCAATATATGTATAGTATAGAACATTATTTAAATGTATTCTTGATATATTTCGAGCCACTTCATTCAACGCTTGAATCACGCTTTCACTACTTCAGACCCGATGGCGGCCGACGAAAGCCGCTGGTAGAACGCGCTCCCGCGGCCAATCGCCGCCCCGCTCCCGCAGAAACGGGTACGGTCCCACGCGAGAACACCCAAGCCAACAGAGTCGGCAAAAAAAAAGCGCCTCGAAAGGCGCTTTCTGTGGGGACGGCGACTGGCTGGGCTACAGCAAAGCCACGTCCAGGCCGAAGCGGTTTTTCAGCGCTTCCACCAGGGATTCGCGTGCCGCCCGGTCATCCAGCTTGACATCCAGCATGACGCGGCCGGAATCCCATTCCTTGATGGTTCCCAGCAGGTCACCGCGGTCGTTGCGGATCTTGTATTGGCGACTGACTTCCTTGACCTTGCGGGTGCGGCCTTCCTGCACCACCTTACGGATCTGCTCGACGTCACGGCTGGACAACCCCTCCTCCAGCACCCGATGAACCAGTTCGCGGGTCTTGTCTTCGCCTGCGCTCTTGAAATACAACGTCAGCTCGTAGCCTGTTGCGATGCCGATGCCGGTCGGACGCTCCTTCATCACATCGAGCACACTCTCCGGCAGTTTCAACAACGCCAGTGTCTTGTTGACGGTGCCTGCGGAAACGCCCGTAATCTCACAAATATCTTCTTCTTTTTTTACCTTTCCATCATCGAGAAGCTGGCGCCAGGCGATCGCGTTGTCGAGCGCGGATTGCCCTGACCGCTGCTCGTTCAGGACGAACGACAGGCGGTAGAAATCGATGTCGGACAGACCATCCTCGATGAAGCACTCCATCTCGGCCTTGCCGGCAGCTGCAAGGGCGCGCTTACGGTAGTGACCGTCGATGAGCACATACCAGCCGGGCCTGGCAGGGTCTGGTGCCGCCAGACCGGGTGTCTGCTGACCATGGGTCGCGATCGAGGCGGCACGTTCCTGGACGATCTGCGGATCGTAGATCCGCCGGGCATTCAGTGGATTTTCCTGGAGCCGGTCGACCGGAATCTTGACAACCCGCCGTTCCGAGCGGGTCTCGATCTGACTTTCAG
The DNA here is from genome assembly GCA_919592095.1 of Ralstonia syzygii subsp. syzygii. GTDB lineage: Bacteria > Pseudomonadota > Gammaproteobacteria > Burkholderiales > Burkholderiaceae > Ralstonia > Ralstonia syzygii. The sequence goes on along the minus strand of CAKKOY010000119.1, from coordinate 1,133 downwards.
CGCTGAAAGCGGGACGGGCGGGCTGCCCGAGCAACCCACGGGGATGGGAGGTGATGGCGTGCTCGGCCAATGCAAACCGGTCAACTGGGGTGGTCTTTGTCTTTTCTGCGGCAATCCCCGCCAGCATTCCGTCCTTGAGCGATTTCAACTTGACGCTCATGCCCGTCCCTCCTGCAACAACTGCAATACTTCATTGACCATGATATCGATCTCGTTGATCGCCTCACGAGCGCCCGGCACACCATGCACGGTCGCGCCGATGGCCTGACATTCCCGGAAAGCAGAACGCGATCCGATCATGGATTCCATCAGTGGAATGTCACCATCATCACCAAGAATTTCGATCGCCTGCTTGGCCAGCGACACACGGCGCTGAACCATGTTGGCCAACACACGCACGCGCAACGTTTCGTTGGTCACCTGCGCCTGCTGAGCCAGCGCTTTGGCGGCCACCGCCGCCCACAAGTCCGGTGGCGAGGGGACGACTGGAATGATGGCGATGTCTGAAATCAGCAACGCACTCGAGGACGCCGGCGAATGAACCGCCGGAGGACAGTCCACCACGATGTAGTCGTAGTCCTCGATGAACTTCCGCACCTCTCGATGCATCGCCCCGCCCGATGGTGCCAAGCCGATGACCGAAGCCGGAAATGGCTTCTCTTCGGGTGCTTGAGCCGCCCAACGGGTGGCCGTTCCCTGTTCATCCATGTCGACGAGCAGGGTCTTACTGCCCCGCACGCCCAGGGTTCCAGCGATGTGCATGCTGACCGTCGTCTTGCCGCACCCGCCCTTCTGATTGAATACCGTCACGATCTTGGCGCTCACTGGCCCTCCACTTTCAGCGCTGAAAGTCTCTGGCGGCCATCTTAGGGAAGTTAGCAAGAAAACACAAGCTAGGTAATTTTTGAATTGTTTGAAACTTTCGCGTGACTTAAGGCTGACTTGCGTGACGTCTACAGCTGTTTATTTCAAAAAGAAAATGAAGAAAAGTTATCTCTGCCGCACCGAGAGTTAAATGATTCGACTAGTACCTCTGCACAGGGGTTATGACGGTTTGTCAGAGGTGGTTACAGGGTAGGCTTTGGCCAATTTTTTGCGGGCCGTTTCAGTAGAGAACATCCAGTTGATGCGAG
>CAKKOY010000118.1 GCA_919592095.1 Ralstonia syzygii subsp. syzygii | reverse complement strand
ACGACAATCTACGCAGCCAGACGGATTGTTTACCGCGCCATCTGCCCAGACCGTTGCGCGTAAACGTCATCATGCCGCGCGCGGGCGACCGGATTTATGCAACAACGCCGCTCTGCAGCGTACGTGAATCTGTAACAACGTCATATGGCCGTCATGTGCACGCAACATCCCTCCTTTCTGCACCCAATCCGGCTGCGCATGCGCAACGTCGGTGAAAACACCGACTTTCCGACATCTTTTCAGCAAAAACTAGACAAAGCATTCTAAGTTGCTGTAAATTGCGCCCAATTTCGCCCATCCAGTCAAATCGTGGCTGACAAACCGATCGCCAAAGCGGCCCGCAACGTGTTGGTGCTGCACGGCCCCAACCTCAACCTGCTGGGAACGCGCGAGCCGGAAGTCTACGGCGCAACCACACTGGCCGACATCAACGCAGCCCTCGCTGAACGCGCAAGTGCGGGCGGCGTGTCGCTGACACACTTCCAGTCCAACCACGAGGGCGCGCTGGTCGACCGCATCCAAGCGGCCAAGGGCGAAGGCATCGAATTCATCATCATCAACCCGGCCGCTTACACGCACACGAGCGTGGCGCTGCGCGATGCGCTCGCCGGGGTGGCGATTCCGTATATTGAGGTCCACCTGTCGAACGTGCATCGTCGCGAGCCGTTCCGCCACCATTCGTACCTGGCGGACCAGGCAGTGGGCGTGATCTGCGGGCTGGGCTGGCGCGGCTACCTGGCTGCGCTGGATTACATCGTGAATCAACACGGCGGTGGCTGATCTGCCACCACTTTTCCCCCTTATTTCAACCCTTTAATCAACGCAACGACGCCAGCGCCTGGAGCGCGTCCCGCCGAAGAGCCATTCGCGCGCGACCTCCTTGCCCCAGATCGCAGACGCTGCAGGAGAACGTTCATGGATTTGCGCAAGCTGAAAACGCTGATCGACCTGGTGGCCGAATCGGGCATCTCGGAGCTCGAGGTCACCGAGGGTGAGGGCAAGGTCCGCATCGTCAAGTCGGCGCCGCAGGTGATCGCGCAGCCGATGCAATACGCGCCGATGCCCGTCCCGACCGCTCCGGCGATGACCGCCGCCGCAGCCCCGGCCGTGGCCGCCAGTGCGGAAGCCGCCGCCCCGGCCCTGCCGGCCGGCCACATCGTGACCTCGCCGATGGTCGGCACGTTCTATCGCTCGCCGTCGCCGGGTGCCGCGGCGTTCGTCAACGTGGGCGACACCGTTAAGGAAGGCCAGACCATCTGCATCATTGAAGCGATGAAGCTGCTCAATGAGATCGAAGCGGACAAGGCTGGCGTGATCAAGGAAGTCCTGGTCGACAACGGCCAAGCCGTCGAATACGGCCAACCGCTGTTCGTGATCGGCTGATCTTCCTGCATCTGCATGTCATCGTCATGCGGCGGGCTCGGCCTGCCGCAACCGAGCGCGAGCCGGCGCGCCAGGCCCTGAAAGCGGCCTCGCCCAAGCGCCCTTGCCTCTCCTTTTTGTAGCGAGAACACGATGTTCGACAAGATCCTGATCGCGAATCGCGGCGAGATCGCGCTTCGCATCCAGCGTGCCTGCCGCGAACTCGGCATCAAGACCGTGGTGGTCTATTCCGAGGCGGACAAGGAAGCCAAATACGTCAAGCTGGCCGATGAAGCCGTCTGTATCGGGCCGGCGCCTTCGCCACTGTCGTACCTGAACATGCCGGCCATCATCTCGGCGGCGGAAGTGACCGACGCCCAGGCCATCCACCCCGGCTACGGCTTCCTGTCGGAAAACGCCGACTTTGCCGAGCGCGTGGAGCAATCAGGCTTCACCTTCATCGGCCCGACGCCCGACTGCATCCGCCTGATGGGCGACAAGGTCTCGGCCAAGCAGGCCATGATCAAGTCCGGCGTGCCGTGCGTGCCGGGCTCGGAAGGCGCCCTGCCGGACGATCCGAAGGAAATCCTGGCAACCGCCCGCAAGGTCGGCTATCCGGTCATCATCAAGGCGGCTGGCGGCGGTGGCGGACGCGGCATGCGCGTGGTGCACACCGAGGCTGCGCTGCTCAACGCCGTCAATATGACGCGCGAAGAGGCCGGCCGCGCTTTCGGCAACCCGGAAGTCTATATGGAGAAGTTCCTGGAGAAACCGCGTCACGTGGAGATCCAGGTCCTAGCCGACCAACACCGCAACGCCATCTGGCTGGGCGAGCGCGACTGCTCGATGCAGCGCCGCCATCAGAAGGTGATCGAGGAAGCGCCGGCACCGCACATCCCGCGCCGCCTGATCGAGCGCATCGGCGACCGCTGCGCCGACGCCTGCAAGAAGATCGGCTACCGTGGCGCCGGCACGTTCGAGTTCCTGTATGAAAACGGCGAGTTCTATTTCATCGAAATGAACACGCGCGTGCAGGTCGAGCACCCGGTCACGGAAATGATCACCGGCGTCGACATCGTGCAGGAGCAGATCCGCGTGGCCACCGGCGAGAAGCTCCGCTTCCGCCAGAAGGACATCGTCCTGAAGGGCCACGCCATCGAGTGCCGCATCAACGCCGAAGATCCATTCAAGTTCACGCCGTCGCCGGGCCGCATCACGTCGTGGCACGTGCCGGGTGGCCCCGGCATCCGCGTCGATTCGCATGCGTACAACGGCTATTTCGTGCCGCCCAACTACGACTCGATGATCGGCAAGGTCATCTCCTACGGCGCCACGCGCGAGCAGGCCATCGCCCGCATGCGCATCGCTCTGTCGGAAATGGTGGTCGAAGGCATCCAGACCAACGTACCGCTGCACCGCGACCTGATGCTCGACGCCAACTTCGTCGAAGGCGGCACCGACATCCACTACCTGGAACATCGCCTGGAACAGCAAGGCGTGGCCAAGGGCGGCGGCAAGTGACCTACCGCGAATGCGTGCTGGAAGTCGCGCGCGACGACGCCGAGGCGCTGTCCGAAGCGTTGTTCGACCTGGGGGCGCTGTCGGTATCGGTAGAAGATGCCGATGCCGACACGCCCGACGAGGAGCCCCTGTTCGGCGAGCCCGGCCACGAACCGACGCGCCTGGCCTGGAACCGGTCCCGCGTGGTCGCCCTGCTGAGCGATGACGCCGACCCGGCGCTGCTGGTGGCCGCGGCGGCCAACGCCATCGGCCTGTCCCCCGCGCCCGCCTACACCGTGCGCGAGGTCGAAGAGCAGGACTGGGTGCGCCTGACGCAGTCGCAGTTCGAGCCGATCCATATCGGCGAGCACATCTGGGTCGTCCCATCGTGGCACGATGCGCCGGAACCCGGGGCGGTGGTGCTGGAGCTCGATCCCGGCCTCGCCTTCGGCACCGGCAGCCATCCGACCACGCGGCTGTGCATGGAATGGCTGGAACAACACGTCCAGCCCGGCGAGCGCACGCTCGACTACGGCTGCGGCTCGGGCATCCTCGCCATCGTCGCCAAGAAGCTCGGCACGGGCGAAACCGTCGGCGTCGACATCGACCCGAACGCCGTGGAAGCCGCTCGCTACAACGCCGAGCGCAACCGCGTCGAGGCCAGCTTCAGCCTGCCGGACGATGCGCCCGAAGGCCCCTTTGATCTGGTTGTCGCCAATATCCTGTCGAACCCGCTCAAGCTGATGGCCGCAATGCTGTGCGCGCGCGTGCGTTCGGGCGGACGGCTCGTGCTGTCCGGTGTGCTGGAGCGCCAGGCAGAGGAAGTTGCCGCGGCATACGCCGGCGCGATCCCGCTGTCGGTGTGGCGCGCGCGTGACGGCTGGGTCTGCCTGCACGGTGTGAAACCCGCATAAAAAGTGCGGCCCGGCGCGGCGAAAGGTCGACGCTGGGCCCGTGGTCTGCAATACTCGCGCGGTCGGCTTTTTTCTCTCCAACCTGCATGGCATCTGCGCCACGTCTCGCCGCCCGCTGTCCTGCCTGCCATACCGCCTTCCGCGTCGTCGCCGATCAACTGCGGCTGCGCGGTGGCCTGGTCCGCTGCGGCCGCTGCAATCACGTCTTCGATGGACGTGCCCACCTGATCGAACTCGATGCACCGCCTGACGAAGGCGCCGCCCAGACGGCCGCGCCGCAGCCGCCGGGGCCGCACGTGCCAGCGTCCACTACCGCCCCCGCAGCGTCAGAGCCACACCCCGCCGAACCGACACCCGCCGATGACGGCGATCATGGCTTCGGCATCACGCTGACCTGGGAAGAAGACATCGCCGAAGTCCACCTGGGCGAAGTCGAAGGTGCCGAGCCCGGACCGGGCACGCAGCCGGCCGCGCCGGACACGCGCCCGCCGACCGCGCCCGCCGCGCAAGCCGAGCCCGAGCCGCCCAAGGCAGGGCCCGACACGCCAGCCGAGGCCGAGCCGGTGGCGGCGCAACCGGAAACACCCGCGGAAGCGCCGGCCCCGGCCGACCCGTTCCATGGCTTGCCGCCCCTGCTCGATCTGGACGACGACGACAGCTTCGCCGCCGCCGTCCCCGTGCGGCCGTCCGCCGAGCCGGCGGTCGCACCGGTCGCGACGCCACCGTCCCGGCCGGAACCGCCCACCGGGACAACCGAAGCCAACGCCCCTGCCGAGAAGCACGATTCCACCTGGCTGCGCCGCGAGGCCGATCCGCACACGCGGTTCGCACCGGTGCCGCGCCGCCAGGGCCGCCGCGCCCAGGAAGCGCATGCCGAGCCCGTACCGCAGCGTACCGTCACCGGTGCCCCGCGTCCCCACAAGATGCGCGGCCCGAACCATGGCGTATCGGCGGCCACGCTGGATTTCCTGCGGGCCGCGCAGGCGCGCGAGCAGCAGCGCAAGTCTTCGGGCCTCCGTGCAATGGCACGGGTGGCGATCGGCCTGCTGGCAGTGACCGCTGTTGCGCAGTTGCTCTTCCTCGGCCGCACGGAAATCGCCACGCGCGTGCCGGCCACGCGCGCGCTGTGGGAGCGCCTGTGCCAGCCACTGCACTGCGACGTGCCGCCGCCGAGCGACCTCGATGCGCTGCAGATCGAGTCGTCGCAGATGCTGCGCCAGGAAGGCGACGCCTCCGACCAGTACGTGCTGACCGCCACGCTGCGCAACCGCTCGGACGGCCCGGTCGCGCTCCCCGCCATCGAGCTGGTCACCACCGACCTGCAAGACCAGTTGCTGGCGCGCCGCGCAGTGCTGCCCACCGACTACCTGAGCCCCGCCGACGCGGCTTACGGCAAGACCGGCCTAGCCGCCCGCGCCGAACTGCCGATTCGGGTACGATTCCAGTCCCAGCGCCCGACGGCCAACTACCGGGTCCTGATTTTTTACCCCTGATTCCCTGTTGAACTGCATAGAAGGAGCAAGCACACCATGGCAAACGTGACCCTTGGCGGCAATCCGATCGAAGTTGGCGGCACCCTGCCGTCCGTTGGCGCGAAGGCCCCGGCGTTCACCCTGGTCGGCAAGGACCTGAAGGATGTGTCGCTGGCCGACTTTGCCGGCCAGCGCAAGGTGCTGAACATCGTGCCGAGCCTGGACACGCCGGTGTGCACCACCTCCACGCGCAAGTTCAACGAAGCCGCCTCCAAGCTGGAGAACACCGTGGTGTTCTCCATCTCCGCCGACCTGCCGTTCGCGGCCGGCCGCTTCTGCACGACCGAGGGCCTGGCCAACGTGGTGCCGCTGTCGACCTTCCGCGATGCCGGCTTCAAGCAGGCCTATGGCGTCGACATCAAGACCGGTCCGCTGGCTGGCCTGACCGCGCGCGCGGTGGTGGTGCTCGATGGCAACGACAACGTGCTGCATGCCCAGCTCGTGCCCGAGATCAAGGAAGAGCCGAACTACGACGCAGCCCTGGCGGCACTGAAGTAAGCTTCGTCAAACCGGTCCTTTCCGTATCCCGTTCATCACACGGCCGTCCACTGGACGGCCGCGTTCTTATCTGGAGCCCCTATCCTATGGCCAGCGTGATCTGCGGCTCGGTCGCCTACGACACCATCATGACGTTCGACGGACACTTCCGCGAACACATCCTGCCGGACAATATCCACATCCTGAACGTGTCCTTCCTGGTACCCAGCATGCGCCGGGAGTTCGGCGGGTGCGCCGGCAACATCGCCTACACGCTCAAGCTGCTGGGCGGCGAGCCGATCGTCATGGCCACGGTGGGCCAGGACGCCGCGCCGTACCTCGACTACCTGAAAAGGCTCGGCATCTCCACCGCGCACATCAAGGAAATCCCGGGCACGTTCACGGCCCAGGCCATGATCACCACCGATCGCGACAACAACCAGATCACCGCCTTCCACCCGGGGGCGATGAGCGAGTCGCACGTCAATTCGGTCAGGAACGCGCTGCCCGCCAAGCTGGGCCTGGTCGGCCCCGACAGCCGCGACGGCATGCTGCATCACGCGACGCAATTCGCCGAAGCGGGCGTGCCGTTCATCTTCGACCTGGGCCAGGCAATGCCGCTGTTCGACGGCGCCGACCTGCGCCGCTTCGTTGAACTCGCCAGCTACGTGGTGGTCAATGACTACGAAGCGCAGGTCATGCTATCGCGCACGGGCTACAGCGCGACGGAACTTGCGCAGCGCATCGAGGCATTCATCGTCACGCGCGGTGAACAAGGGGCGGAGATTCATGCCGGCGGCAAACAATACAATGTTCCCGCCGTGCCGGCCGAGCGTGTGGTCGATCCGACCGGCTGTGGCGATGCCTTCCGTGGCGGGCTGCTCTACGGTATCGAGAACGGCCTGGACTGGGAAACCACCGGCCGGCTCGCCAGCCTGATGGGCTCGCTCAAGATCGCGTGCCAGGGGCCGCAGAACCACGGCCTGCCTGTCGACGAGATCGCCCGGCGCTTTGAATCCGCCTTCGGATACCGGTATCAATAAGGATTCGATATGAACACCACCCTTCGCATCGGCGCCGCCGCCCTGCTGGTCGCGGCCCTCGGCTTGCAAGGTTGCGCCACGGGCAGCAATTCCAACAGTGCTTACACGTCCTACCAGGCGCAGCGCGAGCAGACCGTGCGCTTCGGCACCGTGGAATCGGTCCGCAATGTCGTGATCGACCGCGAACAGACCGGTGTCGGCACGCTGGCCGGCGGTGCGGTCGGTGGCATCGGTTCGGCGGCAGCCATCGGGCGCGGCAACGGCTCGGTGGCGGCGGGCATCCTGGGCGCCATCGCGGGCGGCATCGCCGGCAGCGCCATCGAGGGTCAGGTGAACAAGCGCCCCGGCCTGGAGATCACCGTCAAGCTGGACAACGGCGAGTACCGCGCCATCACGCAAGAGGCGGACGAAGCGTTCCGCCCCGGCGAACGGGTGCGCATGCTGTCGTCGGGCGGCGTGACCCGCGTGACGCACTGAACGGCTGCCCCGCCCGGCCGCCAACCTGGCGGCGCGTCGACGTATCGGGAAAACCGCATCGGCCTATGCCGGTGTGGTTTTTTTACGTCCATGCCACGCCGGCAGGCAATAAAAAGCCCGCCGGGGCGTGAGCCGGCCGGCGGGCGGTGCAAGACACCAGGTCTTGCGGACCGGATACGCGGTATCCGGTCAGGTGGGCGCGACGCGCGCGCCGCTGTGGTCCCGGAGGATCACCGTCGCAAGAATGGCTTACGGACGGTTGCCCGTCGGGAAGGGCCAGGCCGCAGCCGGGTTCAGCGCGGTCTTGGCAGCCGGGGCAGCAGCAGGCGCAACGGCCGGGGCAGCAGCAGGCTTGGTGGCAGCCTTCTTCGCCGGAGCCTTCTTCGCAGCGGGCTTGGCAGCAGGCTTCGCGGCAGCCTTCTTGGCAGCGGCCTTCTTCACAGGCACAGCCTTCTTCGCGGGGGCCTTCTTGGCCGCAACCTTCTTCACTGCTGCAGCCTTCTTGGCCGGAGCCTTCTTCACTGCGACCTTCTTCGCTGCGACCTTCTTGGCAGCGGGGGCCTTCTTGGCCGCAACCTTCTTCACTGCTGCAGCCTTCTTGGCCGGAGCCTTCTTCACTGCGACCTTCTTCGCTGCGACCTTCTTGGCAGCGGGGGCCTTCTTGGCCGCAACCTTCTTCACTGCTGCAGCCTTCTTGGCCGGAGCCTTCTTCGCTGCGACCTTCTTCACTGCGGCCTTCTTGGCGGCGGGGGCCTTCTTCGCTGCAACCTTCTTACCAGCGACCTTCTTGGCCGGAGCCTTCTTTACAGCAGCCTTCTTGGCCGGGGCCTTGGCGGCCGGTTTCTTCTTAGCAGCAGTTGCCATGGGAAACTCCTTCAGGATTGGGTATCGAACTATCGAGATTGAGCAACCCGACCGGCCCGATCCCACGATGCACCTGCATCGCCAGACCAACCGAGCGAGCGATTCATCGGCGCGCCACCAGACCGCAGTCGCACGCTAATGAATTCGGGGTGAAGACCTGCAACCCGCGCGGCGGATTCACGCAGCAAGTTGTACGCCTCGGCCGGGCACACGCACACAGCCGCAGTCGACCGGACAGACTGCATCCGACGAGCCTTCATCAATTGAGAGGACCGGGGCATCATGGCCGCACCGGTCGAAACCTGGTCTTGCGCGAGCCGCTGTGTAGCGTGCAGAGCCGCTTGCAGCGTGGCTTTGCAGACAGCGGAACCTTGGAGAGCGCGCGTTTTCTCTTGGGGGTAGTACGCCCGTCCCTTCAGGGGGATCTTGGTGGAGATGGCACCGAATTCGAACAGCCCTGTCGGCGTGGCGTGCTTCAAAGTGGTTACGCTCCTCGACTACTTTTCACTATCGCTCTGGAAGTTCATCGTCGTTGATCGTGCGAAGCTTCCCTGCATTGAAGTCAACGTCTTGTCAAGGCGAATCATAATTCGTTTGTGCGGTGATGTTAAGAGATTTATGCAAAAAGCGCGGTGAGTTTTGGTGAAGGATTGCGCTTGCTCTATGCGTCATCGCAACCGGGATCGCGCATGCGCATCCGATGACCATGCGAATGCGCATTTTCTTGCGCCCGATGATCGCGTCAACGCGTTACTTCCCGCAAACACACGCCTCCCGCAAACCCAACGTCCATGCCGGTTTACGGCAACGCGCATGCACGACGCGATGAACCGCGCGCGTGCTCGGGATGCGATGTTCGGCATCGGCACCAACGCGTGCATCGACGCTGATGCGAGCGAGCGCGCGCGAAGAAAAAAACGATGCGTGGATGCGACAACGCGCGCGAGATTTCGTGCGACGAACACGAGCAAGCGCGCGCTCGCTACGACTTCGACATGCGCATCGACACCTCGCGCACGCATGACGCACGCGTACGACGCGATGCACGCGTGTCGGTGGATGGCGAAGACGGTCGGACGAACACGTGCGCATCGACACACCGCAAGTCGCATGCCGCGCATCGCGCGAAACCAGACGTGTCGATCGTGTCCATGACGCGCCCTCCGCGCATCGCCATTGCGCACACGACACGACGATCGCCGCACGGCATCGCGCGCGCATCGATGGCACGGCGGTCAGCCTTCGCGAGCGTCGGCCAGCCGGCATCGCTCCAGCACCGCGGCGCACGCGACCAGGCCGCGTAGGAATACACGCAGTCCTGGGAAAAACCCTCACACAGCGTTTGAAACACGGCCGGCATGCCGCGATAGAAGAATTGCTCTATGCCCTCCACCACAGCGTTTTTGCTGCGACAGCATGCCGTTGGAAAGGTTGAGGGACATGGCTGTATCCGGAATCGACTGCCGCAAATGCCGCAACCGCACATCGTCGTATCAGGTTATCGCCGATTGCCGCACCTGGCGGTTTCATTTCACGATCCATTCACCGCGTCAGCCCGGCGATCGACCGTGCAGCGTGGCGCGGACAGGCGCGTTGTCCGTGACAGCAGGGCGGGCCGTCGCGAGGGACATCACCACCGCGACGGCATACCCGAAGGCCAGAGAGCGCAGACAAAAGGGGGCCAACAAGCGTTCTGAGTTGTGGAGGGACAAGATGCGCGTACCAGCCTTCTTGTTGAGATCGAGCCCACCGAACCGTCGGGTTTTCCCGCGGTGCCGGCGGTTGGCGCGGCGGACGCCAGGCATCCTGGCGATCGTGTCGCTGGCCGGGATCACCGGCTGTGCCACGTCGGGCAGCGGTGACATGGGTGCATCGCTCGGCGGCAGCGGCTCGCAGTCGACGTCATCGCTGATGGCACCGGATTCACCGACCTGGTCGAAAGACAACGGCACGACCGACAGCAATGGCGCGACCAGCAGCGCCACGCCGGCCGACGCGCTCGCTATGCCGGTCGAGCAGGTCACCACCGTTGCCGTCACCGCCATCGTGCCACTCGCCAGCACGCTGACCTCGGCCACGCAGACGCTCGGTGCGACGACCGGGCTCGGCGCACCGGTGGGTGGCGTGCTGACGACGCTGGGCAGTGCGCTCGGCAGCGAAGGCAGCGCCATCACGCAAGCCGGCAAGGGCAATGCGCTGACATCCACGCTGGGCAGCACGGTGAGCGCACTGGGCACGCTCACCGGTTCGCTCGCCACGATGGCGACACCGGCATCGCCTTCATCCGGCGGCAGCGCGCCGGGCGGCGCACCGGCCTCCGTGACCGCGGCCGTCGGCAGCCTGACGGCAGGCTTGCCCGGTGCCGGCATGCCTGCTGCCACGGGCAATCCGCTCAGCGGACTGGTCGGCGGCGTGCTGTCGGGTGTCACGCCCGGTGCACACCACTAGTACCTCAGCACAGAGGTTATGACAGTTTGGGTAGGTTGTAGGACAGGCAAGCAGTTGTGGTCAACGAGCAGCTCAATGCTGCGAGCGATGCCTGCTTGCCGGCGG
>CAKKOY010000117.1 GCA_919592095.1 Ralstonia syzygii subsp. syzygii | reverse complement strand
GCTCAACCGCATGGCTGCGCTTGCCCGCCCGCAGTCCGTCCGCGTCGACTGAATTACGCCTCACAGGGATGGCTTCGACTTCAAAGTCGATTTATGCAACAACGCCCCGCCAATCGTCCGATTGGCCGATTCGTCCTCATCAGCATTCATCCACCGGATTATTAGGAAACGAACATGGTCTCCAAGAAAATCTTCCGTGATATGTCCCTGCATCCGAGCGCGCGTCAATACCGGCTGCGCGAACTGGAGCCGGCCTCCCTGGCGCTGCTCGCTCCCGAGCAGGGTCTGGCCGCGATTAGCCTGACTGTCCTCCAGCCAGATCCCAAGGATGAATCCAAGGATGAGCTGTACATCGATGCCCATCGTATCGACCGCGCGAACTGGCGCTGGCACAGCTACGGGAACATTCTGTCGTGGCGCGAGGACCCGTGGCACCATTCGCCCGGTGGGCATGTCGTGCTGTCGGACGACGGAACCGGCGGCTTCGGCCAGCTTCTCATCGATGGCCGCGAGATCGCGGTCTCGCTTGATCCGCCGCCCGCCGTCTATTCGTGTGGCATCAAGCTCGACAGCGGCGCCAAGGTGGTCAAGCAGGGGGGCGTCCTGGTGCCGCAATGGAATCCCGATTCGCAGGCATGGAAAGATGCCACTACGGTCGACGCGGCCTTGCGCTTTTCCTACCAGGTCAAGCGGGATCCGGATACCGGCCTGAAATACTTCAGCATCAAGTTCGAGGACGTGCAGACCAGCGACGCGTGGGAGGTGCCGTTCCTGTCGTTCGACTTCGCCATCAACAGCGATCTGAGCGGAAGCTTCGCGCTGCATCCGGGCATGATCCCCGCGCCCGACAGTCGAGCCGATCTTGATCCGCCGGCCAATCGCGTGACGAGTGTCTTCCCGTATCTGTTCCGGTTCCAGACTGACGTGTCGCGTACCAAGCTGACTGGGGCGATGCTGGTCGGGAAGGACGATGAGAGCGGCAACGTGTACGGCATCAGCGGCGTTGCGGCCAATCCGAGCATTGTCGGTCTCTACCATGTTCAAGGTGGCGACATGGCGCAGCCCGCCCTGATCGGCGTGCATAGCGGCTGCCTGACCATCGGCAGCAGCCAGCCCGGAGCGTCGTGGGTCGAGGGCAATGTTCTGCACTGGCGCGGCCTGCCCGAAGAGGCGGCGCGGATCGCTGGCCTGCCCGCGTCGGGTTTCCTTGAGTTCTCGCCCTGCGGCGGCAAGGTGGTGGCCGGCACGCTGGGAGCGCGGGGCCTGCGCACCGATCAGCGCGAGATGGCCACGCGCAACGCGTCGATCTTCACCGGCCGGCCGCGGCTGGCGGATATTAACGGCATTCCCAGCGCCGCACAGCTGGAAGCGGCGCCGCTGGCGGCCACGCTCGACCCCTACACCCTTCTCAACATGAATCCGTATGAGAAGACCGATAAAGGGGAGATCTTCGACGCGGTACAGCAGGCGGCCACCTCCAACGTCTACAAGGGCATCCAGTACTACATGGAGCCGTCCTTGCGTAGCACGTTCGTCTCGGCCAATCCACCGGACCTGTCGGCGGCCGTCAAGGCGATCATCACGAACAACACGGGCGCGAAGAATTTCTACAACGGGATGGGGGTTCCCTATATCGCGGTCTCGCTCGAGAAGAGCACCGATTCAGCGGTGGCGAATCTCAACACGGTGCGGGCCAGTGCGTGGGTCAGATCGACGCTGGCGACCAGCGACATCTACCGTGACCAGGCCGCGCTGCTCTACAAGCTGGCGTGGTGCGAGAAGTTCCCCTCCACCAACGAGTTCCTCGCGGACCAGGCCAACCCGGCCAACCATGCCCGCTATGCCGGCACGATCGATACCGAAGCCGCGAGCTGGAAGAATCAGGTCAAGCAGCAGGCCACCGAGGCAGGGACTGCTCCCGACGATCCCGATCTGCAGAAGATGCTGCAGTTGATCGATGACCTCGCGCGCCTTGCCAAGGACAAGCGCTACTGGGCATGGAAGCTGTTCCGCATCATGACGTCGCCGGTGATGCTGTCTTCGATCGATGCGCAGCTTCTGAGCGGCAACACTTCGCGGCAGCTCACCCAGGAGATTCAGCGCTACCTCGCGATCCTGACCATCCTCGATGACAGCAACCGGTTCGCGATGAAGTACAACGAGGTGCTGAATATCTACCAGATCGCCGTCGAGCTCCCGCGCCTGCTCGATTACGGCAACAATCAGGATGACTACCGCGCCGCGGCGGAAGCGATTCTCAAGAAATTCATCGACAAGTACATCAATACCCAGGATCCCGACATGCGCAGGGCGCTGGATGCGGCGCAGGAGCTGTTCGCCCAGCAGGGCAGCCAGCGCCTGATCGATCCGTATATCGACGCCTTCTTCGCGGCTGCCGCGCTGCGCAATTCCACCGGCATCTGGTCCCAGGTCTTCACCAACTTCGAGAAGGAAGTGACCGGCACCGCCTGGAAGAGCAAACTTGGCCGGTTCGGGCTGAAGGTTTCCGGATCGCTGCCGGACCTTGCGCGATTGTCCGGCATGGCGATGGGGGTGGCTGCGATCGTCATGCTCGCCGGCGGCGTGGTGCGGTGGCGTGACCTGAAGCCGCTGGAAAAGGGCCGCCTCATCGAAGGTGGCATCGCCCTGTTTACCCAGGTCATCGGTGCGGTGATCAAGGGAACCATCAAGGCGGCCGGCTTCATCTCCCGGCTGGGCACCCGGATATGGGCGTGGTACCGGGGGGTGCAGATCATCGAGGATCAGTCGGCCCGGGTGCAGAGCAGCCTGGCACGCTGGCTGGCCGGGCGGCTGGAGCGCCCGATCCCAGGCTTTGCCCGTGCCGCAGCCAGCGCAGCGGAGGCGGGCGAGGGCGCGACCCAGGGCAGACTGGCCCGTGCGCTGTTCGGACGCAATCTGGACGAGTTCCTGGCTTTCCGCGTGGGTGCGGCGCTTGCCCTTGCCAGCATCGGCCTGAGTATCTGGGGGCTGGTCGAGTCGAAGGAGCCGCTCGAGACCACGATGAACGCGTTGTTCCTGGCCTCCGGCGTGCTCGAGTTGATCGGTATCGCAGCCAACTGGGTCGTGGTGGGCGGTCTGGTTGCCGAGGGCTCCATGCTGGCAACCACGCTGGGGGCGATTGCGGTCGGTGCGGGCGTGCTCGCGATCTTCGCGGCGATTGCCGGCGCCGTGGTGCTCGTGATCTGGATGCAGGGCGCCAAGCCGAAGTCTCCCGTGCAGTCGTTCGTCGATGATCAGGCCACTCAGGCCGGGCTGTTCATGCCGTTCGGCGTCGCCATCGATTATTTCGCGATCACGGGGCAGGCCAACGGCATCGCGATCGGGGCCGGCGCCAGCTTCAGTCAGGTGATCAGCCGTGCAAGCGGGGGGCAGGTGACGGTGGGGGCGCTGACGCACAGCTTCGATACCGTATTCAACCTGGCCGTCGACCCCCAGGGCCGCGCCCAGTTCTATCTCGTCGAGCCGGACACGCAGAAGGTGCAGTTGCTGACCGCGTCGGCCGACGGCCGGGCCGTGACGTTCGAGGCGACGCTCGCCGGCGACGATGCGCAGCGGCAACTGTGGCGGGTGGAGGCGACCGGCGACCCGACCTGGCAACGGGGCGATGGCGAGATCAAGATCCTCGACTCGGCGCCATTCCGCATCTACAGCGCCAAGTTCGGGCGGAGTTCGACGCTGACGTTCTCCGCGAACCAGGCAATCCTGAGTTCCGGCGATTACAGCTGGGTGCTTGGCCTGAAGCTGCTGCGGCCGGATTTCCTGTCCTACAACGACGGCGAGCCGATCGTCTTCCAGACCAGCGATACCGATCGGATTCCCTACTACCCGACGCTCAACCAGCTCGGTGCGGATCCCAAGACCTGGTCGATCTCGGAACCGCTGCCGGACGGGCTGATCTTCGATACCGACAAGGGCAACATCGGCCTGAAGCCGGGCGGCAAGCTGAAGAAGCAGCCGCTGACGTCCTACCGTGTGCAGGTGAGCAACTCGGTCGGCAGCACGAGTGCGTCCGTGCAGCTTGAGATCAGGGAAGCGGCGGTGGCATTGGCCGCTGCGTTCGAGAACGCCAAGTAATGCGAGCATCGCGGGCCGGGGCGCGGCTCCGGCCTGCCTGTACCTGTTGAGGAGTCAGGCTGACATGTGTCCTACCCCCATTTCCGAGCGCGTCGAGCAGATGTTCGATGCCCTGCCGGGCTTGCACGACAGCCCCCCCGGCATGGCTGCCCGTACCGGCCTGGTGAGCGCGCTCATGGGCGCGCTGACCGGCGATTCCGTCGAGCTCAGAGGCTTCTTTACCAGCCGAGGGCCGTCCTGGCGCTCGATTTTTTTTCCCGGCTACCAGTCCGGCCCCATATGCCGACGCAGCCGTCAGCGTGACGGGCGTCGCTGTGTCGGACTGGAGCGACGGGGCCACCGCAACGCTGTGCCAATCCATTCACCAGTTGAGCTCGGAGGCGCGCCGCAACGTGGACCGCGGCAAGGCCGATGGCGCGGTCGACCGCTTCAATGCGCTGCTGCAGCAGGGCCAGCGTCTGCTGAACTGGTATGGCTACGTGTTCCAGCGCAGCTGGCAGGCCTTTGCCACGCCGTTCAATGCCGTTGCCGGCGATGCGTCGGCCAAGCGCGATGCCCTGGCCCAATATCGCGCGGCGCTGACAAGCCCAGCCTGGCTGGGGGCCAAGCGTCTTCAGCTGGCGCGCGGCCAGTGGCAGAACCCGGAATGGGAGCTGTTCCATCACTACGTCAAGTTGCTGGCGCTGGGGGACAACGTTGGCAGCGTCGACACCTTGATCGGGACGATAGGCCAGCAATTGCCCATCCCGTCCGCAGTGGCGGCGGGGGCCTGGCCGGCCTATCGGGTCTGGATGCAGAAGCCGGTCGAGGGGGTGCGTGTGCAGATCGGCCATGACGATTTCGATGGGCCGGCAGGGCACGGGATCCTGAGTTCGACCGTATTCTTGCCGCCACCGCCGCCTCGGGGCCTCAGCTTTCCGGTCACCGTCAGGGAGGGGAATTCGAAGCATTTCCTGTCTGACGGCGATGGTCGCCGCTACCGGTACGATCCGCCCAGCAGTTGCTTTCGTGCCGGCACGCCGGTGTTGATGGCAGAAGGGGGCACCCGCGCCATCGAGATACTGCGCCCTGGCGACCGCATCGCCACGCCGGCCGGGCCGCGCGAGGTTGCGCTCGTGACCAATGCCCTGCGTGGCGACCGGCAGTTCTATACGTTGAACGGCGGCGCAGTGTCTTTCACGGCTTCCCACCCGTTTGTCAACGCCGGCAATCCGGGCGGTGCGAGCGCGCCGGGCAATCCGCCGTATCTGTATGCCGTCATGCCGTCGTCGCTGGGGCAGGTGGTGCCGACGCTGTCGCGCTTCGGCGTGGCCACGCTGGGCCCGGGCGTGACCCTCCTCGGGTGGCGCAACGGCGCCGCCGAGCCGATCCCGGTCACCACTGTCCAGGCCGTCGAGACGCCGGCCAATCCGGCGGAACTGGTCTACGACGTGGTGGTTGCATCCGAAGCCGCCGAGCCCTTTCAGTACATCGTGGCCGATGGCGAGCGGCATTACGTCGTGGCCGCGGAGATGCCGCTGGTCGATCGCGTGCCCCTGGCGACGCGAGCACTGATCGAGGTCGTGCGGGCGGCGCAAGCCGTGCTGCATCAGGACTACCGGCAACTGGGGCGCGCCGACTTCAATGAAGTCATCAAACGCTTTGCCGATGCCGCGGCCTCCACTGTTCTGCCGCAGGCCATCCGGCATCTGCCACCAGTGCTGCCGGCCGCCTTGCTCGCGCAGCAGAGCGTGGAACAGGACGTGGATTCGGTGCTCGCTTCCCTGACGGGCGGCGGCACTGCTGCCTATGACTGGGTGGTCGGCAAGACCTACGAAGCCGCCGCCATGCTGCTGGGCGACCAGATCGAGACCGCCATCCGCCTGGGATACCGCGAGTTCGACGTCGATTACCAGCCGGGTCACCCGATTGCGGCGCTGGCGATTTCGGTGCACGACGTGTCGTTCTACGAATGGGCCGCGCCGCCGCAAGGCGCGCGCGTGTCGGTGGCACCGGTGCGTCAGGGTGTCTCGTTCGTCCCGCCGGTGCTGGCTGAAAGGAACGGCCAGCCGTCGGCGCCGTTCGCGCGCCATATCGACGCCATCACTTATACCAGCCAGACCGGCATTGGCACGCGTACCGAGATCGACTTCGACGTGCGGTTCGATGGGGATGCCGCCCCGCGCTATACCGCCACGGGTTATGTGCTGCTGCCACCCGACGGGCAGTACCGCAGCTATCGCGCCCGTATGCGGGATGCGAGCGGTCAGCCGGCTGGCAGCCTGACCTTTGACATCCGCCCGCTGACCGCCGCCCTGCTGGACCGGGAACAGGCCGCGGCAGGCCGCTACACCCCCGATCACGCCGCGGCCTTTGCCCGCGCGCTGGGTCCGGCCATGGGAAGCGTGTTCCGGGACCTGCTGGCCTCCTTGTGGGAGACACGCACCACCGCCACCGTCTGATTTCTTTGCGAAACCACGCACATGAATCCACATCCTCCGGTATTTGAACGGCTGCCCGCTCGTCGCTACAGGCTCGGCTATGAAGACACCGCCGTCGGGCATCCGCACAGCCTGACCGTGATCGACGCCGTCGATGGCCGCTCCCGCCGCGTGTTCCTGGATGCCCACGAAGTGCCGGCCTCCGACATGGGCTGGGTCGATGGCGGACGCGGCCTGGTGCTGCACAACGGGGCCAGCAGCCGAGCGCTGTCCGGTCAGCTCTTTCCGCAAGCCACGCCGACCCGGGGGCTGGGGTGGCTCCTGATCGATGGTCGGCAGGTCACGGTCGGACTCGATCCCGTCGAGCCCAGCTACGATTGCCTGCTGGCGGCCAACGGGGGCTGTTCCGCCAAGGTTCAGGGAGGCAGCATCGTGTTGAACTGGGATACCTCAGCCGAGGCCTGGCGCGGAGCGACCTGGGTTGACGCGCTCACCTTCAAGCACAAGGTGGTGGATGTGGGGGACGGATCCACCCCGATCTACCAGACCTATCTGACCTTCATCGACCGCCAAACCGGCAACCAGTGGGAGACCGACGATACCGAAGCCGTCATCCGGCTGTACGCCGACAACCGGTTCCTGTACGCCCTCAACCCCGGCTTCGAGGTGGGGGATGATTCGCGATCCGGCCTGCCCGCGCCGGGCAATACGATCGAGACCGTGTTTCCGTACCGGATGGCATTCACTTTTACAAGCGCCATGGCGACGCGCTTCAACGGCGCTGTCCTCACGGGGACGCCGGAGGTCACGGGCGCCGTCTACGGTATTTCCGGAACCGTCGAGAACCATGCGATTGTGGGCCGCTACCGAGCGGTCTTGGCGGGGCGCGCGACGCTCCTCTCGATCGGAGGGGGGCAATTGCTCCATGAGGGGGGGGCCGTTGCGCAGTCGCGCGTCCGGGGGGACCGATTGGTCTGGGCCGGCTTATCGGATGAAGCGGCGCGCGCGTTGGGGCTGCCGCCCAGCGGCAGCCTGACCTTCTCCGAGGATGGTGAACGCATTCTCGATGACGGCTCCGGCACGGGCGGCGCGCGCGTGCCCGCCGAGTTCGCGCTAGGCCGGGCTGCCACGGCCGCGCATGCGGTCCCCCTGGACCTGTCGTACCTGGTGGCGATGGACCCGTTCTCGCGTGCGGGCGATAGCTACACCGACGAGGTGCTGGTGGCGGCAACCGGGGACCTCTCCGCCATCGTGCAGTACTACATGGGGCCGCAACTGCGCTCGACCTTCATCAGCGCCAACCCGCCGAGCCTGCCGCCTTCGGTGCTAGCCATCGCCACCGGCAATCCCGACAACCCCTGGTTCTACAACACGCTGCAGGTCCCCTTCCTGGTGTCGAACCTGGGTCTGTCCCGGGATGACGCGGATGCCCGCACGCTGAACCGCGCACGTGCCAGCCGGCGGCTCAGCAACGGGTTCAATGGCAGCGCGCTGTATCGGAGCCAGTCCGACGCGCTGTACCGCAACCGCTGGAATGAACGGTTCCCGTTGATGGAGGCTTTCTTGGCCGACCAGCGCCGGGCATCGGCGCAGCACACTGCGGAAATCGAGACCGATGCCGAAGTGTGGAAGGCTGCCGTAAACAAGCAGTTCAAGGAAGCGGGCGCCGTCGAGGGCAACGCCGACCGGCGGGACATGCTCAATCGCATCGACGACCTCAAGCGCATCGCGGTTCAAGGCGCCTATTGGGCCTGGAAGCTTTTCCGTGCGGTCACGAGTCCGATCCAGCTGAACTTCGTCCGCCAGCAGATGCTCCGGGGGCAGAGCGATAGCGCGCAGGTTCCGCTGCTCACCAAGCGCTATACGACGCTGCTCGATCTTCTCGATCCCACCCAGAGCTTCTCCAAGACCTACGTGCAGCAGATCGGCGCCTTTCAGATCGGCTCGGTGCTGCCCGAACTGGTCGACTTCGGCCACAACGCGTCAGCCGTGGCCGACCTGGGCCGCCACGTGCTGCAGGGCTACGTCCGGCAATATGCCGACAGCCCGGAACCCGCCGCCCGCGAGGCGGCAGCGCTGGCTGCCCGGTTGCTGGCGGCGCAGACAATCGAGGCCGGTGATGGCAAGACCTACAAGAGCGCCTACGACTATTTCGTCGAGGAAGTGCTGTCCGACGCGCTGAGTCTCGGTTCCACCATCAGTTTTGCCCAATTGTTCTCCGAGTTGTCATCCCGCGCCAGATCGCCGGCCGTCCAGTCCGTGCTGCAGAAGGCCGGTTTCACGGCTGCCGCCGTGGAAGGTGCGCTCAAGGTTTTCAGCGTGGGGCTGGCTGTCTCTGCCATCGGCCTGCTGGTGTCGGGCAGGCTCGCATGGGATCAGCTCCAGGATTCCGAAAAGGCCAGCCTGATCATCGGTCTGGTCAGCGTGCTGGCCCAGGGCGCGACCATGGCGATCAAGGGAACCATCCAGATGGTGGCCCTTTACCAGCGAGCTGGGCGGTCAATGGGTGAACCTGCAGCACACCTGGACGACCTGGCGCAGCTTCGAGGCGGAAGGGCAACTGAGCTCGGGTCTGGCCCGCTGGCTGGTGCGCGAGGGCAAGGGCGTGCCGCCTGGGACGATCTCCGATCTCGAGATCCTGTTCGAGTATCAGGGGGCGTACGATTTCGCGCGCGAACAGCCCGTGGTGGCGCGCCTGCTCGGTCGCAACCTCGACGAGTTCATGGCCTATCGCGTCGGCGCCGCGCTGGGAATTGCCAATCTCGTCTTGTCCGCCGTCTTCCTGGCCGAATCGACCGACGACCTGGAATGGGCCGGCAACAGCCTGATCGTGGCGTCTGCTGCCTTCTCCCTGATCGCCAGCCTGGGGGGATGGGGGTTCAGCCTGGGAGGCAGTTTCGAGACCGCGGCGATGTTCTGCAGCGGCCTGAATGTGCTGGCCACGGTGGTTGCCGTCGCAGGCTTTATCGTCCTCGTGATCGATCTGATCGAGCATAAGCCGGCGCCGCCCATTCAAGCCTTTGCCAAGGACCAGGCCAATGCTGCCGGCCTGTACATGCCCCTGGGCGCGGCCATCGAGAGCCTGCGCGCTGAGCAGGTTGGCATCGGCACGCTGTTCCAGCACGGTTCGGGCGGCTGCCTGACCCTTGCCGCACAGGGCGATCCCCGTCTGGGCCACGAAACCGCCGATGTCGATACGCTGCTTTATGTCGTTACCGACGACAAGGGGCAGTCTCAGATATTCTCGATCGATCCCGCGACCTTCGGGGCCAAGGCCCTGGCCGAACATGGCGACGGGGTCTCGACGGTGGATCCGTTCGTGGACAAGGAGGGGGTGTCCCGCTGGATCTTGACGCCGACCGGCCATCTCGCCTGGGCCGATGACGACCCGCGAAAGGAGCGGATCGTCTCCGGGACCTTCACTATCCAGCGCCCGTCGGGCCAGTATCTGGCGGTGAAGGCCGGGCGGCTCACTCTGGTGTCGACGCCGGCCGAATGGTCCCTGACCCTGAAGCCGCGCCGGCCGAACGGCCTGAGCTATGGTGCTCCCGGCACGGTGTTGACGCTCGGTATCCGCGCACTCGCCCAGCCCTCCCTGTCGCCCGTGGTCGGGCAGGTGGGTGCACCGGACGTCTCGTGGTCGATCGAGCCGCCGTTGCCCGGCGGTGCCCGGCTGGATGCCGGCAGCGGCCGGCTGATTGCAGAGCGGACGTCGCAGTCGACAGCGGCGAAGACGTACACCGTCACGGCCAGGAACCGCGCGGGCGCGTCATCGACCAGCGTCGTCCTGGCCATCGCTGGCGAGGACGCCAGTCGAGCGGGACATCGTGCTCGCGAGGTGCCGCGTGATGTCCTGTCGCTTGTGCCGGCTCGGGGTTGAGGGATCTGCCGGGTGGCCAGCCCCGTCGTGGCGCGGGGCTTTTCTTTTATTCCGAATCGTTCTTGTGAAAGACCCGCTTGGTCGCCCGTTTGGTCTCGCGTGCCGCGTTCGCCACGCCATGACCGACCGTCCTGGCGGCGTTGGCGGTCGCGTGACCGAATTCCCGTGCGGCATGTCCCGTTTTCTTGGCGGCATCTTTCGTGCCTTGCTTGATGTCCTGCTTCATCTCGCCCAGGTCGGCTTGCGCCGCGGGGCTGAGGATGGCGAGCAAGATGTGGCGACTTTTCACGGTTTGTGTCCTCCGAACACGTTTTGACGCGACCGCGCCTGAGCGTTGGCTTCGGCGCTCACACCGGAATCCGGCAGGCCTAGTACTACAGCCGTAGCTCAAAATGGCGGAGCACATCCCCGCGCCCGGTAGTGACACTGCTGAGCGCGCCACTGATGCGCGCGCCGCCATCGCGACCATGCCAGCA
>CAKKOY010000116.1 GCA_919592095.1 Ralstonia syzygii subsp. syzygii | reverse complement strand
AATGCCCCGGCTACTGCGGAGCACAGGATACGTTCTACGTCGGCACGCTCAAGGGTGTAGGCCGCGTCTACCAACAGACCTTCGTCGACACCTATTCGAAGGTGGCCTTCGCCAAGCTCTACGACCGCAAGACGCCACTGCCCGCGGCAGACATGCTCAACGATCGCGTCCTGCCGTTCTTCGATAGCCACGATATTCCGTTGCTACGCGTGCTGACCGATCGCGGCACCGAGTACTGCGGCAGCCCAGAGCACCACGAGTATGAGCTCTACTTGGCCGTGGAGAACATCGACCACACCCGCACGAAGACCAAGTCGCCGCAGACCAACGGCATCGTCGAGCGACTACACAAGACCATGCTCAACGAGTTCTATCGGGTCACCTTCCGTAAGAATATCTACGCATCGATCGACGCCCTGCAGACCGATCTCGATGCGTGGCTTGACCAGTACAACAACGAGCGCGAACATCAAGGCCGATGGTGTTACGGCAAAACGCCCATGCGCACCTTCCTCGACTCGCTCGAACTCGCCAAGGACAAGCTCATCCCTCACTGAATCGGGAGCAATTCTCAATCGGCCCGATCACCTGTCAGATCGAGTCCCGGCTAATACACCTCAGGCGGCTGTGGGTCGCCCAGAAGTACCAGCGCTTCCAGAACTTCGTCGCCCAGGCTCTGGACGTGTAGCTCCACAATGCTCGCAACGCTTCTTTGAGCGCCCAGGCACGGCCGGTCTTCAATTCGATGCCCTTCAATTCGTTGAAGCGTTGCCGGGCCTGGTCCGTCATGTTCTCCGGGTTGGTCAGCCACAGGTACTTGCTCTTGGTAAGCCGGACATCTCCCGCCTTGATCAGCGCCTTGTGCTCCTGCTTGCGGACCTTGTCCACCGCATCGACGACATGACGCATGATATGGAAGCGGTCGAAGACCATCTTTTCGTCGGCGTCCGGCACCTTCTCTCGACAGGCGTTGATGAAGGGCGGCCACATGTCCAGGCTGATCGCCTCGACAGCCTCGCGGTTCTCTTCCGGGAAGGCATCGAAGTAGGCGCCCAGACTCGCCTCCTTGCGTTCCTCGCCGATGTACTCGACCGTCGCTTCCTTCAGATCACACACCAACGTCATGTAGCGGTGACCTTTGGCGATCGCCTTCTCGTCGACGCCGAGGTGGGTCGGCATCGCCTCCCCCTTGGCTGTCCGGCCGCGCACCACCGCACGCGCCATCAGGCCCCAGGCTTCATCCCAGGTGATACGCAGAATCTCAGCTGCACGCTTGATGTTCGCGGCGAGCAGCACTTCGATCGCCAGCGTCTCGAACAGGTTCGTGAAACGGCTGCCCGGCTGTGCCCACGGCAGCGTCACCTGTCGCACCCCATGCCCTGGGCACGACACGCGCGGCGCGCGCGCGTGCAGGTAGGTCAGGAACTGGCAGCTGTCCAGGTGGCGCCACACCCGTTCGCCAAGATGGTCGTAGACGCTCAGTTCACGCCCGCACTCGGGGCAGGCGAATCGCTGCCCTGGCGCATGCCCGACATGGACTTCAACGTGTTGCTGCGCTACGTCCAATTCGACTCGCTCCACTATCCAGGGCGCCGTCAGCCCCAGCAATTGCCGGTACAACTCCGCGCTGTCCATCGCATGCCCTCTTGCAGAACATGCGCGTCAGCGTACTACCAACCTAAAGAAATGTCCGAAGGACCTTTTTTATGAAGCGCTGCTATGGAGGGCAGTTGGTTCAGCGCGCCTTCTTGTGGGGTGCCTGGCCTCAGTCCCCGGCCACCCATTCCCCCGCATTCCCCCCCCCCCCCCCCCCCCCGCTTCTCCATCAGCCGCACATCCCCGATGACCATCCCCCGGTCCACCGCCTTGCACATGTCGTAGATGGTCAGCAGCCCCACCTGCACGGCCGTCAGCGCTTCCATCTCCACACCGGTCTGTCCGCGCGTCTCGGCGCGCACCGTGCAGCGGACAGTGTAGTCCGCCTCATCCAGTTCGAAGTCGACGGCCACCTTGGTCAGGGCCAGCGGGTGGCATAACGGAATCAAGTCGGAAGTTCGCTTCGCCCCCTGGATGGCTGCGATGCGGGCGACGCCCAGCACGTCGCCTTTCTTGGCGGTGCCGTCGCGTACCAGTGCGAACGTCGCGGGCAGCATGCGGATGGTGCCGGTGGCGACGGCGACGCGGTGGGTGACGGCCTTGTCGCCGACGTCGACCATGTGGGCTTGTCCGGCGGTATCGAAGTGGGTGAGTTGCGGCATGGATGGTGGCGCTCGATGTGAAGCGATTTATGATAGCAAGTGCTCAGCGCCCGGCGATTGTCGCCGGGTGGATTCCGCCCCACGTGTTTTCCGCATGACGCTCTCTCTCTTCCGGCCGCGCGCCCGCAAAGTGACAGCCGCTGTGCTGTTGATGACGTGGCTTGCTCCAGTGTCGTTGCCCGTGCTGGCGCAGCCGGCGTCCGTTCCTGCTGTGCCGGTCGGCTCGGCGGCCGCGGCGGACCAGGTGCAGAGCAACCTGAACCGCAGCGTACAGATCGGGCGCCAGTCGCCGTATCTGCAGAAAGAGGCGACGATCATCGATGCGCCGACCTACGAGTTGCCCGACATGGGCGATCCGTCCACGGCGGCGCTGTCGCCGGAGATGGAGCGCCGTCTGGGCGACCGCGTGATGCGGCAGATCCGGCGCGATCCGGACTACGTGCCGGATCCGCTGCTGTCGGATTACCTGAACGATATCGGCTACCGGCTGATCGAGGCTGCGCGGCGGCAGCATGTGGCGGGGAGTACGTCGGCGTCGAGCTTCGAACTGTTTGCGGTGCGCGATCCGGGCATCAACGCGTTTGCGCTGCCGGGCGGGTATATCGGCGTCAATACGGGCACGCTGGTGGCGACGGAGAGCGAATCGGAGCTGGCCTCGGTGCTCGGCCACGAGATCGGCCACGTGCTGCAGCGCCATATCGCGCGCGGCATCGACAAGTCGGGCGAGTCGATGTGGATTGCGCTGGCGTCGATCCTGCTGGCGGGGCTGGCGGCCACCAAGAGCGGTGACGCGGCGCAGGCGTTGGCGGTGGGCGGGCAGGCGGCGGCGGTGTCGAACCAGTTGGCGTTCTCGCGCAGCGCGGAGCGCGAGGCCGACCGCGTCGGCTTTACGCTGCTGACCGGTGCCGGCTACAACCCGGACGGCATGCCCGATTTCTTCCGCCGGCTGCAGCGTGTGAGCCGCATCGCGGACACCGGCGTCGTTCCGGGCTACGCGCGCACTCACCCGTTGACCGGCGAGCGCATCGCCGACATGGAAGACCGCGTGCGCGGCCTGCCGCACCCGCGCCAGCCGCACCGGCCGATGTTCGGTTTTGCCAAGGCGCGGGCGCGCGTGTTGCAGGAGACCTCGACCAGCGCCTATCTCGACGTGCGCAACGCGATGCGCTCGCAACTGGTCTCCGCGCCGGATGCGCCGGTCGAGAAACGCGCGGCGCTGTGGTACGGCATCGCCGTGGCCGAGCAGATGGCCGGGCAGCCGGACCTGGCGGAGCAGGCGTTGCTGGAGGCCCGGCGGCTGTACGGCAACATTCCCGACATCACCTCGGGCAGTCCGGACCTGGATGTGACGGCCATCGAACTGGCCCGCGCCCGCAATCGCGTGCCGGAAGCGCTGACGATGGCGCGTGCCGCGCTGACGGCGTACCCGCTGTCGCGCGCGGTCGGTATCACCTACGCCCAGACGCTGCTGGCGGCGGGCCGTGCGGAGGAGGCGATTCCCTATCTGCGCGACAAGGCGCGCGAGGACACCGCCCAATCGATCTGGTGGGACATGCTGGCCCGTGCCTATGCCGACCAGGGCAAGCGCGTCGAGCAGCACCGTGCGCTGGCCGAGAAATACGCGCGCGATGGCGCCTGGGGCGCGGCGGTGGAGCAGCTCAAGCTCGCGCGCAACGCGGGGGATGCGGATTTCTATACGCTGTCCGAGGTCGATGCGCGGCTGCACCAGATGGAGCGCCAGTACCGCGAAGAGAAGCAGGAAGAGAAGGCCCTGCCGAAGTAGCGGGGTGGCCGGCCCGCGTCAGGCGAGTGCGGCCGGATGCCGGACAAAGCCGAAGCGCCGTTCGACTTCGGCACGATGGATCGGCTCGATGTCGAAGGTGCGATCATCCCAGGGCAGCATGCCGAGCGCGGCGCCGCACGCTTCGCCGTGCCAGTGCGCCAGCGACGAAAACGGCTCCAGGTCGTGATCGTGCAGCAGGGCGAGGGTCTCGTTGCCATCGTGGTCGGCGACGCGGCCGGCGAGCAGGACGTTGCCGTGCTCGTCGACAAAGCAGCCGGCGGGCGTGAAGGCGGCGCCCGTGGTGGTGGTGAGGGCCAGCGGCGCCCCCTCGGGCGACAGCCGCACGATCCACGGTGTGTAGTCCAGTTCCACGAACACGCGCTGCGGGCCGTTCTGGAAGAACCAGCGGCCGGCCTCGTCGTGGGTGTAGTTGCGGACGATGAAGTCGATCAATGCGGTATGGCGGATCGGGTCGCCGGACAACTGGTGCTGCTGCGCATACGCGTTGCGCATGCGCCATTGGCCGCGCCGGTCCAGTGCCAGCCAGCCGAAGCAGTTGGGCACGCTCGGCCACTTGGCCATGGCCTGGCGGACGACCTCATCCACGGTCGGCTCCCGGGCGTTCGGGGGTGTCCGGTCGGGGCGGGCGGCCGAGCACGTCGTCGAAGAAGCGCAGCAGGCGCGCGGGCAGCCAGTCGATGCGGCCGGCCAACGGGACATGGCGCAGTTGGCCGTCGCGGCGCAGCAGGAAGCCGACGTGGCCGCCGTGCAGCGGCTGGTCGAGCACCACGTCCGACGACACATCGTTCGGGCCCGGCAGATGGTGTCCTGGCAGGAACGGATCGTTGCGCGCATTCAGCACCAGCACTGGCACGCACACCTCGCGCAGCACCGGCTTGGACGAGGCGCGCGTCCAGTAGTCGTACACGTTGCGGTAGCCGTGCAGCGGCGCGGTGACGAGGTTGTCGAATTCGATGAAGTTGCGCGCGGCCAGCATGGCGTGGTGGTCGTACAGGCCGGGATGCTGGTCGAGCTTGGCCTCAGCTTTCTGCTTGAGCGTGCGCAGGAACATGCGCGTGTAGACCATGCCGAAGCCCTGGGACAGCGCGGCGCCGCCCGCCACCATGTCCATCGGGGCCGAGACGGTGGCCGCGGCGCGCAGGTGACGCACGCTGGTGCCGCGCTCGCCCAGGTAGCGCAGCAGCATGTTGCCGCCCAGCGAGATGCCCACCGCCAGCAGCTTGCGGCCGTGCGGGGCGCAGTGGTCCTGATAGAGTCGATCGAGGATCCACGCGATTTCGGCCGAGTCGCCGGAGTGGTACATGCGCGGCGCGCGGTTCAGTTCGCCCGAGCAGCCCCGGAAATGCGGCACCACGCCTAGCCAGCGGCGCGCGCGCAGCGCATCCATCATCAGTCGGGCGTAGTGGCTGCGCGAGTCGCCTTCCAGGCCGTGGAACAGCACCACCAGCGGTGCGTGCGCATCGGCGTCGTGCGTGGTCCAGTCGAGATCGATGAAATCGCCGTCGGGCGTGTCCCAGCGCTCGCGCCGGTACGCGATGCGCGGAAAGCGCCACAGCCGCGCCGGGACAATGGTCTGCGCGTTGCCGCCGATCAGCCACCACGGCGAGCGGAACGCGTGCGGCTCGAACGGGCCGGCGAGCAGCGAGCCCAGGTCCGGGTCTGCGGGAGCGGCCGGGCGGAACGGGCGGATCATCGTCTCAGGCAGCCACCTGCACCCGTGGTCGGGCCGGTTCAGTGCAGAGAGTGTGTGACGCTGGCGATCGACGCGGCCACGCGCTCCTCGGCCGCCTGGCTGGAGTGGACGTGCGCGATGCGCCAGCCCTCGTGATTCTGCATCAGCACGTAGGTGGTGTGCACGTACAGGCTGGCTTCGGTGGCGTCTTCGGAAAAGCGCAGGGCCTCGGTCGCCTCGAAGATCGACACGCCGAGCGAGGAGTGCACCTGCTGGTCCAGGCATTCGATCCACACCAGCTGCTTCTCGACGAGGGCATCGAGACAGCCGCGCAGCTGCTCGTGGCCGTGCAGGCGCTGGCCGTCGGGCAGGATGAAGCTGACGGAGTCCTCGTCCAGCCAGAGCTTGAGTGCGCTGTCGGCATCGCGGCGCCGCAGCGCTTCGCGGTAGGCGTCGAGGATGTCCTCGGCGGCTTCGAACCGTCGGGCAAATCGTGGCATGGCGGCGGAGCGTTGAGGGGAGTGGCTGACGGTGACAGCGTTACACCGGCTGCAGCAGCCGGCGCAATTCATGAAACACCATCTCGGGACCGATGTCGCGCAGGCAGCGCAGATGGCCGAGCGGGCATTCGCGGGCAAAGCACGGGCTGCACTCGAGATGGAGCCACATGATACTCGCAGCGGGTGACTGCGGCGGCGTGTGGCGCGGATCGCTGGAGCCGAACACGGCCACCTGCGGGCGCCCCAGGGCGGCCGTGACGTGCATCAGGCCGGAATCGTTGCAGATGGCGGCCTCGGCGCGCGCGAGCAGCTCGATGGCCTCGTCCAGCGAGGTTTCGCCGCACAGGTTGCGCACGAAGGGCGCGCGTCCGACGATGGCGTCGGCGGTCTCGCGGTCCTTGGCCGAGCCGAGCGTGACGATGTGCGCGTACGGGAACGAGCGCCGCAGCATCTGCGCCAGCTCGGCGAAATGCTCGGCGGGCCAGCGCTTGGCGGGGCCGTATTCCGCGCCCGGGCAGAAGGCGATCAGCCGGGCGTTGCCGGGGATGCCGAACTTGGCCGAGGTGGTCGCCACGCGTTGCAGGTCCACCTGCAGGTGCGGATCGGGCAGGGTCTCGGGCAGCTTGGCGCCGGGCTTGAAGGCCAGTGCCGCATAGTGCTGCACCATCGGCGGCCGCTCGCGCTTGGGCGGATTCGGGTAGCGCACGTTGATCACGCCCAGCCGCGATTCGCCCTTGTAGCCGATGCGCAGCGGAATGCCGGCCAGCCATGGGATCAGCGCGCTCTTGAATGAGTTCGGCAGCACATAGGCGGCGTCGAACGATTCGCCCTTGAGCTGCTGGGCGAACATCGTGCGGCTGCCGAGCTGCAGCTTGCCGTGCGCCAGGTCGGTCGGCAGCACGCGCGTGATCTCGGGCATGCGCGCGAGCACCGGCGCCACCCAGTTTGGGGCGATGGCATGGATCTGCGCGCGTGGATGCCGCGCCTTGATCTGCGCGAACAGCGGCTGCGCCATCAGCGCGTCGCCGATCCAGTTGGGGGCGACGACCAGGATCTTGTGCATCATCGATGCGCCGCGGGCAGGGGGCTCGCGGTGTACGGCACGTCCGGACGGCTCAATGGTGGCCCTTCACTTCGACGCCGGGAGCCAGCTTGTAGACGGTGCCGCAGTACGGGCACTTGGCTTCGCCGGTGTCGGCGATGTCGAGGAAGACGCGCGGATGGTAGTTCCAGGCCGGCGTGTTGTTGGTCGGACAGTGCAGCGGCAGGTCGTCTGCGCCGATTTCAATGATGGGTGCGGTTTGCGTGGTCATGATGAGGAGGGTCAGCGGGCACGGTCAGACCAGGGTCAGCCATGCCTTGTACTTTTCGATCTTGCTCTTGCCGTTGACGATGTCGAAGAACGTCGTCTGCAGTTGTGTGGTGATCGGGCCGCGGGAACCCGAGCCTATCATGCGGTCGTCCAGCTCGCGGATCGGCGTGACTTCCGCCGCGGTGCCGGTGAGGAAGGCTTCATCCGCGCAGTACATCTCGTCGCGGGTAATGCGCTTCTCGCGCACCTCGACGCCGAGGTCGCGCGCGACGGTCATGATCGCGTCGCGGGTGATGCCGTCCAGTCACGAGGCCAGGTCGGGCGTGTAGATCACGCCGTTCCGGACGATGAAGACGTTCTCGCCCGAGCCCTCGCTCACATAGCCCTCGGTGTCGAGCAGCAGGGCTTCGTCATAGCCCAGGCCGGTGGCTTCCTGGTTGGCGAGGATCGAGTTGATGTAGTAGCCGCTGGCCTTGGCGCGCACCAGCGACACGTTGACGTGGTGGCGCGTGAAGGACGATGTCTTGACGCGGATGCCGCGCTGCATGCCTTCCTCGCCCAGGTAGGCGCCCCACGGCCAGGCGGCGATGGCCACGTGGATGGTGTTGCCGCGGGCGGAAACGCCCATCTTCTCGGAGCCGATCCACACCAGCGGGCGGATGTAGCAGGACTCCAGCGCGTTGGCGCGCACGACTTCGCGTTGCGCGTCCATCAGCTGCTGTTCCGAGAACGGAATCTGCATCTGGAAGATCTTGGCCGAATTGAACAGCCGGCGTGTGTGCTCGGGCAGGCGGAAGATGGCGGGGCCGGCCGGCGTCTGGTACGCGCGCACGCCCTCGAACACGCCCATGCCGTAGTGCAGGGTGTGGGTGAGCACGTGGAGTTGCGCGTCGCGCCATTCGATCAGCTTGCCGTCTTTCCAGATATTGCCGTCGCGGTCTGCCATGCTGCTCATGGAGGGCTCCTGTGGGTGTCCGGGCTCAAATGTGGACAAAGGCGGAATTGTAAGGGGTGGGGGCGGGGACGCCAACGCCGATCTTGGCGGTGGATCCCGGGCGTTGCGAATTCGCGTTGCACGTTTTTACACGTTAAGCAACTGCTTAACATCAAAAGTATAATCGGATGTTTCCTACGAGCCACCCATGTCGCCCCCGCCGTTCCCGCGCCCGCGCGCTGCCGTCCACCCCTGGCCGTCCGCCCAGAAAGAGATGATAACACCACTTGTGAGGGCGCCATGGCGCTAGTCCGCTGGGGCGCGGCATTGCAGCGCCGGTGGCAGGCCATCGACCCGGCCGAGCGCGCCGGTTTCATCGCCGGTGCCCGCTTCTATTTCCGCTCGCTGCCGTCCGTGTTCACCTGGGGGCTGGTGACCGGCGTAGCGATGAGCAAGTCGGTCCTGACCATCCCGCAGGCGATCGGCATGACGCTGCTGGTCTATGCCGGCTCGTCCCAACTGGCTGTGCTGCCACTGATGGCCGCCGGCCTGCCGGTCTGGACCGCGCTGCTGACGGCCTTCATCGTCAACGTGCGCTTCATCATCTTCAGCGCGGGGCTGATGCAGCATTTCGGCCATCTGCCCTTCGGGCGGCGGGTCCTGATCGGTTTCTTCAATGGCGATCTGCCGTTCGTGCAGTTCTCGCAGCGTTATCCCAGGTCTGGGCCGGAAAGCGGCAAGGAAGGCTACTTCTGGGGCATGACGCTGACCGGCTGGGTGGCGTGGCAGGTGTCGTCCATGCTGGGTGTCGTCGGCGCGAGCCTGTTTCCGGATGCGTGGGGGCTGGCGCTGGCCGGCACGCTGGCGCTGATTCCGGTGATGGTGTCGACCATCCGCTCGCGCGCCACGCTGATGGCCGTGGCGGTCGCCGTGCTGCTGGCGCTGATCGCCTTCAAGCTGCCGTACCGGCTGAGCCTGGTGATCGCCGTGGTGGGCGCGATGGCAGCCGGCCTGGCCGGTGACGAAGCCGCCGCTCGCCTGCAATGGCAGCGCCGTCGCGCGTTGCCGGCGCAGTCCGAACCGAAGGAGGGGCCGTGAGCACGCTCAAGATCTGGCTGACCATCTTCGGCATGACCATCGTGACCATCGTCACGCGCGCTCTCTTCCTGATGGTGGGCGACCGCCTCACGCTGCCGATGCGCGTGCGGCACGCGCTGCGCTTCGCACCGGCCGCGGCGCTGGCGGCCATCGTGCTGCCCGATCTGCTGTGGTACCAAGGCGGTTTCGACGCAAGCTGGACCAACCCGCGCCTGATGGCCGGCATCGCCGCCGCCGCATTCTATGTGGCGACGCGGCGGATGCTCGGCATGATCTTGGTCGGCATGGGCGTTTATACCGTGCTGCGTCTCTGGGGATAAAACGTGTCGGCCCATGTCCGCGGCGGTGTCATCTTTGCCTTCCTGGCCTACACGATGTGGGGCCTGTTTCCGCTGTACTTCAAGCTGCTGAAAACCGTCACGCCGCTGGAGATCCTGTCGCACCGGGTGATCTGGTCGCTGGCGGTGATGGTGGTGGTGCTGGCCATCAAGCGGCACTGGGCGTGGCTGTGGGCGCTGCGCCGCCAGCCGCGCGTGGTGGGGCGGCACCTGGCCAGCACCGGCATGCTGGCGCTCAACTGGTGCACCTATATCTGGGCGGTCAATCATGATCACGTGATCGACGCGAGCCTGGGCTATTTCATCAACCCGCTGGTGGTGGTGATGCTGGCGCTGCTGGTGCTGGGCGAACGGTTGCGGCCAGCGCAGTGGTGTGCGGTGGCGCTGGCCGCCGCCGGGGTGGCCTGGCTGACCTGGCAGGCCGGGCACCTGCCGTGGATCTCGCTGGCGCTGGCGACGACCTTCGGCCTGTACGGCCTGCTGCGCAAGACCTCGCCGCTGGGCGCGCTGGAAGGGCTGACGCTGGAGACGCTGCTGCTGTTTCCGGCCGCGCTGGCCTACCTGGGCTGGCTGGCCGTGCAGCAGCAGAACGTCTTCCTGGCGGCACCGGCGGGTATCCAGTTGTTGCTGGTGTTGGCCGGCCCGCTGACCGCCGTGCCGCTGCTGCTGTTCGGGGCCGGGGCGCGGCGTATTCCGCTGTCGCTGCTGGGCCTGCTGCAGTACGTCAGCCCGACGCTGCAGCTGCTGCTGGGCGTGTGGCTGTACCACGAGCCGTTCGGCGGTCCGAAGGTGGTGGGCTACGGGCTGATCTGGATCGGGCTGGCGGCGTATTCGGCCGAAGGGGGGATGCGGCTGCGGCGGCGCGCGCCGGTGGCGGCCTAGTACTACAGCCGTACCTATCGTCTAAGATGTTGTCCATGTGAGATGAGACGATCATGGTCCGATGCAAGGAACGGTGAGGGGCTGGGAGAGAGAGCTGGAAGGGTTGC
>CAKKOY010000115.1 GCA_919592095.1 Ralstonia syzygii subsp. syzygii | reverse complement strand
GCCATTCGCTGTGGGCGCGCGAGGTCGGCTCCCAGGCGACCGAAGTGGCCATCCGCGCTGGCGTGCTCAACCGCATGGCTGCGCTTGCCCGCCCGCAGTCCGTCCGCGTCGCCTGAATTACGCCTCACAGGGATGGCTTCGACTTCAAAGTCGATTTATGCAACAACGCCATGCCGGTGCCAACGCGCTGGGCGTGATCCTGACCGGCATGGGCAAGGACGCCGCCGCCGGCATGCTGGAGATGCGCAACGCCGGCGCCTATAATGTCGCCCAGGACGAGGCCTCCTGCGTGGTCTACGGCATGCCCAAGGAAGCCGTGGCCCACGGCGGCGTGCATGAAATCCTGCCGCTGCACCAGATCGGGCCGCACGTGCTGGCCAAGCTGTCGGCGCATGGCCGGGTGACCCGCGTGTAACCTCTTTGACCGGCAGAATGGTCGCGGGCGCGGCGGTCAGGCGCCCTGATCGGCCCTGTGCGCGCCCGACATCACTGCGTCAGGCGGGCCGCGCTCAAGAAACAGGGCCGGTGGCCGATAAGACTGCCAAGTATCCCGAACCCCCCCAATTCAGTTAGTTTGCGGAGATTGTGTCCATGGACAAGAGCCAGTACCGATTCCTCGTCGTCGACGATTTCCCGACGATGCGCCGGATCGTGCGTAACCTGCTCAAAGAGCTTGGTTTCGCCAACGTCGACGAGGCCGAGGATGGTGCCGCCGGCCTGGCCAAGGTCAAGGAAGGCCGGTTCGATTTCGTGATCTCGGACTGGAACATGCCCAACATGGATGGCCTGCAGATGCTGCAGGGCATCCGTGCCGATCCGAACCCCGGCATCAACAAGCTGCCGGTGCTGATGGTGACGGCCGAGGCCAAGAAGGAAAACATCATCGCCGCCGCCCAGGCCGGTGCCAACGGGTACGTGGTGAAACCGTTCACCGCGGCCACGCTGGACGAGAAGCTGGGCAAGATTTTCGAAAAGCTCGACAAGGGGGCGTAATGAGCGAGATGAGCGACGGCGCCCGCGCAGGCGCCGACAAGACGGCTGCTGCACCGGAAGGGATGCCCGACATGCTGCAGCGGATCGGGCACCTGACCCGCTTGTTGCACGAGAGCATGCGCGAGCTGGGCCTGGACAAGGGCGTGGAGAAGGCGGCCTCGGCCATTCCCGACGCGCGCGATCGCCTGAACTACATCGCCAACATGACCGAGCAGGCGGCCACCCGCGTGCTCAACGCCATCGACGCGGCGCGCCCGGTGCAGGACCAGCTCGAAGGCGAGGCCGAGGAGCTCGTCACGCGCTGGCAATCCTGGATGGACCGCCAGCTGGGCGACGATGAGATCCGCGGCCTGGTCGAGATCACCAACGGCTTCCTGCGCAGCGTCCCGCAAAAGACGCGCGATACCAACCAGCAACTGATGGAGATCCTGATGGCCCAGGATTTCCAGGACCTGACCGGCCAGGTGATCAAGAAGGTGCTGGATGTCGTCCAACTGATCGAGAGCCAGCTGGTGGGCATCCTGCTCGACAACGCGCCCGAGCATCTGCGCATGGAGGTGGGGTCGTCGCTGCTCAATGGCCCGCAGATCAATCCTGATCATCCGGATGTGGTTGCCAACCAGGAGCAGGTCGACGATCTGCTG
Organism: Ralstonia syzygii subsp. syzygii; assembly: GCA_919592095.1. GTDB lineage: Bacteria > Pseudomonadota > Gammaproteobacteria > Burkholderiales > Burkholderiaceae > Ralstonia > Ralstonia syzygii. The sequence goes on along the minus strand of CAKKOY010000115.1, from coordinate 9,333 downwards.
GCGAGCCTCGGCTTCTGATCCGGCGGCTGCCCGGTTCGCCGTGCCGCAAGACGCCCGCCCATCCGGCGGGCGTTGTCGTTTCAGGGCGCGGGCTTACGCCTCCTGCCGGTACAGCGTCATCGCCGCCTGGGCCGCCATGCGCACCGCCGCGTTTGCCGCCCCGAAGCCGGTGTAGCTGTCGCGCTGCACCAGTTCGAAGAAGAAGCGGTCGTGGAAGGGCACGGTATAGGCGTGCAGGAATTCGCCGTGGGCGTCGCGGTCGTACAGCACCGCCGCGTCGCGCAGGGTTTCCACCTGTTCGGCGGACAGCGGGTGGCGCGCTTCGAGGTCGTCGTAGTAGTTCTCGGGAATGCGCAGCGGGCGCGCGCCGCCCTGCACGACATCGGCCAGCGTTTCCAGGATGCGCGGCGTGCCCAGCGCGATGTGCTGGATGCCCGCGCCGGCATAGGCCGACACCAGCCGCCCCGTCGACGTCCGTCTGCTTTCGCTCACCGATAGCGGCAGGCACAGCTCGCCGTCGGCGCTGACCATGGCACGGCTGCGCACCAGGCCGTAGGGGTCGGGAATCTCCTGCAGGGCCAGCGGCTGCAAGCCCAGCACGGCGCGGTAGAACAGCACGAAGGTGTCCATCCGGTGCGCAGGCAGCGCCTGGGCGATATGGTCGAGGCGGTAGGGCGGCTCGTGGCCGGCCTCGCCGGCCGCGAGCGGCGGCTTGAGGACGAAATCGTCGTCGTAGATGGTGCGCGGGCCATCGCCGTCGACCAGGTACATCAGCATGCCGTCGGGCGTGCGCAGCGCGGGGATGCGCCGCTCGTTGGCGCCGATGCGTTCCTGCCACTCGCGGCACAGCAGCGCGCAGGCGCGGGCCAGCGCCCGCTGGGCATCGTCCACGCGCAGCCCGATCGCGCACACCGATGGGCCGTGCAGCGCGAAATGCTCGGCGGCGGCGCTGTCCTGCCCGCTGTTGAGGATCAGGTTGACGCTGCCCTGCCACAGGTCCACCGCCTTGGAGCGGTGCCGGCCGGCGTGCCGGAAGCCGAGCGCCTTGAGCTGCGCGGCCAGCGCCAGCCCGGTGCGGTAGTCCACCGCGAACTCCAGGAATTCCACGCCGCCGAAGCGCGGCGGTGCCGGCAAGGTACCGGCACCGCATTCGGCTTCCAGCCAGATCAGCGAGCGCAGGCCGTCCACCGCGGTCTGGCGGGCGGGGGCGGCGCGGAACTCGTCATTGAATATCTCCAGCGACAGCGGCCCGCGATACCCGCAGGCGATGACTTTGCGCGTGAACGCGACGACCGGCAGTTCACCCTGGCCGGGGAAGTTGCGGTAGTGGCGGCTCCACGACAGCGCATCCATCGACAGGCGCGGTGCGTCGGCCAACTGCACGAAGGCGAGCTTGTCGGCGGGCACGTCTTCCAGCCCATCGAGCGTGTCGCCCACCGACAGCGTGTGGAAGCTGTCGAGGATCAGCCCCAGCGCCGGGTGGTCTGCCCGCCGGACGATGTCCCACGCCTGCCGCCAGCGGTTGACGTGGCGGCCCCAGGCCAGCGCCTCGAAGCCGACCCGCAGCCCGCGCCGCGCCGCGCGCTCGGCCATCTCGGCCAGGTCGGCGGCGGCGCGCGCGGGGTCGGGCAGCGCGTGTTCCTGGGTGTTGCTGCACACCAGCACGAGGCCGGTGCCGAGTTCCTGCATCAGGTCGAATTTGCGCTCGGCGCGGGCCAGGGCGCGCTCGCGCAGCGCGTCGGGCATGCCTTCGAAATCCCGGAAGGGCTGGAACAGCGTGATCTCCAGCCCCAGTTCGCGCACGATGCGGCGGACATCGGCTGGCGTGCCGTCGAAGGTCAGCAGATCGTGTTCGAACAGTTCCACGCCGTCGAAACCGGCGGCGGCCGCGGCTTCCCGTTTCTCGGGCAGCGTGCCCGACAGCGACACGGTGGCGATCGATTTGCGAAAGGGAAAGGCAGGGGAGGGCATGCCGAGGCTCCGTCAGAATTTGTGCCGCAGCCCCGCCATCACGCCCAGCCGGCTGCTGTAGCCGAAGAAGGGCGTGGCGAAGCTGGGCAGCGAGGCGAGCGTCGCCCAGGCACCGCGCACCGAGGTGTAGTCGATGCTGGCGTAGACGTCGGTGCGCTTGGAGACGCTGTAGTCGAGCGCGGCCGCGCCGGTGAAGCGGTTGCCGCTGTCGCCCTGGTGCTTGACGCGGTCACCGGTGAGCGTGGTGACGAAGGCCAGCGCCGGCGTGAGCGGTACCTTGGCGCCGATGTAGATGGCGCGGTTGCGGTAGTCCGCCACGTCGAGCGCGCTGCTGGTGAAGCCGAAGTACAGCGTCGACTGGCCGAGCAGGTACGTGCCGCCCGCCGACCACACGTTCTGCCGGCTGGCCGGAATCGACAGGCCGAAGAAGCTGGTGGTGACGTCGCGCGACTGCTGGAACACGCCGGCCAGCATCAGCGGCCCCTGCGCATAGATGAGCGCGGCGGCCGCCGTCGACCCGGCGCGCGTGGAGCCCGGCACTTCGCCGAAGGTGTAGCCGAGCTCGGTCTGCCACGGGCCCAGCGTGTAGGTGTACTTGAGCAGGTTGTCCTGGCGCAGGCCGGTGTAGTTGCCGCCCTGGTATCCGACGATGGAGACGTTGGCCAGCGCCATCGACTCGTAGCTGCTCATCACGTCGTGCGCCACGGTGTATTGGCGGCCCAGCGTGAGGGCGCCCCAGTCGCCCTTGAGGCCGACCAGCGCGGTGCGGCCGAACAATCGCCCGCCCTGCAGGCTGGTGCCGGTGTCGGGGCTGAAGCCGGATTCCAGCTGCGCGAAGGCTTTGTGGCCGCCGCCCAGGTCTTCATCGGCGCGCAGGCCCCAGCGGCTGCCGGTCAGCAGGCCTTCGGTCATGTGCAGCTTGCCCGAGCCGTTGGCGTTCTCATGCGTCGTGTAGCGCATGCTGGTGTCGATCAGGCCGTACAGCGTCACGCTGCTCTGCGCGTGGGCCGTGCCCGCGAGTGCCAAGGCGCCTGCGGCACACATCCAGTGTTTCATCGTCTCCTCCTTGTGCTGTGCCGGCATTTGTCGATTGACAGGCCGGCGTCTTGTGGTAACGTAAACGTACTAGTTCGTATAAAATGAGTCAAGCAGGCATACCGCAGGAGACCAGACATGCATGACGACCTTCGCCCCTCGCTGCTGGCCGGGCTGATCGGCGCGGGCATCCAGCGCTCGCTGTCGCCGGCCATGCACCAGCAGGAAGGCGACGCGCAGGGGCTGCGCTACGTGTACAGGATCATCGATCTGGAGGCGCTGGGCCTGACGCCCGATGCGCTGCCCGAGCTGTTCACCGCCGCCGAGCGCTTCGGCTTTGCCGGGCTCAATATCACGCACCCGTGCAAGCAGCGCGTGCTGCAGTACCTCGACGACCTGTCGGACGATGCTCGCGCGCTGGGCGCCGTCAACACCGTGGTCTTCAAGAACGGCCGCCGCATCGGCCACAACACCGACTGGTGGGGCTTTGCCGAGAGCTTCAGGCGCGGCCTGCCCGATGTGCCGATGGGGCAGGTGGTGCAGCTCGGCGCGGGCGGCGCCGGTGCCGCGGTGGCGCATGCGGTGCTGACGCTGGGCGCGCGGTCGCTGACGCTGTTCGATGTCGATCCGGAACGCGCGCGGCAGCTGGCCGCGTCGCTGTGCGGGCGCTTCGGCCAGGGCCGCGCGCAGGCCGGCACCGACCTGGCCGCCGTGATGGCGGTGGCCGATGGCCTGGTCCACGCGACCCCCACCGGCATGGCCGGCCACCCCGGCCTGCCGCTGCCGCCCGACCTGCTGCGGTCGCGGCACTGGGTGGCCGAGATCGTCTACTTTCCGCTTGAGACCGCATTGCTGCGCCACGCGCGCGCGCTCGGCTGCCGCACGCTCGACGGCGGCGGCATGGCGGTGTTCCAGGCGGTGGGGGCGTTCGAGCTGTTCACCGGCATCGCGCCGAATGCGCACCGGATGCTGGCCCACTTCGCTGCGCTACAGGATGCCGAGGCAACGGCACCCGCCGGCTCCGGAGACCCCCGCGGCATCGAGCGTCCGGGCGCCGGTAGCGCTGCCGTTCCGCTCGGGCGCTGAGCTTGTCTGCAGCCGTGGCCCCCGCTTCCCGCGGGCACCCACACCCGAAACAAAAAGCCAAGAGGCCGGCCACCGGCCCGACAGGAGACTGAAGTGACATCCATTCTGGTATTGAACGGCCCCAACCTGAACCTGCTGGGCACCCGTGAACCCGCTGTCTACGGCCACGAAACGCTGGCCGACGTCGAGCGCCTCTGCCGCGAGGAGGGCGAGCGCCTCGGCCATGCCGTCGCGTGCCGGCAGTCCAACCATGAAGGCCAACTGATCGACTGGATCCACGAAGCCGGCCAGGCCGGCGCGCACGGGCTGGTGTCGTCTGCGGCCGGCTTCATGGTCTGCCGCTTCTTCCTGGGGCTGACCGAGGCGGCCAACTACCCGGCATGCGTGAAAGCCACGCGGCTGTGGTTCCCGGCCGGCGAGCGCGCCATGGCCACCGGCATCTTCAACGCGGGCACCAACGTCGGCGCCATGCTCACGCCGCTGATGCTGCCGCTGCTCCTGCAGGTGTGGGGCTGGCGCGCGGTGTTCTTCGCGGTGGGGGCGCTGGGCATTGTGTGGGTGGTGTTCTGGCTGCGCAACTACTTCAATCCGGATGCGCATCCGCGCGTGGGCGCCGCGGAGCTGGGCTACATCCGCGAGGCCGCCGAGGCGCCGGCGCAGCGGGTGCCGTATGCGCGCATCCTGCGCATGCGCGGCACCTGGGCGTTTGCGCTGGCCTTCTCGATCACCGCGCCGGTGTTCTGGTTCTACATGTACTGGCTGCCGCCGTTCCTGAACCAGCAGTACAAGCTCGGCATCAGCGTCACGCAGATCGGGCTGCCGCTGCTGGTGATCTACTTCACGGCGGACATCGGCAGCATCGCCGGCGGGGCGCTGTCGTCGTGGATGATCGGGCGCGGCATGGCGGCGGTGCGCGCCCGGCTGCTGTCGATGCTGATCTGCGCGCTGTGCATCGTGCCTGTGGTGTTGGCGGTGTCGGCCGACAGCCTGTGGGAGGCGGCGATCGCCATCGCGCTGGCGGTGGGCGCGCACCAGGCCTGGACGGCCAACATCTGGAGCCTGGTGATGGACTACACGCCCAAGCAGGTGGTCAGCTCGGTGTTCGGCTTCGGCGGCATGGTGGGCGCCATCGGCGGGATGTTCATGACGCGGCTGGTCGGCTATGTGCTGACCGTCACGCACAACCGCTACGAAGTGCTGTTCATCATGATCCCGAGCATGTACTTCATCGCGTTGGCGTGGCTGTACTTCATGGCGCCGCGCCGGGTGGAGCAGGACGCCTGAACGCTTGGGCAGCCCCGCCTCTCAGGCGGGGGCGGGGCCGTCGCCCTTCAAGTAGCGGATGACGGCATCGCACAGCATCTGCTTGTGGCGCGAGCGCGTCTTGGGCGCGCCCAGCTTCAGGCCGAAGGCCGTCTCCAGCGTGGCGCGGTTGGACACCCGGAAGAAGCAGAACGACGTGATCAGCAGGTGCAGGTCCAGCGCCTCCACATCGGCGCGGAACTGGCCTGTCGCGCGCCCGCGCTCCAGCAGCGCCTGGGTGGTCTTGACGATGGTCACGTTCAGGTTGGCGATGGTCTTCGATTGTGCCAGGTGCCGCGCGTTGTGGATGTTCTCCACCGCCACCAGCCGGACGAACTCCGGGTGGTTTTCCTCATAGTCGAAGGTGGCGCCGATCAGCGCGCGCATGGCCGCCTCGGGGTCCATGCCGGAGAGCTGCAGCGCGCTCTCGAATGCGCGGATCTCTTCGTATTTCTTCTCCAGCACGGCCAGGTACAGCCCTTCCTTGCTGCCGAAGTAGTAGTAGATCATGCGCTTGGTGGTGAGCGTGCGCTCGGCAATCATGTCGACGCGCGCGCCGCTGAAGCCCTGCTCGGCAAACTCCTCGGTGGCGACGGTGAGGATGTCGGCGCGGGTGCGCTCGGGGTCGTTCTTGCGCTTGGGGCGGGCGGGGGCCGCTGTGTCGGCGGGTTGGGCCATGGTGGGTCGGATCGTACGGGGGCCGCGTGGCATTGGAACTAACTGGCGAGTATAACGGGCGCCCCCGCCGGGTTGGCATGGCCGATGCCGGCTTTTTGCCGATAAGCCGGCTCCGGAGGGGCTTTTTCCGCGCTTCGGCAGGGCGGCAGGGGTCTGATAATGCGACCGTCGGTCCGTGGGCCGATGCGTTTTCCAATTCCCTGGCCACTCGCCGTCCCGGAATGTCCGAAGACAGCGATCTCGAAAAGACCGAATCCGCCTCACCGAGGCGCCTCGAGCAGGCGCGCGAGGAAGGCGACGTTCCCCAATCGCGGGAACTGGTGTCGTTCGTCCTGCTGGCGGTGGCCGCGGGCGGGCTGTGGGTGATGGGCGAGTCGATCGTGCGGACGGCGTCGTCTTTCCTGGCGCGCTGCCTGGAGTTCCACCGCTACGACTACACCCGCGCGCAGGAGCAGTGGCAGTACGTCGGTGCCCAGTTCGGCCCGCTCGCCATGGTGCTGGCCGGGCTGATGCTGATGCTGGTGCTGGCGTCGCTGTCGCCGCTGGCGCTGACGCGCGGGGCGATTTCCTTCAAGCCGCTGACGCCCGACATCTCGCGGCTGATCGGACTGCACGGCCTCAAGCGCATGTTTTCCGTGCAGGGGCTGCTGGAGCTGCCGCGCCTGCTGGCCAAGCTGGCGCTGGTGGGCGGCGTCGGCTGGTGGCTGATCCTGCACTATCGCGATGCCTTCGTGGAGCTGCCGCGTGGGGACCTGGTCGCCGGCATGCACGACAGCATGCACGTGGCCGGCGTCGCCTTCCTGTGCATGGCCGGTGTGATGCTGCTGGTGGCGGCGGTGGATGTGCCGCTGGCGCTGTGGCAATACGCCCGCAAGCACCGCATGACCAAGGAAGAGGTGCGCAAGGAGCACCGCGAGTCCGAAGGCGACCCGCAGCTCAAGGGCCGCATCCGCGCCATGCAGCGCCAGGCGGCCCAGCGCCGCATGATGGCCGACGTGCCCAAGGCCGACGTGATCGTTACCAACCCGACGCACTATGCGGTGGCGCTGCGCTACTCCGAGCAGGAGGGCGGCGCGCCGCGCGTGCTGGCCAAGGGCGCCGACCTGGTGGCCGCCAAGATCCGCGAGCTGGGCGCCGAGCACAGGATTCCCGTGCTGGAAGCGCCGCCCCTGGCGCGTGCGCTGTACCGCCACACCGAGATCGGCCACCAGATTCCGGCGGCGCTGTATGCCGCCGTGGCCGAGGTGCTGGCCTACGTCTACCAGCTGCGCCGCGTGCGTACCCACGGCGGCCGCGCGCCGGTCCGGCCCACCGACCTGCCGGTGCCGGCCGATATGGACCCGGGGCCGCAGCCGGGGCCGGACGACGATCCGGACACCGCCTGAGCCGCGCTCGATCCTGATGGGGGCGGCGGCGCCGACGGCCGCTTCCGTACCCTCCAGTCGCGGGGTATATCGCAGAAAAGCCACCTTTTGGGTGGCTTTCTCACGCCTTCGATCCGGCGCACTCCCCGGCAAGATGGCATCCATCAAAGAGCCGCGCCGACATCGGTGCCGCCACAGCTCCCCAAGCCGACGCCCGTTACCGATCGATGAACGCCGCACTGCTCCGAGTTTCCGACTTCCTGCGCCAGGGCGACTACCGCTCCGCCGCCGGCCCGGTGCTGATCATCCTGATCCTGGCGATGATGGTGCTGCCGCTGCCGCCGTTCATCCTGGACCTGCTGTTCACCTTCAACATCGCGCTGTCGATCATCGTGCTGCTGATCAGCATGCACACCCTCAAACCGCTGGATTTCTCGTCGTTCCCCAGCATCCTGCTGATCACCACGCTGATGCGCCTGTCGCTCAACGTGGCCTCGACCCGCGTGGTGCTGATGGAAGGCCACACCGGCCCGGACGCCGCCGGCAAGGTGATCGAAGCGTTCGGCCACTTCCTGGTGGGCGGCAACTACACCGTCGGCATCGTGCTGTTCGTCATCCTGATCATCATCAACTTCATGGTGATCAGCAAGGGCGCGGGCCGCATCGCCGAAGTCAGCGCGCGCTTCACGCTCGACGCGATGCCCGGCAAGCAGATGGCCATCGATGCGGACCTCAACGCCGGCCTGATCCGCGAAGACGAGGCCCGCCGCCGCCGCCAGAACATCGCCCAGGAGGCGGAGTTCTTCGGCTCCATGGACGGTGCCAGCAAGTTCGTGCGCGGCGATTCGGTGGCGGGCATCGCCATCCTGCTGATCAACATCGTGGGCGGCCTGGCCGTGGGCGTGCTGCAGCACGGCATGGACATCGGCCACGCGGCCACCAACTACACGCTGCTGACCATCGGCGACGGCCTGGTCGCGCAGATTCCCGCGCTGGTGATCTCCACCGCGGCCGGCATCATGGTCAGCCGCGTTTCCACCGACAAGGACATCGGCCAGCAGCTCTCCACCGAGCTGTTCGGCATGCCGGCCGTGCTGCTGACCACCGCCGGCGTGATCGGCCTGCTGGGCCTGGTGCCAGGCATGCCGCATTTCCCGTTCATCCTGTTTTCCGGCCTGCTGGGCTACACCGGCTGGTACCTGAAGAGGAAGCGCGAGGTGCCGGCGGTCCAGCCGGTGCTGCAGGCCATCGCCCCGGTCGATACGCCCGAAGCCAGCTGGGACGACGTGGCCTGGGTGGACGTGCTGGGCCTGGAGATCGGCTATCGCCTGATCCCGCTGGTCGACAAGAGCCAGGACGGCGAGCTGCTGCGCCGCATCAAGGGCATCCGCAAGAAGTTCACGCAGGACATGGGCTTCCTGGCGCCGGTGGTGCATATCCGCGACAACCTGGAGCTGGGCCCGTCGTCGTACCGCATCACGCTCAAGGGCGTGGAGATCGGCCAGGGCGAGGTGCAGCAGGGCAAGTTCCTGGCGATCAACCCGGGCGGGCAGGCGGGGTATTCGGGCACGCAGCTGCCGGGCACCCCCACCGTGGACCCGACCTTCGGCCTGCCGGCCCTGTGGATCGGCGCCGAGGTGCGCGATCGCGCCCAGGCCGAGGGCTACACCGTGGTCGATTGCAGCACGGTCATCGCCACCCACGTCAATCAGTTGATTTACACCCATAGCACCGAGCTTCTCGGCCGTTTGGAAGTGCAGCAGTTGCTCGATCATTTGACCAAGGAAGGGCGTTGTTGCATAAATCGACTTTGAAGTCGAAGCCATCCCTGTGAGGCGTAATTCAGTCGACGCGGACGGACTGCGGGCGGGCAAGCGCAGCCATGCGGTTGAGCACG
>CAKKOY010000114.1 GCA_919592095.1 Ralstonia syzygii subsp. syzygii | reverse complement strand
GCAACCCTTCCAGCTCTCTCTCCCAGCCACTCACCGTTCCTTGCATCGGACCATGATCGTCTCATCTCACATGGACAACATCATAGGCGATAGGTACGGCTGTAGTACTAAATCGGGCACAAAGTTGCGCTTCTGCGCCATCGGCGCGCCGTGAGGATTGAAGGCCGCATGGTCGCTTTCCATGGGCACAAAGTGTCATGCGGGGCGACGCTGATTTCGAGTGCGCCAACATCGGGGCGGTCTTGATGCTCGTCGCTTGCAGGGGGGCATAGGGCACGGGATGCCGGATCGACTATGCGGCGGCCGAGAGAGACACCCTCGCCCAGCGTGTACGGAGCGAACCGCATCACCTCTTCCCCATCCAGTCAACGTATCCGCGACGACACGTTTGCCAGCCGGTACACGGTGGTCGATTCGGAGCGGTATCCCATGCAATGTCCGCCCGTCGCCGCAGTTCGGCCAGCGCGTCGTCGATACGCTGGAATTCGCCTTGCCATTCGGCGTGGGATGCATCCTCGATGACGAAGACAGCCATGTCGGGTCTTGATTGAGTTGGTCACACCCGCAGCCGCTCCATCGGAGCGTCGAGCGCTGCGAGGATGGGGGAATGGGCCCCCGCCTCAGGCAAACCACCCCAGCGCCAGCGCCGCCACCGCCGGCACCGTCTGCACCAGCACAATCCGCCGGTTCACGGTGATCCCGCCCCAGATCCCGGCGACGGCCACGCAGATCAGCCCGAACAGCGCGAGCGCCGCATTGATGGCCGGATCCGGCGCCACCAGCCCGATCACCAGCGCCGCCACCAGAAAGCCGTTGTACAGCCCCTGGTTGGAAGCCATCGCGGCGGTCTCGGCGGCTTTCTCCTGCGTGATGTGGAACACCTTGGGCCCGCGCGTTTTCCACAGCACCATTTCGAGCACGACGATGTAGACGTGGATCAGCAGCACCAGCAGGTAAGCGATGAGGGCGAGGTTCCGGATCATGGCCGTTCTGGGGAATGGAGATCCGGCAATGATAGAGGTTTCGGCACAAAAAATGACACCCGGGGCGCCAGCAAAAGTCCTCGCCCGAGGCTATGCTGTGCGCTTTCGTTGCGACTCGGAGCCAATCGCATGCAAGCAAAGCACGGATCCATGATTTCGTTCAAGCGCCCGGACGGCCAGGCACTCCAGGGCTATCTGGCCCGGCCGGAGCAGGAAGCGGGCGCGCCCGGCGTGGTCGTCATCCAGGAGTGGTGGGGGCTGAATGACCAGATCCGCGGCGTGGCCGACCGGCTGGCCGCGGCCGGCTACGTGGCGCTGGTGCCCGACCTCTACCGCGGCAGCGCGACGGTGGAAGAGGAAGAAGCCCACCACCTGATGACCAACCTGAACTTTGGCGATGCGGCCAGCCAGGACATCCGCGGCGCGGTGCAATACCTCAAGCAGCATTGCGAGCGCGTGGGCGTGACGGGCTACTGCATGGGCGGGGCGCTGACGCTGCTGGCGCTGGGCAATGTGCCGGAGGCCGCGGCGGGTGTGGTGTGGTATGGCTTTCCGCCGCTGGAATACATCGATCCGTCGCACATCAAGGTGCCGGTGCAGGGCCACTGGGCCACGCAGGACGGCTTCTTCAAGATCGAGTCGGTCGATGCGCTGGAGCAGAAGCTGACCGATGGCGGTGTCTCCATCGAGTTCCACCGCTACCTGGCGCACCACGCCTTCGCCAACGAGACCGCCGTGGGGCCGGGCCGCATCGCCCATACGCAGTACGACCCGGTCTGGGCGCAGCAGGCATGGGACCGCACGCTCACGTTCTTCGGCCGCACGCTGTGGCCGCGCCAGGGCTGATCTGATGGCCGGCAGGCGTAGGGCGGGGGTTCAGCCCCCCAGGATGCGCCGTGCGGCCCGGTCGCCCCACCAGGCGGCCTCCTCGAAGACGGAGTAGCCCGACAGGTCGGCGTGCGCGTAGTGGATCGGGCCGGCGCCGTCGCGCAGGCGTGCGATGCCGGGGCGGGACAGGAAGCCGGGCGCGGGGATCGCCATCCCGTGCCCGCGCAAGGTCAGGTCCGCGCGGCGGATCTGGGCGCGCAGGCGGATGCCGTACACGGTGTCCAGGTCGCGCATCGCGCGTTCGAGCAGGGCGTGCGGCGTGGCCTGGATCAGCCATTCGCGCGCAGCCTTGGGCGTCATGTCGGACAGCGCCACGTAGGCGGTGAAGACGGACTGCTCCGGAGGGCCGACGCGGATGTTCTGGTGATTGGCCACTACGTAGCCGAGACCGGTGCCGCGGTAGAGCACGTTGTCCCACGCCAGCGGCGCGTCGTCGTGCTCGCGCGGGAAGCCGTCGATCAGCAGGTTGGCGAGCAGCCAGGGCGCGGTCTCGGGCAGTTCGGACGTGGGCACGTCGAAGCCGTCGATGATGTGCCTGGCCACGTGCAGCGGCATCGCGCTGACCACGTGGTCGGCCAGCAGGCGCACCACGCGGCCGTCCGATTGCAGCACATCGGCAAAGACGCGCGCGCCGGCCTCACGGGTGTGGCCGATGCGGGCGGCGCTGCCGGTCAGCAGGCGTCCCGCATCGCCCAGGCCGGCGGCATCGGACAGCCGGCGGGCCATCCAGTCGAGCCCTTCGGGCCAGGTCAGCACGGTGCCCTGCTCGGCGTTGGCGGCGAGGCCGCCACGGCTGGCGAAATAGGCCAGGCCCGCCCAGGCGGAGACATGGTCGGCGGTGGCGCCGTAGTCGTCGCGGCAGCAGTAGTCGGTGTACCAGTGCAGGGTGGCGGCGCGGTAGCCTTCGCGGTGCAGCCAGTCGCGGAAGCTCAGCGTGTCGAGCGCGCGCCAGGCCGGGTCGGTGGAGGCGAGCGCGGTCGGCACCGTGAAGATGCGGCGCCCGTCGCTGCCGGTGGTCTGACGCAGGCGGTCGATGTGGGTGAAGAAGTGGGTGTGTTCGGCGCGCTCGGCCTCGGAGATGCCGTCGTGCGGCACGAAGCCGTCCTGCCAGCGGTCGCCGAGCCACAGGCGCTCGTCCGGCGCGTGGACGAGGGCGCGCTCGTCGTAGGTCGGGCGCAGGCTGAACGGGTCGCGTTCGATCACGCCGAAGTCGGCCAGCATCTCGCGCACGTGCGTCGATTCCATCGACGGCAGCGGCAGGTAGTGCGCGCCGGTCGGAAAGCGTTGCGGACTGAACGCGCCGCCGGCCGCGTTGCCGAAGCGCTCTGGCCCCTCGACGACGACCGCGTCGTGCCGCCCCGCCTTGGCGAGCCTCAGCCCGCCGATGCCGCTGCCGCAGATCGCCACGCCCACGCGGTGCGTCTCGGCGGGGGCGGGCAAGGCTTTCATGTCGCGCAGGCGGTGGCCGGCGGCCTGGCCCGGCAGGCGTACGTTGGGCGTGATCTCGGTGATGGCGCGCAAGCTGGCCCACGAGGCCAGGCCGGACGTCGCCACACCGGTGACGGCCGCGCCGATCAGGAAACTGCGCCGCGAGGTCATGGCGGTACCGGCCGTCAACGCAGCACGCCGTGCCAGTCTTCTTCGAAATACCGCACCAGCGACTGGTTGTTCAGCCGGTTGGGCTCGACCTGCGGACGCGGCATGTCGGGCGCGAAGCTGAACATCTGGTGCGTGGTGTCGGCATCGAGGAAGCGGGTCGGCACGCGGTAGGACGTGGGCGGCTGGAAGTCCGCGCGGCCGGGTGCCGCCAGGATGAAGCCCCATTCGCCGAAGGACGGCACCAGCGCGTGGTACGGCCAGGTGCGGTAGCCCGCCTCCTTCAGCGTCGCGTCGACGCACCAGTACGAGCGCGGCGCAAAGTAGGGCGAGGTGGCCTGGATCACCACCAGCCCCGTGTCCGCCACGTGGCGCGACAGCAGCCGGTAGAACGGCACCGAATACAGCTTGCCGATACTGAAGTTGGACGGATCGGGGAAATCCACGATCGCCACGTCGAACATGTCGGCGGCGGTCTGCAGCCACTGCCCCGCATCGGCGTTGACCACGGTGACGCGCGGGTCGCCGAAGGCATGCTGGTTGAGCGCGACCAGCGCCTCGGCGTGCGAGAACAGGTTGGTCATGCGCGGGTCCAGGTCGACCAGCGTGACATGCTCGATCTGCGGGTACTTCAGGATCTGCCGCAGCGCCAGGCCGTCGCCGCCGCCCAGCACCAGCACGCGCCGCGCGCCGCGTACGGATTCGAGCGCCGGCAGCACCAGCGCCTCGTGGTAGCGGTACTCGTCGCGCGAGGAGAACTGCAGGTTGCCGTTGATGTAGAGGCGCAGGTCGTCTTTCCAGCGCGTCACCACCAGGCGCTGGTAGGGCGACGAGATGGCGTGGATGATCTCATCGCCGAACAGTGCCCGCTCGGACCAGTGCGTCAGCCTGTCCGACGCGGCAAAGCCGGCCAGCAGCGCCGCGCCCACCATGCCGGCGCGCCACGCCATCGCGCCGCGCAGGCGGGCCGGCAGCCCCAGCTCGGCGCGGAAATGCCACAGCGTCCAGACCGCGATCGCCGTGTTGCACAGGCCGAACAGAAAACCGGTGCGCACCAGCCCCAGGCGCGGCGCCAGCACCAGCGGAAACAGCAGCGACACCGCCAGCGCGCCCAGGTAGTCGAAGGTCAGCACGCGGCTGACCAGGTCGGAGAACTTGGCCTGGCGGCGATGCAGCATCCGCATTACCAGCGGAATCTCCATGCCGACCAGTACGCCGATCACCGTCACCAGCGCATACAGCACCAGCCGGAACGGCGCCGACTCCAGCGCGAACAGCAGGAACAGCGCCGCCGCCGACACGCCGCCGAACAGCCCGACCAGCAGTTCCAGGTCGACGAAGCGCGCCAGCAGCGCGTCGTCCGCCACGTAGCGCGAGACCCAGGAGCCGATCCCCATGGCGAACAGGTAGGCGCCGATGATCGACGAGAATTGCAGGATGGAGTCGCCCAGCAGGTAGGACGCCAGTGCCCCGGCAATCAGTTCGTAGGCCAGCCCGCACGAAGCGACCACGAAGACCGCCAGCACCAGCAGGGCGTTGCCGCGGTTCAGGGGCTGCGAGGATTCGTGAGCGGCGTCAGGCTGCGGCGTCGGCATGCGGGAGCGGGGAGCGGGAAGAGACAGTGAACGGACGTTGGCAAACGCAAACGCGCGGATCGGGCGAGCGCGATTGTGCCGATTTTTTCCGAAACGGGCGACCCCGTTCTGCTCCATGCCCGGCCGCCGGGGGGCTGGCGCTCAGGCCAGAATTCAGGCCGTCGCGCTGGCGCCGGTCAGCGCGCGTACGCGGCTCTCGTCCGCCGCCAGCGCATGGGCGCTGCCGGCATAGACGATGCCGCCGTCGTCCAGCACATAGGCGTGGTCGGCGATCTCCAGGCTCATGCGCGCATTCTGTTCGACCAGCAGGACGGTGATCCCCTCGTCGCGCATCCGCGACACCACCCGGAACACCTCCCGCACCACCAGCGGCGCGAGCCCCTGCGACGGCTCATCGAGCATCAGCAGCCGCGGGTTGAGCAGCAGGGCCCGGCCCAGCGACAGCATCTCCTGCTCGCCGCCCGACAGCTGCCGCCCGCGGCTGAGCCGGCGTTCGGCCAGGCGCGGGAACAGTTCGTAGATGCGCGCGATCGTCCAGGGGCCGCTGCGTTCGCGCGGGACTTTGAGGTTCTCCTCCACCGTGAGGTTGGCGAAGATGCGGCGGCCCTCGGGCACGTAGCCGACGCCGCTGGCCGCGATCCGGTAGGTCGGCCAGCGCGTGGTGTCGGCGCCAAACAGGGTCACCCGGCCCCGGCGCGCGGGTGTCAGGCCCATCAGCGTGCGCAGGGTGGTGGTCTTGCCCGCGCCGTTGCGGCCGAGCAGGACGGTGATGCGGCCCGGTTCCGCCTGCAGGCTGACACCGTGCAGGATGTGGCTCTTGCCGTAGTAGGTGTGCAACCCGTCGGCGATCAGCGTGGCGCTCATGTGGTGCTCCCCAGGTAGGCCGCCTGGACGGCCTCGTTGGCGGCGATCGCCTCGGGTGTGCCTTCGGCCAGCAGGCGCCCCTGGTCGAGCACGGTGATGCGGTCGGCCAGGTTGAACACGACGCGCATGTCGTGCTCGATCAGCACGATGGTGAAGTTGTTGTCGCGATGCAGGCGCCGGATCAGCTGCATGGTCTCGTCGGTTTCCTGGTCGCCCATGCCGGCGGTCGGCTCGTCGAGCAGCAGCAGGCGGGGGCGCAGCGCCAGGGCGATGGCGATCTCGGCGGCGCGCTGGTCGCCATGGGACAGCTCGCCGACCAGCCGGTCCGATTTGTCGCGCAGGCCGGTCAGCTCGAGCGTTTCCTCGACCTGCCGGCGGACCCTTGCCTCGGTGCCCCGGCTGATCCACGGGCGCAGGCGCAGGCCGTCCGTCACTTCCGCGCCGATGCGCACGTTCTCGAACACCGTCAGCTCCGGAAAGATCTCGGTGATCTGGAACGTGCGCGCAATGCCCGCCGCCACGCGCCGGTGCGCGGGCTGCGCCGTGATGTCGCGGCCTTCGAAGACGATGGAACCCGCGCTCGGCCGGAAGAAGCCGCTGATGAGATTGAAGAAGGTGGTTTTGCCGGCGCCGTTCGGGCCGATGACGGCGCGCAGCTCGCCCGGCGCCACCGACAGGGAGACATCCTGCACCGCGGCCAGGCTGCCGAAGTGCTTGCTGACGTGGCTGACCTCGAGCACGCTCATGCCCGCCCCCTGGGCCGGAGCACGCCGAGCAGGCCGCGCGGAAAGAACAGCACGATCGCCACGAACAGCATGCCGAAGAACGACATCCAGTTGACGGTGAGGCTCGACAGGTAGTCCTGCAGCACCACGAACACCACCGCGCCGAGCAGCGGGCCCCAGAAGCTGCGCATGCCGCCCATCACCGCCATCATCACGAAATCGCCCGACGGGCTGTAGTGCAGGCCGCGCGGGTCGGCAAAGTTGTTCAGCAGGGCATAGAGCGCGCCGGCGAAGCCCATGAAGAAGCACGACAGCGTGAAGACGATCCAGATGTGGCGGTTCACCGGAATGCCGAGAAAGCGCGCGCGCCGCTCGTTCTCGCGGATGGCGATCAGCGTGTGCCCAAAGGGGGAGCGCAGGATGAAGGCCATCAGGCCCGTTGCCAGCGCGAGGCATGCCAGCACGAAGTAGTAGAACGCGTTGGCGTTCGACAGGATGTCGAGGGTAGTGAAGCCGAGGTCCAGCGGCATGCGCGAGAACCCGCGCAGCCCATCGTCGCCGCCGGTGAGCGAGCTCCACTGGAACGCGATGTATTAGAAGACCTGGCCGAAGGCGATGGTGACCATGGCAAAGTACACGCCGCGCCGCCGCACGCTGAGCGCCCCCAGCAGCGCGCCCGCAATGCCCCCCAGCAGCGTGCCGCACACCAGTGCCAGCGGCGTGCTCGGCGCGAGGAACTTGAGCGCGAAGCCGGCGCCGTAGGCCCCCAGCCCGAAATACGCCGCATGGCCGAACGACAGCACGCCGGTGAAGCCCAGCAGGAAGTTCACCGACATGGCCGCCAGCCCCAGCACCAGCACGCGCGTGCCGAGCGCGGTGTAGCCACCCAGCAGCGGCATCCAGTACGGGGCGAGCAGCAGCGCCGTCCAGATCGCGAACGGGCCCGCCAGCCGGCGCGGCAACGAGGGCGGGCCCGGGGCCATCATGTCAGCATGCCCTCTTCGCCGAGCAGGCCGCGCGGCCGCAGCAGCAGCAGCGCCATCATCACGTAGATGACCGCCTCGCTCGCCGCCGGTAGGAACACCGCTGTGATGCCCGACGCCACCCCGATCAGCAGCCCGCCCAGCAGCGTGCCGGTCAGGCTGCCCACGCCGCCGACAATGATGGCGATGAAGCTCGGCATCAGCAGCCCGGTGCCCATGGTGGGCTCCAGCCCCAGCTGGCCGGCGGCCAGCACGCCGCTCAGGCCCGCCAGGAAGATGCCGACCGCAAAGTTCAGCGCGCGCAGCCGGCCCACGTTGATGCCGAGCGCCGCCACGGTCTCCAGGTCCAGCGTGCCGGCGCGGATGCCCAGCCGCGTATGGCGCAGCAGCAGGAAGAGCAGCGCCACCGTCACCGCCACCGTGGCGACCATGAACAGCCGGTAGCCGGTGATGAAGAAGAACGCGCTGCTCAGCGGCTGCGACAGGGCGGCCAGAATGGTCACCGGCTTGCCCTGGGCCCCCCAGATGAAGCGGGTCCCGCCTTCGAAGATGAAGGCCAGTCCGAAGGTCAGCAGCAGGCTGTAGAGCGGGTCACGCCCGTAGACGCGGCGGATCAGCAGCCGCTCCAGCGCCAGCCCGATCGCGGCGGTGAGCGGCGGTGCCAGCAGCAGCGCGCCCCAGAAGCCGACATAGGGCGTGATCGTGTAGGCAATGTAGCCCCCGATGACGAGAAAGCCGCCATGGGCGAAGTTGATCACGTTGCTCAGGTTCAGGATCAGCGACAGCCCGAGCGCCATCAGCACGTAGAACGCGCCGATGATCAGCCCGTTGGTGATGTTGAAGAGCAGCAGTTGTCATCGCCCATCGCACGCATTCCGGCGTGCCGTGCGTGCGTTGCGGGCCTGTTCAGGCCGGCCACTTGATGGTGCAGCCGGTCGCGCTCTCGGGCGGCGCGGTCTGGTCGCCAGCGACCACGTGGTCGACGCGGAACAGGTCTTCCGGGTCCCCCGCCGGCTTGGACAGCGCCTCGCCTACGAAGGATGACGTCATCAGCTGGTGGTCTCCCTTGCGGTAGTAGCACTTGTTGGGCTGCAGCTTGACGTCGTCGGCCAGCGCGAAGCCGCCCAGCGCCTCGGCGAGCTTTCTCGAATCGAGCGTCTTCTCCTGGTTGGCGACCGCGGCCAGGGTGTGCACCGAGGTGAAGCCGAACCAGTGGCGCGCGGTGGGTACCTTGCCGTTGTTGACCTTGCGGATGTCGGCGACGAACTTCTCGACGCCCGGCACGCCCGGCTGCTTCCAGTACCACTCGAACATCCAGATGCCGACGCGCGCTTCCGGCGGCATCGCCTCGAGCGATTCGAGCTCCTGCTGCAGACCGGCGATGTGCATCTGCTTGCCGATGCCGAACTGGGCGATCTGCTTGAGGCAGTTGACCATGTCCGAGCCCTGCGGCAGCACCAGCAGCACGTCCGGATTGGCCGCGCGCGCCTTGATGAGGTAGGCGGAGAAGTCCGTGGTGCCCAGCGGCGTCAGCTCGTTGCCGGTGATGGTGCCGCCCAGCTTCTGCAGGTCGGCCGCCGCGGCCTTCTGCAGGGTGTGGCCGAAGGCATAGTCTGGCGTGATGAAGTGCCACTTCTTGCCGTACTTTGTGAAGAGCAGGTTGGCCACCGCGTTGGCTTCCATGCTGGTGGTGTTGCAGACGCGGTAGACGTTCCACTTGCAGTCGCTGCCGGTGATCGTATCGGTGTGGCCGCCCGAGACGATGTGCAGCACCTTCTTCTCGTTGCTGACCTGCGCGATCGCCTGCGCGATGCCCGAATTCACGTCGCCGATCAGGAAGCTCACCTGGTCGCGCTCGATCAGCTTGCGCGCCTTCTGCACGCCGGTGCCGACGTCGTTGGCCGAGTCCTCCACCAGCAGCTCGATCGGCCGGCCGAGGATGCCGCCCCGGGCATTGATCTGCGCGACCGCCAGCCGGGCGCCCGTGACCTCGTTCTGTGCGACCGCAGCATAGACGCCGGTCAGCGGGTCGACCATGCCGATGCGGATCGGGGCGTCGCCGCGCGCCTTGAGAACAAAGGGCGGTGCCAACTGCACTGCGCCGCTGCGACGGCGGTCTTGAGAATGGTGCGACGATCAACGTGGATGCAATTCGGTGTCGTCACGGTAGCTCCCTGAATGTCATGTCGAATCGATCAATCGCCTGGGCCTCGCGCCGTGGCGCGAGGTGTCTCCTGGAAACCACTCTAGGTGTGCTAAATGAGATTAACAAGCGTCCGCCGCATTGGGCGGCTGTTGCCGCCGGCCGGGTGCGGACGCGGCGGGCAAAGGGCAGGCAGGGTGGCCGTGCCGGAGACGGCTGCCCAGGCAATCCGGCTGGAATGTGAGTCCGCCATAACAAAGCAAAGGGCCGGGGCACCGATGCGGGCGCAATCCTCTCGACCGCCGCTGCGGTTGCGTTGGCGGGGAGGGCACGGCCAAGCCGCTATCCGATGATGAACGCGGGCGCAGATCGAACGCCGGCGATCGAACCGTCGCCGTCAGCGCTGAAGCCTCGGCAGACCCGATCCTTCAGTACGCGAGCCGCCGGACGATCGCGTTGTCCTGACCGGCATCCTGCTTGTGGTGCCATCGGGCATGCCTGCCCCATGTCCGGCCCGATCGCGGATTCCACCGCAAACCGTCGTTTTGCCCGTGTGCCGCGATGCATTCGGCGCCGCCGGCGGGTGTCGATGCGGCGAAACCGCTGATCGGCATGGCCGGGCCGTCTGGCGGATTGCGACGGTTTCTGCGATTCGGCGCCGTGTTTTTCGTAGGCCATGCCAATCGCGCCGGCTGTCCTTTTTTCTATGATGCCCCCACGGTCGAATCCGCTGAGTCCAGGGTTCGTTCCGCAAACAGGTCCTGCAGAAGCAGCCCCTCATTTTCGTCAAGGAGCAACCATGGCATTCCTGACCAGCGTCAATGACCAGATCACCGATTCCGTCACGCAGGCCAATACCAAGGTGTTGGGTGACGCGCCGGCCATCGCGATGGGCAATCTCTACCAGGCCACGGCGCAAGCCCTGGCCAATGCCGCCCATAACGCCACCAACGCGCAGCAGCAGAGTTTCGTGACCGCCCAGGCCGCCACCACGATGGGCGTGGCCACGCTGTACTCGCTCGACACGGCCTCCACGGGCGTGGCGACCAAAGACATCCTGAGCACCGGCGTTCCCGGTCTCGGCCGCTAACCGACACCACTAAGAGCCGCTAACACAAGTCATCGACGAATCGAGAGCAGATGATTGCAGCGGCGAGTGAAAGGAGCGCGGTGTGAATATCGAGTCGTCGTTCGAAGCGGATGCGCAGCTT
>CAKKOY010000113.1 GCA_919592095.1 Ralstonia syzygii subsp. syzygii | reverse complement strand
GCCTTGAATTTTCGTGACGGGGAGGAAAAAGTAAGGGGGCCTGTCTGAGCGAAGCGAGTTTGCCCCCTTCCCCTCCCCGTCACGAAAATTCAAGGAGGGGGTCGCCATCTCGGGCGAGCCTTTCTTTGCTTACTTTCTTTGGCAAGACAAAGAAAGTGAGTCGGCCCCGGCAGGGGACGAAACCCGGGATGGACCACAAACCCCCAACCCAAAGCACACCCAGCAGAAACCCAAAACCAACCAAGCCGTTCATCCCCGTACCCGCTCCCGAATCGTCAGCGTCAGCTGCTCGCCGCTCATGTGATCGAGCGGCAGGCAGTCGGCCTGCAGCGCCTCGGCGAGTTCGCGGGCGCGTCCCAGGCGGACGTAGTCCTGCTCGGTATCCAGCGCCAGGGCCGGCGTGCCGCGCGCGGCCAGGTGTTCGGCCAGCGCCAGTGCCTCGCGCCAGGGGTCTTGCCCCGCGTCCAGCGCGATATTGGCACGGCCGTCGCTGATGACCACCAGCAGCGGTGTCAGGTCGCCCGGCTGCGCGAGGGTGTGCGCCGCCAGCTGCAGCGCATGGGCGAGCGGCGTGCGCCCGCCGGTGGGGAGCGCGGCGAGCGCGCGCTCGGCCAGCTCGACCTGGCGCGTGGGCGGCAGCACCAGCTCGGCCTGCTCGCCGCGGAAGCAGATCAGCGCCACCTGGTCGCGGCGCTGGTAGGCGTCCTGCAGCAGGCCGAGCACGCTGGCCTTGACCATCTCCATGCGGCGGCGCGCGGCCATCGAGCCGGAGGCGTCCGCCACCAGCAGGATCAGGTTGCCCTGGCGGCCGGCATGGACTTTCTCGTGCAGGTCGGCGCGGGTCACGCTGAAGTCGGCCGGATTGCGCAGCAGTGCGTGGCGCAGGGTCGCGTCCACCGCCAGCAGGGACGGGGCCTCGTTCGGCACCGCGCCGATGGCGTGGCCGCGCCGCGTGCCGGTGGCGAGGCTGCGCCGGCCGCCCGCGTCGTGCGCCTGCCGCGCGGTGACTTCGATGCGGCCGACCGTGGCGGCCGGGCCGGCGGCGAAGACCTGTTCGGCGGCGCCGTCGGCGGGCGCGGTGTCGCTGGTGTCGTCTTCGGATGGGGCGGCGTCCGTCTCGGTGCTGGCGCTCTGCGGCGGTGGCGGCGCGGCCTGCCGCATCAGCTCGTCCAGCCGCTCGCGGTCCAGGCCGGACTGCTCGAACGGCTTGCGGCGGCGCCGGTGCGGCAGGGCCAGCTCGGCCGCGTCGCGCACGTCCTCGGCGGTGACTTCGGGGCGGCCGTCCAGCGCGGCGAGCGCGCGGGCCGCCTTGTGCATCACGATATCGGCGCGCAGGCTCGCCACCTCGAACTCGCAGCACAGCGTACTGACGAAGGCGAACAGCGAGTCGGGCAGCGTGACCCGCGCCAGCATCGCCTGTGCGGCGGCAAGCCGCGCGCGCAGCGCATCGGTGTCGGTCTGCCAGGCCGCCACAAAGCCTGCCGGGTCGGCCTCGAACGCCAGGCGCCGCCGCACCACCTCGGTCCGGACGGCGGCATCGCGCGGGGCGGTCACCTCCACCATGAGGCCGAAGCGGTCCAGCAGCTGCGGGCGCAGATCGCCTTCTTCGAGGTTCATGGTGCCGAGCAGCGTGATGCGCGCGGGGTGGCGCATCGCCAGGCCTTCGCGCTCGACCGTGTTGTGACCCATGGCCGACACATCGAGCAGCACGTCGACCAGGTGGTCGGGCAGCAGGTTGACCTCATCGATATACAGCAGGCCACGGTGCGCCGCAGCCAGCAGGCCCGGCTGGAATGCCTTGCGGCCATCCTTGAGCGCGCGCTCGATGTCGAGGTGGCCGAGCACGCGGTCTTCGGTGGCGCCCAGCGGCAGGTTGACGAAGGGCACCGGTGCGCTGGCATGCGCGGCGTTGCCCGCCTGGCAGGCCTCGCATTCGGCCAGCGGCGCGTCCGGTGCGCAGTTGAAGGCGCAGCCGGCCACCCGCGTGATGGGCGGCAGCACGTCGGTCAGGCCGCGCGCGGCGGTGCTCTTGGCGGTGCCCTTGTCGCCGCGGATCAGCACGCCGCCCAGCGTCGGGTCGATCGCGCACAGCAGCAGGGCGCGCTTGAGCTGTTCCTGGCCGACGATGGCGCTGAATGGGTAGGGGTGCTTCATCGTTCGGTGCTCTCTCCGCGGGCTTCGAGCATGGCTTCGCTGCGCAGGTGCAGGGCCCGCAGCGCGGCCACGGTGTCGGGCTTCGGCTCGGCCCACATCTGGCGCTGAATGGCCTCCAGCAGGCGCTCGGTGATGGCGTTGAGCGCCCACGGGTTGCTCTCGGCCAGGAATTGCTGCATGGCGGGATCGAAGGCATAAGTCTGCGCCAACTGCTCGTAGACCCAGTCGTCCACCACGTGGGCAGTGGCATCGTAGCCGAACAGGTAGTCGACGGTGGCGGTCAGCTCCAGGCCGCCCTTGTAGCCGTGCTTCCGGATGCCGTCAATCCACTTCGGGTTGGCCACGCGCGAGCGGAACACGCGCAGCGTCTCCTCCTTCAGGCTGCGCACGGCCGGGTTGTCCGGGTTGTGGCTGTCGCCGAAATACTGGCGCGGCTGGCGGCCGGTCAGGCTGCGGATGGTGGCGATCATGCCGCCGTGGTACTGCAGGTAGTCGTCGCTGTCGAAGATGTCGTGCTCGCGGTTGTCCTGGTTGTGCAGGGCGATTTCCACGCCGGACAGCCGGTGGCGGAAATCCGCGCGGGCATCGGTGCCGTTGTCGTGCCGGCCATAGGCATAGCCGCCCCAGTTGACATAGGCCTGGGCGAAGTCGGCGTCGTCCTGCCAGTTCTGTTCCTGGATCAGGGGCAGGATGCCCGCGCCATAGGTGCCGGGGCGGGAGCCGAACACGCGATAGAGCGTGCGCTGTTCGGCGGCCTCGCGCGGCAGGCCGGCAGACAGCTGCTGCGCGATATCGGCCAGGTAGTGCTTGCGCACGAAGTTGCGCTCGGCGGGTTCGTCCAGCCGGGCCACCGTGTGCACAGCCTCGTCCACCAGGTGGACGAGGTGCGGGAAGGCGTCGCGGAAGAACCCGCTGATGCGCACCGTCACGTCGATGCGCGGGCGGCCCAGTGCCTCCAGCGGAATCACCTCGATGCCCGCCACGCGGCGGCTCTCCGCCTGCCAGCGTGGCCGCACGCCGAGCAGCGCCAGGATCTGCGCGATGTCGTCGCCGTGGGTGCGCATGGCGCTGGTGCCCCACACGCTGATGCTGACCGACTCCGGATCGTGGCCGGTTTCCTGGCGGTGGCGCGCCAGCACCTCGCCCGCCAGCGCCGTGCCGATGCGCCAGGCCGCCTGCGACGGCAGGCTGCGCGGATCGACCGAATAGAAGTTGCGCCCGGTCGGCAGCACGTGCGCCATGCCGCGCGTGGGCGCGCCGCTGGGGCCGGCCGGCACGTAGCCGCCCGCCAAGCCACGCAGCAGGTTGCCGATCTCCTCCGAGGTGCGCGCGAGGTTGGGCACCAGCTCGCGGCAGACGAAGGCCAGGGTCTGCCGGATCGCGCCGGTGTCGGTCATGCCCGGCAGCACGCGGTCCAGCGCGGCGTCGGGCAGGGCCGCGTCAAAGCCGTGTTCCGCCAGCGCGGCGACCAGGGCGCGGGTCAGGGCGCTGACGGCGTCGAGCGCATCGGCGCGGGTGACGAGCGGCCGGTCTGCCAGCCGCCGCAACGGCGGGGAAACCGCTTCCAGCCGCTTGCCCTTGTCGTGCTGCAGCGTGTCCCAGGCGAGGCCGAGCGCTTCGGCCACGCTGGCCGGCAGGCTCGGCACGCCGAGATTCGGCAGGCGCACCATCGCGCAGACCATGTCCACCAGCGCGTCGTCGGCCGGTACGCGGCCCAGCACGTGCAGCCCGTCGCGGATCTGCGCCGCGCCCAGTTCGCACAGGTAGCCGTCGATGTCCTCGATCAGGTGGGCGACGTCGACGCCGTCCATCTTCGCCAGCGACAAGGGCACGCCGTCCGCGTTCAGGGTGGCGTCCCACTCGTGGTCGTGATCGTGGTGATGATGGTGCTCGTGCTCGTGCTCGTGCTCGTGACCGTGATGGCCGTGGTGGTGGCCGTGATGATGAGGGTGGTGCGCCTTGGCGGAAACCGGCCGGTACCGGTTTGCACCGGCGGCCTTCGGCGTGGCCGGACGATACGTGCCGCCGCTCACGCGTGCGGGTTCGGCAGGCGTGTGGCCGTGTCCATGCTCATGGCCGTGCTCGTGCGCGTGATGATGGTCATGGTCATGCTTGAGCATCGCCGCCAGGTCGGCATCGAGCCGGGCTTCCTTGATCAGGTCCCAGATCTGCTGTTGCAGCAGCGGCAGCTTGGCCGGGTCCAGCATCTCCACCTGGTAGTACTCGTCCACCAGTTGGGTCAGCTGCGCCAGGGGGCCGTAGGTGTCGGCGGTGGTCATCGGCGGCGTCAGATGGTCGATGATCACCGCGTGCGCGCGCCGCTTGGCCTGCGAGCCTTCGCCCGGGTCGTTGAGGATGAACGGGTAGAACAGCGGCAGATCGCCCAGCAGCGCGTCGGGGAAACAGGTTGCCGACACGCCGACGCCCTTGCCCGGCAGCCATTCCAGCGTGCCGTGCTTGCCGACGTGGACGATGGCGTCCGCCCGCCATTCGTCGCGCAGCCAGCGGTAGAGCGCGTAGTAGTGGTGCGTGGGCGGCAGGTCGGGGGTGTGGTAGATCGCGTCCGGATCCATGCCGTAGCCGCGCGGCGGCTGCAGCGCGACGAAGGCGTTGCCGTATTCCATGCCCGCGAACACGAGCTTGCCGTCGTGCACATAGGCGTTGCCCGGTGCGTCGCCCCAGCGCTGCCGCATGGTGTCCTGCAACGGCGCGGGCAGCTCGCTGAACCACGCGGCATAGCGCGCGGCCGGCACGGTGGCGACGGCTTGTGCGAGTTGATCGGCGCTGAGGTAATCCTCGTCGTACGCGCCGCGGTCGATCAGGGCGTGGATCAGCGCGTTGCCCGATGCGGGCAGGTCGTCGATGCGGTAGCCCTGCGCCTGCATAGCGTGCAGCAGGGCCAGCAGCGAGGCCGGCGAATCCAGCCCGACCGCGTTGCCGATCTGCGAGGCCTTGCTGCTGGAGTTGGTGAAGAGAAAGGCGATGCGCTTGTCCGCCGTGGGCGTGCGGCGCAGCGCCACCTGGCGCGCGGCGATGCCGGCCACGCGCCGGACCCGGTCGGGCAGTGGCGCATAGGCGGTCTCGTCACGCTCGTCCCTGAACGACATGGGCACGCTGACGATGCGGCCGTCGAATTCCGGCAGCGCCACGTTCATGGCGGTGTCGAGCGGGTTGAGTCCGCGCTCGGACGCGGCCCACTGGGCCTGCGTCATGCTGCTGGCGATGGCCTGGATGACCGGCACGTCGAGCCGCTCGAATGCCGCCACCGACCAGCCGGCCGCGGTCGGCCCGTCGGCGTTGACGTCGCCCATGGCGAACGACGTGGTGTTGACGAGCGCGTCGATGCGGCCGATCCCGTCATCGGCGAAGACGCCGAGGGCGGCCGGCATGCCGCTCGCATCCAGCGTGCGCAGCGAGGCGGTGTAGACCGGCAGGGCGTTGAGCTGCCGCTCGGCCAGCGCGTCGACCAGCAGGTCGATGAAGCGGGTGTTGCCGCACAGCCAGTGCGCGCGGTAGAAGGTGATGCCGACGGTGGGCCACGCCGGGTTGCGGATGGCGGCCCAGTCTTCCAGCGTGGCGGGCGAGGCCAGTTCCGGGTGGTAGATGCCGTGCTCGGGCAGCGCCATGGGCGGCTGGTAGCCGAAGCCGGTCATCAGCAGGCGGTCGGACAGGCAGCGCAGCAACTGCGCCAGGTTGCCGGTGCCGCCGGCCTGCAGGTAGGCAGCCACCTCCTGCTGCAGCGACGGCGGCACGGTCGAGCGCGCGGCCAGTTCCGGATCGGGCTCGCCGGTGCCGCTGACGATGACCAGCGCGCGGCCCTGGGCGCGGGCATCGTGGATGAGCGCGTCGATGCCGGGGATGGCTTGCAGCCGGCCCAGCACGCGCACGATCACGATGCGCGCATCGGCGACCGGGCCGGCGAGCAGGTCCGCCATGCGCGCGTCGCGGTCGATGGTCTGCAGGTGGATGCCGGATACGCTCGCGAAGCCGTCCGGCAAGTGCGCCGCCGCCCGCTGCAGCGTGGACAGGTCGGTGCCGGCGTGGGTCAGCAGCACGATGCCGCCGTGGGACAGGGCGCTCATGGCTGCGGCTCCGGTTCGACGTCACCGAGGCCGGTGCGGTGGAAGATACTGTCCTCGACGGGCTGGCCGCCCGCCAGGTGTTCGTCGACGATGCGCCGCACCGATGAGGTATCCAGGTTGCGGTACCAGACGCCGTCGGGGTAGACCACCATCAGCGGCCCCTGCTTGCAGACCGCGAAGCAGTGCGTGCGGGTGCGCTTGACGCGCAGGCCCTCGCAGGCATCGATGGTCTGGCCGAGCACCTTGAACAGCGCCTCGGCCTCGGCGCCGTCCTGCGTGCAGCGCGGTCCGGTGCACATCAATACGTGTTTGTGGTGGGTTCTCATGGCAGCGGCGCTCCCTGGGCCGGATGCGGCAGGCTGTCGTAGCCCTTCCACCTGTAGATGCAGGCCGACACCGCCCAGGCCAGGACGAAGACGCCGATCATCAGGTAGCCGAAGTGGGCCAGCCCCTCATTGAGCGAGGTCACCTGGTCCCAGAAGCCGCCGCTCAGCCCGAGCTGCCGCGCCAGCAGCCCGAGCGCCTCGATGCCGCCGATGCCGAACGCGATGAGCACCGAGACCGAGGTGATGGTCAGGTTGTACCAGAGCTTGCGGACAGGATTGACGAAGGCCCAGCCGTACGCGCCGACCATCAGCACGCTGTCGAGTGTGTCGATCAGCGCCATGCCGGCGGCAAACAGCACCGGGAACACCATCACGGCCGAGGGCGGGATGCCGTCCGACGCATGCCCGGCCGACACGGAGAACAACCCGATCTCGGTGGCGGTATCAAAGCCCAGGCCGAACAGGAAACCGAGCGGCGCCATGTGCCAGCTCTTGGTCACCAGCCGGAACATCGGGCGGAACAGCCGCGCCAGCAGGCCGTTGCCGGCGCTCAGCATGTCCAGGTCCGCCTCGGCGAGCGTGCCGCCGTTGCGCACGAGCAGGAAGCGCTTCCAGGTGCCGGCCAGGATCACCAGGTTGGTGACGGCGATCGTCAGCAGGAAGAACGCCGAGATGCCCGTCGAGATCATGCCGCCGATCTCCTTGAACGTGCCGATGCGGTCATTGAGCGCCGATGTGGCCCGCACGATGATGGCCACGCCCAGCACGACCAGCGCCGAATGGCCGATGGAGAAGAAGAACCCGACCGAGAACGGGCGCTTGCCCTGCTGCATCAGCTTGCGCACCACGTTGTCGATCGCGGCGATATGGTCGGCGTCGACCGCGTGGCGCAGCCCGAACAGGTAGGCCAGCAGCGCGGTGCCGAGCAGTTCGGGGTGGCCGGCAAAGGCGGCCAGCGCCCAGGCCCAGGCGGCCAGGTTGGCGATGATCAGTAGCAGAAGCTGGCTGATGGGCGCGCGATGCTGCGCGATCAGATGACGAAGACGTGGAGGGGAAAGCGGCGAAGCCACGGATAGGTCCTCACAAGGGTCATCGCCGCGAGTGAGGACAAGGCGGCCAGGCCGCTTGCGGTGATCCCCCGGTGCACCCCGCCCGGTTTCAACCCACGTCGACAAAAGGATATGGCCGGTCTCCTGGCTCGCGCGTCATCGCCTGGCGCCGCCTTCCCGGCATCGTGCGGTGGCTGGTTGGCGCAGACTCGTCGCTTACAGTTGCGGGGGCAGCCGCGGCGTCACACCGCGTTCCCGTTTCACCCTGGAAGGGCACCATCATCGTGAGGCGGGATGATACGCGGTGGCGGCGGGCTTGTGAATGCCGAACGGGTGGGGCGCCCCTGCGCCGAGCAGGCTAGACCGTGAAGGCGGTGCTGCTGAAGGTGGCATGCCACGGCATGTGCGTCGCCGGCCGCACCGCGTGGTGTCCCGACAGCGCGCGCGAAGGCCATCTCGTGCGTCACCAGCACGCAGGTGAGCCCCTCGTCGACCAGCCCGCCGATCACATTGAGCACCTCGCCCACGGTTTCCGGATCGAGCGCGGCGGTCACCTCGTCGAACAGGATCAGCTCCGGCCGCATCGCCAGCGCCCGTGCGATGGCCACGCGCTGCTGCTGGCCGCCGGAGAGCTGCCCGGGGTAGGCGCGTGCCTTGTCGGCCAGGCCGACCTTCTCGAGCAGCGCGCGCGCATTGGCTTCGGCGTCCTGGCGTGCGCGGCCCAGCACGCGCACCGGCGCGGCGGTCAGGTTGTCCAGCACGCACAGGTGCGGGAACAGGTTGTACTGCTGGAACACGAAGCCGATGCGCTTGCGCAAGGCGATCGTCTCGGCCTCGCCGGCCAGCCGGTCGACACGGAGGCCGTCGACCGTCACGCTGCCGCGCTGCGGCCGCAGCAGCGTCGACTTGCCCGAGCCGGACGGCCCGATGATCGACACCGCCTAGCCGCGATGCACGGCCAGGTCGATGCCGCGCAGCACGGCGGTCTGGCCGAAGGTCAGGTGCAGGTCGCGCAGCGCTACGAGCGGGGCGGCTGCGGCTGGCGTGTCGAGCGGGAGGAGGTCAGGCGACGACATGGCGATGTTCCAGGCGCCGGGTCAGGCGCGCGATCGGGTAGCAGTAGAGAAAGAACAGCCCCAGCACGGTGAAGTACGTCACCACGGTGAACGGCGTGCGGTTGACCGTGTTGCTGGCGATCTGCGCAGTGTCGAGCAGGTCGTGCACGCCCACCAGCGAGGCCAGTGCCGTGCCCATGGTGATGACCGCGTACAGGTTCATCCACGACGGCAGCATGCGGCGCACGCACTGCGGCAGCACGATGCGCCACAGGATCTCGCGGCGGCCGAAGGCGAGCGAGGCCGCGGCTTCCCACTGGGTGGACGGGATCGACAGCACCGCGCCGTGGAAGATCTCGGCCACGTGCGCGCTGGCCGGCAGCGCCAGCGTCACCTTCAGCCAGTCGGGAAACGGCAGCACGTGGCCGCGCAGCACGATCTCAAACGGCACGGTGTAGGACATGCCATACACCAGCACCAGCCACGGCACGTTGCGCAAGGCGATGACATACCACCGCGCCAGCCGCCGCGCCGGGCGCAGCGGCGACAGGTGCAGCGTGCCTACGGCGAGCCCGGCCACGGTGCCGAGCCCGACCGCCAGCAGGCTGATCCCGATGTTGATGGACAGGCCGCGCAGCAAGGCGGGTGCCCAATGCAGCAGGGTGGCGAGCAGGCTGTCAGGTATGGCCGAGCGCGCTCCCGGTGGGTGTGCCGGCGGCGGCGCCGTAACCCGGCATGCGCAGCCGGTGTTCCAGCCAGACGCCGCCCGCATGCACCGCATACGTGACGGTGCCGTAGAACAGCAGCAACAGCACCATGCATTCGAGCACGTTGTCGCGCTGGGTCCAGATCATCAGGGTGCTGTAGGTCAGTTCGCCCACGGTGATGGCCGAGGCCAGCGACGAGGCCTTCACCAGTTCCACCGTGTTGTTCATCAGCGAGGGCAGGGCGGCGCGGAAGGCCCGCCACAGCCGTTCCCGCGCGCTGAAACCGAGCGAGGCGGCCGCCTCCAGCATGGCCGGCGGCACGGCTTCGATGCCCGCGCGCAGCGCCTCGGCGTGGAAGGCGGCCTTGTGCAGCGACAGGATCGCCACCGCCCAGAACAGCGGTGTGAGCTGATTGGCGAGCCCCCAGTGCGCGAGCCCCTGCGTGATCAGCGTGTTGACGACCAGGAAGGCACAGCACAGCTGCACCAGCGTGGGCGTGTTGCGGGTCAGCTCCACGAAGCCCTGCGCCAGCCGCGCGAGCCAGCGGCGCGGCGAGATCAGCAGCGCGGCACGCTCATAGGCCTCGGCCAGGAAGCCGTAGTCGAGGCCGGTGTGGCGCACCAGCGCAATCGCGCGCAGCGGCAGATCGTCAGCCATGGGGCGATGCGCTCAGCCGCGGCCGGCCTTGAGCTTGTCGTGCCACTCGACCAGCGCGGGCGACGGCGGCAGGATGCCGTTCTTCTTCTCGGTCTCGATCAGCCAGCCGTCGCGGTGCCAGCCTTGCACGATGCGGTCGAGCGCGACCACGGTGTCGCGCTCGCCCTTGCGCGCCCAGATGACGGTGGGCGCGGGGATCAGGTCGGGGTCGACCACGCGGTAATCCTTCCACTCGGGGTTGGCGCGCGGCAGCGGCTGCAGCAGCGTGGCGTCGTGCACGGCGGCGGCGCAGTTGCTGCCGCGCAGGGCCAGCAGCGATTCGGCCGGGCTCTTGAAGCCCTTCGGGGTGGCGCCGATTTCGGCAGCCAGCGGCCTGGTGTAGCTGCTGCCTTGCGACAGGCATACCGCCTTGCTCTTGAGGTCGCTCCACTGGCGCACCGGGCTGTCCTTGGGCACCAGCGCCGCGCCGCCGACGCGGTAATAGGGCGTGGGCACATGCGCGAGCAGCTCGGCGCGTTCCGGGTTCAGCTCCATCGAGGCGACCAGGATGTCGACGCGTCTCTGCTGCAGGAACGGGATGCGATTGGAGGGCTGCACCTGCACCGTCTCCACCTCCACGCCCAGGCCGCGGCCCAGCGCCTGCGCCAGGTCCACATTGAAGCCGACGGCGCGCTGCGTGGCGGGGTCGATCGAGCCGAACGGGCCGCCCGACAGCACCACGCCCACCACCAGCTTGTGGCGCTGGTGAATTCTGTCGAGCGTGGCATCGGCGTGAGCGGCGGCGAGGGTACCCGCGGCCATGGCGATGGCGGCGCGGCGGAACCAGGAGGAGCGGATGGGCATGGCGTGCTGGCAGCAGGTTTCTGAGGCAGCCATTGTCAAAGACGCCCGGCATGCGTGGAACGAATAAAAACCAGAAACGTTATGCGCTGCCGAGGCGTCGGACCGTTCCGGTTGCACGCCGGCCTGGGTGCGCGGGCTCAGCGTTTCTTAAGCGTTCGCGTCGTGTCAGACGCGGGTTCGCGGCGCCGGTTTGTTGCCGGATCGAGTAGGTACTAGTACCTCTGCACAGGGGTTATGACGGTTTGTCAGAGGTGGGTACAGGGTAGGCTTTGGCCAATTTTTTGCGAGCCGTTTCAGTAGAGAACATCCAGTTGATGCGA
>CAKKOY010000112.1 GCA_919592095.1 Ralstonia syzygii subsp. syzygii | reverse complement strand
TCGCATCAACTGGATGTTCTCTACTGAAACGGCCCGCAAAAAATTGGCCAAAGCCTACCCTGTACCCACCTCTGACAAACCGTCATAACCCCTGTGCAGAGGTACTAGTGCGAAGTGTCGGCCGGGGTGCCCGATGCGCGGAACAGCCGCCAGGCCATGCCGCCCAGCACGGCGACCGCGGCCACCAGCGCGCCCCACAGGACCCACTGGCGCGTCGTCCCGCCAGGCGGCTCGCGCCTCAGAGCCTCCGGCGGCGAGGCCGTCATTGCCCCCAGCTGCGCCGGCACGATCGCAGGCGATGCCCCCGCCAGCAGTTCCGTGCGGGCGACCGGGCTGCCGTCGGCGACCTCCCCGACCGCCAGCACGAACGGCACGTTGCCGCGCGCCGCATAGCTGACGGTGGCCGGCCGCCAGCCGATCGACAATGCCGGCGCCCCCGCACCCAGGCCACCGCTGCGGGTATCGACCTGCAGCCGCCAATAGCGCTCGCCCGTGGCCGGCACGGCCATGGGCGGGCTTTCCTGCTCGCCCTGCCCGCCCGCACCGGCCAGGCGGAACAGCCGCGCCGACGTCACCGGCCGCCAGGGTGCCTGGGCATTCGCGCGTGCGGACAGCGTAGCCTGCACCACCGTATTGGTCTGGGGCAGGCGGACCTTCACACGCTCCACGGGAAACGCGCCGCCGGTATCGAACAGGTAATCGCCAGCGGCGGGCACCCGCACCGGCGCCAGACCGGTGCGCCACTGGATGCCGCTGTCGGCCGGTGCGGCCGGCGCACCGGCGGCCAGTTCCACGCGCACGGCATCGGGGGCCGGCGGCTTGCCCTGCCAGGTCAGCCGCAGGTATTTGGCGTGCACACCGGTGAGTTCGAGGCGGTCCTGCACCAGCGTGCTGCCCCGGTTGGCCAGGTGGAACAGCGTGGCGCGGGTGATCGGGCTCCAATGCTGCAGGTCATCGCTCGCCTGCACCGACACGCTGCCCTGGAACTCGGCGGCGGGCAGGCTGACCACCACGGCCGTCGCCGTATCGCGCAACTGGCTCAGGTCGATCAGCCAGGCGGGTGCCGACGCCTGCGCCGGCGACGGGCCCGTGGCGCGCAGCACACCGTCGGTGCCGAGCACGACGCCAGCCGTGCCGGGCTCGCTGTCCTCTTCGGCCGGCGTGGCGAACCAGCGCACCTCCCGCAGCGTGCGGGCCTGCGGTGCCGCATCGCGCGGTGTCTCGATGGAGAACGGCACCGGTTCGCCGTCACCGTTGAGGATGCGCAGATCGGCCAGGCCGGCATCGCGGCTATGGGCGTAGACGTCCGTGCCGAGCGTGACGGCGTAGTACGGGGCGCCGGGCGCGCCCGTCAGGTCGAAACGCTCGGCCCAGGCCGGCGCGGACAGCGACAGCGCGGCGGCGGCCCACCCGATCGTCTTCACCCGGCCGCCTTCGGCCCGTTGATGGCTCATACCGGCTCCTCCTCCACCCTGGCCTTCGGTGGCAACGGCGACAGATAGCCGATCAACAGCAACAGCACGCCAATGCCGATGAACGAAACGATGCGCTCGACACCCGTCACGCGCGACAGGTCGAACAGGAACAGTTTGACCACGGTCACCCCCAGCAGCACCGCGCCGGTCAACCACAGCGCGCGGCTGGCCCGCCGCGTGGCGGCCACCATCACCGCCAGCGCCAGCACGGTCCAGAACATCGACAGCGAAGCCTGCACCAGCATCGAGTTGCCCAGGTCGTCCGCGGTGTACGGCACATGCGCCCAATGGTGCAGCGTGCGCAGCAGCACCGCGTTGGCCCAGATGAACAGGGTCGCGCCGACCGCGTAGCCGATCAACGCGGGCTCCGGCACCAGGCGTTGCAGCGCGGTGCGGCGCATCCACAGCGCGATCGCCAGGAACACCAGCAGTTGCGCCACATCCAGCGGGTTGAGGATCGGCAGGTAGAACAGCGGCGCGGCATTGCCGTCGCTGGCGGCACCCGCCAGGCTCCACAGCCACAGCAGCGCGGCCAGCGGCGCGGCGCCCCACAGCAGGTAGGCACGCTCGAAGCGGGCAATCGGCCAGCGGATGCGCCAGCCCGCGCCGGCCAGCAGCGCCAGCAACGCGCCGTAGGCGTAGGCCCAGGCGGCGAAGCTCCAGGTACCTTCCGGCACGTAGGCGTTCAGGCGCCAGTAGCCTTCGGTGGCCAGCACACCGCAGATCAGCCAGAACAGCACGGTGTGCAGCGGCGCCAGGAGGACATCGCTCACGTCGCGCTCCTGGCGGCGCAGCAGCACGAAGGCCAGCGCCACCGAGACGATCCACACCAGCCCGCCCCATCCCGCCAGCGGCGACGGCGCCCAGTGCCCGCACGCCGCGATCGCCACCAGACCGAGCGCGGGTGCCAGCGCCAATGCGGGCCATTCGGCCAGCGCCCAGTCGAGCCTGCGGCGCAGCCCGTGCGCCAGCCATGCGGTCGGCACGGCAAAGCCCGCGTAGAGCGGGATGTCCGGCCGGTCGACGATCGCGCTGCGCAGGCGCCACGCCCAGCGGTCGATTTCCGCACTGCCGCTGCCCAGCCACCACAACAGCCCCCACACCGACGCGACGATGCCCAGCCCCGGCGCCGCCTTCAGCCAGTCGCTCGCCTCGGTCTTGCCCTGCAGGCGCCAGCCGCTGAACACGCCGGCCGCCGCGATCAGCAGCCCACCGATGCAGCGGCTGTTGAGCACCGGCCAGCCCACCGCTGCCGACCACTCGAAAAACTGCCCGATACCGAAGGCGACGCCCGCCGCCAGCTGCAGCAGCAGGCCGGCCGCCAACGCAAGCCGGCGCTGCTGACGCACGCTCGCCCACACTACTGCGGCAACTTCCACCGCCCACACGGCACTGGTGGTGCGCCCATCGAACGCCAGCGGAATCGCCAGCGTGATGAAGATCACGCCCAGCGCGAACATCGCCTCGAACAGCAGGCCCAGCCGCGCCCGCCGGGGCGCTAGCCAGGCTGCCACGGCCAGGTAGAACGCCGCCAGCGCCGCCGCGCTCCACGCCATCGCAAACGGGATGTGACGCACCAGCGCAGCCTGCAGGCCCATCGCCACCAGCGGCGTGCCGAACACCAGGGTGCCGTCCACGTAGTGCTTGAGGCTGACCTGGCGGCGCAGCGCATACAGCAGCGCGATGCCCACGTACATCAGGAAGAACAGGACCAGGAAGGGCTCGGTGCTCGCCAGCAGCGCGGGTTCATAGCGCAGCGCCCCCCACGCCGTGGCGATGCCGAAGGTGAACACGAAGCCCAGCAGGTTCAGCATCCTCCACGCGCGGAACCACGCAATGGCAAAGATGCCCGCGTTGAGCAGCGCGTAGTAGCTGAACAGCGCGACATGGCTGCCGGCGCCGGTCGAGATCAGGATCGGCGCCAGGAAGCCGCCCGCGCTGCCGGTGAAGGCCAGCGCCGGCGCGTTCTGCCTGATCGCCAGCCCGGCCGCCAGCGCACAGATCAGCACCAGCAGCGCAAACGCCGCGCCCGGCGGCAGCAACGGCACCATCCGCGTCGCCGCGAACACCGTCAGGTACAGCACGCCGACCCCGCCGCCCTGCAGCACCAGCGCATAGCCGGGGCGCTTGTCGCGCAGGCGCCAGCCGATGGCGAGCAGCACGATGGACGCCAGCGCCACGCCGGCCAGGCGGAACTCGATCGGCAGCAGGCTGTTGTCCGCTGCGTACTTGAGCAGGAAGGCCACGCCGAAGAACAGGATCAGGATGCCGACCCGCACCACGCTGTTGCCGCCCAGCAACCAGTCGCGCGCCGCGGCCACGGCCTTGTCGGCCCACGTCGGCTCCAGTGGCGACGACCGCGATGCGGGTGCGGGCACGGCAGCCGGTTGCGGCGCGATGGCTGGCGCGGACGATGTGACGGGCGGCAGCGCCTCGGCCATCGCCGGGGCAAGCTCGGGCCAGGGTGCGTCCACAACCGGCTCCGGTGCCTCCGGCACTGGCGACGCGGCCGCGAAAGACTGCCCCTTCAGCTCCGCGATCTGTCGCCGCAGCAGCGCCACCTCATGCTCGAGCCGCGCCACGCGCTCAGTGATCGGCAGCACGTCGGGTTGCGTGGTGGCGCCGGGCGGCGCGGCGACGTCCTGACGGGCCCACTGCGAACTGGCGCGCTGGTCCAGATACAGAATGACCGACGCCAGGCCGACGCCGATCAGCGCCCCCAGGAAGGCACCCATGACATCGCCCGCCGCCGCGCCCACGATCAAGCCGATGATGCCGAATATCCAACGCATCGTTCTCGTTGTCCTGTTGGTTGGGAGGGCAGACATGCGTGCCCCGGCACCCGGGCATCCCGACGCCGGCCCGAAACGCACACACCGCTTGCGTATACCGCAATCGGCGTGGAATGGGAATGCACCAAAGTACAGAAGCGTATGCGATGCGTGTCACTGGCCCGTGCGACAATGCGCGCTCCGTTGAACAACCCCCTGTCCCAGACCTGTCCGCATGGCCCTGAAATCCACGATCTACAAGGTCGATCTGCAGATCGCCGACATGGATCGCCACTACTACGGCAACCACGCGCTGACCGTCGCCCGCCACCCGAGCGAGAACGACGAGCGCATGATGGTGCGCGTGCTCGCCTTCGCCCGGCACGCCAGCGAGACGCTCGCCTTCACGCGCGGCCTCTCCGAGCCCGACGAACCCGATCTGTGGCAGCGCGACCTGACCGACGCCGTGGAACTGTGGATCGACCTGGGCAATCCGGACGAGACGCGCATCCGCAAGGCATGCAACCGCGCGCAGCAGGTGGCCGTGTACACCTACAGTGGCAACGCCACACGCGTGTGGTGGCAGCAGACCGGAACCAAGGTGGCGCGCTTCGCCAACCTGTCGGTCTATGAAGTCGTGCCCGACACCGTGGCCACGCTCGCCGCGCTGGTGGAACGCTCCATGCGGCTGCAGGTCACCATCCAGGACGGCGAGATATGGATCGCCGACGACGCGGACAACATCCAGGTCCGGCTCGATACGCTCAAGGCCGCCTATGCCTGAGCCCCTCTCGCAACCTTTTCCCACACGAGGCTCACCATGACCACCACCACCACCCCGAGCGGCCTGCAATACGAAGACGTGACCGTGGGCGACGGCGCCGAAGCCATGGCCGGCAAGTACGTCACCGTGCACTACACCGGCTGGCTGTATGAGAACGGCCAGACCGGCCGCAAGTTCGACTCCAGCAAGGACCGCAACGACCCGTTCGCCTTCCCGCTGGGCGCCGGCCACGTTATCAAGGGCTGGGACGAAGGTGTGCAGGGCATGAAGGTCGGCGGCACGCGCAAGCTGATCATCCCGGCCGAGCTGGGCTACGGCGCGCGCGGCGCGGGCGGCGTGATTCCCCCGAACGCGACGCTGCTTTTCGAGGTCGACCTGCTGGAAGTCTGATCCTGCGCTAGAATCGCGGCCGGCCGATGCTGCATCGCACGGGCGCCGGCCGATCCCTCCCTGGCGGGGTGGCAGAGTGGTCAATGCTGCGGCTTGCAAAGCCGTATAAGTCGGTTCGATTCCGTTCCCCCGCCTCCAGTTTTCCCGGCTGCCGGCCCCGACCGTTGCAGCCACGCCATAGCCAAACGCTTCCAACGGTCCGCAACGCCCGTTTCCGGCAAGTGCGCACGCCCCCGGCGTGACCACCCGGAACGGTTGCTCTATGCTTGCGACATGGCCGTCACCCGAGAGGATCTCGAACAGAACCGGTTGCGCGCCGCCCTGGGTGATTCACCCGTTGCGTCGACGCTGCTGACCGAGGCTGCGCTGGAAGCGTCGCTCACGTCGACGCTCGCACGGCTGTCGGCGCCGCCCTGCGAGGGGCAGGACGCCTGGGTGTTCGGCTACGGCTCCCTGATCTGGAACCCGATGATCTTCCACACCGAGGCCGCGCGCGCCACGGTGCACGGCTATCACCGGGGCTTCTACCTGTATTCCCGCATCAACCGGGGCACCTGGGACAATCCCGGCCTGGTGCTCGGCCTCGACCGTGGCGGCAGTTGCCACGGCGTGGCCTTCCGGGTGCCGCGTGCCTATGCCGAACGCGAATTCCGCGTGCTGTGGCGCCGCGAGATGCTGACCGGCGCCTACCTGCCGCGCTGGCTGCCGACAGAGATCCACGGCGAGCGCGTCCTCGCGCTGGCCTTCGTGATGAACCGCACCCATGAAGCCTACGCCGGCCGCCTGCCCGGCGAACGCGTGGTCGGCTGCCTGCACAAGGCCATCGGGCTGTACGGCCCGGCCCGCGAATACCTGCAGCGCACGCTGATCGGCCTGGCCAGCAACGGGCTGCGCGATCCGTACCTCGACCGGCTGTGGCAGCGGCTGCAGGCCGTGGACGCAGCCAACGCCCCATCGCAGGCCGCGGATGCCGACGGCACGGGCCCGTTGCCCGATCCCTATCTCAGCGCCTGAGCCCTCCTATGCTCCTCGCCCCGCACCCCGCGCTCAATCAAGTCCTCGGCATCATGCTGGGCGTGGCGCTGGCGCTGGGCGACATGGCGAACGCCTGGCAGGAGCGGCACCTGCCGTCAGTCCGGACGACCACGCCAGCCAAGGTCGTCCCGGCCGGCGCCGGGCCCGACGCCCGCGCGGCCCGCCGCAGCGACCCCGCCACGCGCGACCGCGACCTGATCGTCGCCGCGCAGACCGGCAACACGATGGCCATCCAGTCCCTGCTGGCCGACGGCGCCAGCCTCAAGGCGCGCGATGCCGAAGGCCGCACGGCCCTGATCGCGGCACTCTATGCCCACATGGGCGCGGCGGCCCGCCTGCTGATCCAGGCCGGCGCCGACGTCAACCTGCAGGACAACGTCCAGAACAGCGCCTTCCTGCTGGCGGCCGCCCAGGGCGATGCGGAGACCGTGCGGCTGGCGCTGTCGCACGGCGCCAACCTGCGCGCCACCAATGCCGATGGCGACACCGCGCTGATCCCGGCCGCGCGGCTCGGCTATGTGGAGGTGGTGAACGAGCTGGTCAAGGCGGGCGTGCCGGTCAACGCCACCAACAACCTGGGCCTGACCGCACTCATCGAAGCCGTGGCGCTGGGCGACGGCAGCGACAAGTACGAGAAGACCGTGCAGTTGCTGCTCGACGGCGGTGCCGACCCCAACCTGCCCGACCGCGGCGGCATCACCCCGATGCGCCATGCGCGGCAGCGCGGCTTCCACGGCATTGGCGCGCTGCTGTTCAAGGCGCGCGGCCACTGAACACGGGCCTCAAGCCCCCGCTTCTCCTTCACGCTGACGCCCCGCGCGTCAGGCAGCGGCGGGCTTCTCCGCCGCCGCCGCGTTACGCGCATTCTCTTGTTCCTGCAGCGTGCGCCACATCACCTTGCCCGTGCCGGACTTGGGCAGCGCGTCGACAAACTCCACCACGCGCGGGTATTTGTACGCGGCCATGTTGTCGCGCGCCCAGTCGATGATGTCTGCCTCCGTGGTCTTGCCCTTGGCATGCGCCTTGAGCACGACCACCGCTTTGACCGACTCGCCCCGATAGGCATCGTGCGTGCCGATGATGCAGGCTTCCTGGATGTCGGGATGCTTGTACATCAGGCTCTCTACCTCGGCCGGCCAGACCTTGAAGCCCGAGGCGTTGATCATGCGCTTGAGGCGGTCGGTCAGGAAGAAGTAGCCCTCCTCGTCCATCCGGCCCAGGTCGCCGGTGCGGAAGAAGCGCTTGCCCTCGAACTCGATGAAGGCCTCGGCGGTGGCCTGCGGCTTGCCCCAGTAGCCGAGGAAGACCTGCGGGCCGTTGACGATGATCTCGCCCACCTCGCCTGGCGGCAGCTCCTCGAGCGTCTGCGGGTCGATCACGCGCACGTCGGTGTTGAGGAAAGGCATGCCCAGGCACTGCAGCTTGGGCCGGTCCGCCGGGTTGCTGTGCGTGGGCGCAATAGTCTCCGACAGGCCGTAGCCTTCCTGGTACAGCAGGTTGAATTCCTTCTGCAGGCGCTCGGCCACCGCCCGCGGCATGGCCGCGCCGCCGCCACCGATGTAGGCCAGGCTGGACAGATCGAACTCCGCCAGTTGGGGACTCGCCAGGAAGTCGATCACCATGGTCGGGATGTTGGTCCAGTGCGTGACCTTGTAGCGCGAGATCAGCCGGCCGGCCACCTCGCGGTCCCAGCGCGGCAGCATCACCACGGTGGAGCCCATGTAGATCGGCGCGTTCATGCCGTATTGCATGCCGGTCACGTGGAACAGCGGAATGATCGACAGGCTCACGCCCTCCATCGTGGTCTGCGACCACAGCGAGCCGCCCAGGACGTTGTGCATGACGGTGCGGTGCGGATGCATGCAGCCCTTCGGAAAGCCTGTGGTGCCCGAGGTGTACGGCATCACGGCCAGGTCGTCCGGCCCGGCGGTGTGCGGGCCGGGCGCGAGTCGCCGCGACAGGGCGTCCTTCCATGCGACCGCGCCGGGCTGGGGCGAATGCACCGCGGTCAGCCACGCGGGCGGCGCGTCTTCAGGATATTCGTACGTGGCCGGCAACGCGTCGGCATACGACGTGGCAAGCAGGTGCCGCACGCGCTGCGCCTCGGGCAGATCGGCATTGGCGGCCGTCACGTTGGCGGCGAGATCGTCGCTGCAGATGGCCACGCTGGCGCCGGCATCGGTGATGTAGTGCTTGAACTCCTCGGGCCGGTTCATCGGGTTGACCGGCACCACCACCGCATCGGCGCGCAGGATGCCGTAGTACGCGGCGATGAACTGCGGACAGTTCTGCATATACAGCAGCACGCGGTCGCCCTTCCTGACGCCCGCCACCTGCTGCAGCCAGCCGGCCACGGCCAGCGCATCGTCATGAAGTTCGCGATAGCGGAGATGGCGGCCGTAGAACATGATCGCATCCTTGTCCTGATAGCGTCGCGCCGACACTTCCAGGTTGAACCACAGGCTCGTCTGCGGCGCGGTGATATGGGTCGGCAGGCGCCTGGGACAGAATCGGAAGTGCGGTCGTGTCATGCCATGTCTCCGGGATAGTTCTGTTGTTTTACCGGATGGTATCTGAACGATCGTTCTATTTTCAACCGTTGTCGCGGCATGGATGCGCGCACCTGGGAAAACGCGCCGGCGGGCCCCAAGTAGAATGCAGGACACCCCGCCGGCACGCGTTGTGCCGGCCGCTTTTTTCCTGGAGAACCCCGCCGATGAGCGACGTCACCTCGCAGAATTTCGCTCAAGAAGTGATTGAAACCTCTCGCCAAGTCCCGGTGCTGGTCGATTTCTGGGCGCCGTGGTGCGGCCCCTGCCGTACCCTCGGCCCGATGCTGGAAAAGCTGGAGCACGAATACGCCGGCAAGTGGAAGCTCGCCAAGGTCAATTCGGACGAGAACCCCGAACTGTCGGCGCACTTCAACGTGCGCAGCATTCCCTACGTGGTGGCTTTCGCGGACGGCAAGCCGGTCGACCAGTTCGTCGGCGTGTTGCTGGAATCGCAACTGCGCGCGTTCCTCGACCGCGTGATCCCGCAGCCGGCCGAAGTGGCCTACCGCGAAGGCCTGGCCGCGCGCCAGGCGGACGAGACCGCGCACGCGCGCGAGGCATTCCAGAATGCGCTCGCCTATGACCCCGGCTTCGATGCGGCGCGGTTCGCCCTGATCGACCTGCTGCTCGACACCGGCGACATCCACGCCGCGCGGAATGAATTCGCGCTGCTGTCGCCCAGGGCAGCGCAGGACGAGCGCCATGCCCCGCTGCAGACCCGTCTCAAGGCCGCCGAGCACGCCGGTGCCCTGCCCGATGCCGAGGCGCTGCGCCAGCGCATCGCCACCGCGCCGGACGACCTGCAGGCCCGCCTGGACCTGGCGCAGCAGTACATCGCCCGCCAGGACTACGAGGCCGCGCTCGAACAGCTGCTCGCCATCGTCGAGCGCGACCGCGCCTTCCGCGACGACATCGGCCGCCGGACCATGGTGTCGGTGTTCGACCTGATGCGTGATCCGCAGGCGGTATCACTGTGGCGCCGGCAACTGGCGTCCAAGCTGAATTGAGGGCTGCGATGCTACTGATCTACGTTGCCGATCCGATGTGCTCGTGGTGCTACGGCTTCGGCCCGCAGCTGGCGGACCTGCGCGCGCGGCTGGCCGACACGCTGGGCGCGCCGGTGCCGCTCACCCTCATCACGGGCGGCCTGCGCCCCGGCCAGCGCGAGCCGCTCGCAGCGGCCAAGCGCGATGCGATCCTGCACCACTGGCACGCCGTCGCCGAGCGCAGCGGCATGCCGTTCAGCCACGCAGCCGATGCCGCCATGCGCCAGGAAGGCTTCGTCTACGACACCGAGCCCGCCTGCCGCGCCGTGGTGATGGCGCGCGAGCACTGGGGCGAAGCGGACGAGCGCGTGCTCGCCTGCTTCCACGCGATCCAGCATGCCTTCTATGCCGAAGGCCGCGATACGACGCGCCCCGAGGTCCTGCGCGAGATCGCCATCGCCAACGGGCTGGCGGTGGAGCACATCGACGCGACGTTCGACTCCGAAGCGCTGCGCAACGAGACGCGGGAAGACTTCCGCCTGTCGCGCCGCTGGGGGATCACCGGCTTCCCCAGCCTGCTGGCCGAACAGGCCGGCACGCTGTACCAGATCGGGCGCGGCTACGCACCGTCGGTGGCGCTGTACGCGCGCGCCGTGGAAGTGCTGGCGCAGCACCCCGCGCCCGACGCCGGCTAGCAGGTTTGCCCCGCGTCAACGGCGCGGCGGGGGGCGTCCGCTAAGCTGACGGCCTTGTCCACGCTGTTTGCCCATCGCCCGCCATGCCCGTGATCCAATGGTCCGAGGCGCTCCATCTCGGAGACGCCGCCACCGACGCCAACCACGCGGCGTTCTGCACCCTGCTCAACGCCGTCGCCGATGCATCGGATGCCGACTTCCTGCCGGCGCTCGATGCCTTCGTCGCCCATACCGAAGTGCACTTCGCCGAAGAAAACGCCTGGATGGAGGCGGCGGAATTTCCCCCGCGCCACTGCCACCGCAACGAGCACGACAACGTGCTGGCGCTGTGCCGCGAAGTCCGCAGGCGCGTCGCCGACGGCGACGGCGACATGGCGCTGGGCCGGCGGCTGGCCGCGGAACTGCCTGCCTGGTTCGTCCAGCATGTGGACGTGATGGACCGGATGATGACAACCTGGCTCGCGCAGCGCGGCCCCGACACCCTCGAAGAGGCGGCTGCCTAATACTACAGCCGTACCTATCGCCGATGATGTTGTCCATGTGAGATGAGACGATCATGGTCCGATGCAAGGAACGGTGAGTGGCTGGGAGAGAGAGCTGGAAGGGTTGCACGAACGGCAGGGGATGCTGTTCAAGC
>CAKKOY010000111.1 GCA_919592095.1 Ralstonia syzygii subsp. syzygii | reverse complement strand
CCGCCGGCAAGCAGGCATCGCTCGCAGCATCGAGCTGCTCGTTGACCACAACTGCTTGCCTGTCCTACAACCTACCCAAACTGTCATAACCTCTGTGCTGAGGTACTAGGCCTGCTGGGCGCCAGCATGTTCTACGGCGATGCCGTCATCACGCCGGCCATTCCGTGCTGTCGGCCATGGAGGGCATGGAAGTGATGACGCCCGCGCTGCAGCCCTGGGTGCTGCCGCTGTCGTTGATCGTGCTGATCGGGCTGTTCCTGCTGCAGAAGCACGGCACGCATGTGGTGGGGCGGCTGTTCGGCCCGGTGATGCTGGCCTGGTTTGCGCTGCTTGGGCTGATCGGTCTGTATTCGTTGCTGCGCTCGCCGCAGATCCTGGTGGCGCTGAGCCCGGTTCACGCCATCGAATTCATGTTCCGGCACGCGGTGCAGGCGTTCATCGTGTTCGGCTTGGTGTTCCTCGCGCTGACCGGCGCCGAGGCACTCTATGCCGACATGGGGCACTTCGGTGCCCCCCCGATCCGCTATGCGTGGTTTTATATCGCCATGCCCTGCCTGCTGCTGAACTATTTCGGGCAGGGCGCGCTGCTGCTGCGCGAGCCTGCCGCTGTGCAGAATCCGTTCTTCCTGCTGCTGCCGGCCTGGGCCGTGGCACCGATGATCCTGCTGGCCACTGCCGCGACTGTCATCGCTTCGCAGGCGGTCATCTCCGGGGCCTTCTCGATGACGGCGCAGGCCGTCCACCTCGGCTACGCGCCGCGCATGAAGATTCTGTACACGTCGGATGTCGAGATCGGCCAGATCTATGTGCCGGTGGTGAACTACGCGCTGCTGCTGCTGGTGGTGGCCGTGGTGCTGGCCTTCGGCAAGTCCGATAACCTGGCGGCGGCCTACGGTATTGCGGTCACAACGACCATGCTGCTGACCACCGGCCTGGTGACGGTGGTGATGCGCAACGCCTGGAAGTGGAGCCTGCCGGCGGTGGCCTTGCTGGGGACGGTGTTCCTGGCGGTGGACCTGTCGTTCTTCGGCGCGAACCTGCTGAAGGTCGCGGCCGGCGGCTGGTTTCCCCTGTTGCTGGGCGGCCTGATTTTCTTCCTGATGGTGACGTGGCACACGGGAACGCAGTTGCTGAAGGCGCGCAATGTGGAGGGCGGCATCCCGCTCGAGCCGTTCATGGAGGGCCTGCTGCGCCATCCGCCGTACCGGCTGGACGGCACGGCCGTTTACCTGACGCCCAGCATCGAATTCGTGCCGCTCGCGCTGCTGCATAACCTCAAGCACAACCACGTGCTGCACAGCCGCGTGCTGTTCATCCACTTCCGCACGCAGGCGGTGCCGTATGTGGAGCCCGCCAAGCGCCTGATCGTCAAGACCATCGGCGACAACCTCTATTCGGCCACGGCGGATTTCGGCTTCAAGGAGACCCCGGCCGTGGATGAGATCGTCCGCATGGTCGGCGAACGGCTCGGCATTATCTTCGAAGACATGGAAACGTCGTTCTTCATCACCCGTGCCACGGTGGTGCCGTCGCCGCTGCCGGGCATGGCGATGTGGCGTGAGGCACTGTTTGCCTGGATGCAGCACAACAGCGCCAAACCGTCGGACTTCTTCCGGATTCCGGCCAACCGGCTGGTGGAACTGGGCAGCAAGGTCGAGATCTAGCGGCGCTTACGCCGACCGGTCTAGTCCATGTGCGGCATGTCCGCCGTCGTTAAGATTCAGGGGCTTTCGGCCGTTTCTGTTCCGGACATCACGGCGTTTGGGCGTATGCTGGTCAGCCATCGAGCCTGCCTGGAATCTGGATGAGAAGATGATCGACGCCGCCTCCATCACCCGCGAGCGCCTGCTTGACGCGCTCGCGCGGGACGCCATCGAGCCGGCGTTCCAGTGCCTGGTCGATCTCCGGGACCATGGCCTCAAGGGGTTTGAGGTCCTCTCGCGGTGGACGGAAGCGGACCTCGGCGAGGTGCCGCCGACGGTCTTCATCCCGGCGGCCGAACGCCACGGCCTGATCGATACGCTGCTCGTGCGTATCCTGTCCAAGGCGTGCCGGGCCGCCGCCACGTGGGGCGGCGACTTCTTTCTCGCTTTCAATCTATCCCCCCTGCAGTTGCAGAACGCCGCGCTGTTCAGCCTGATCCGGGCGGCGGCGGA
This sequence comes from Ralstonia syzygii subsp. syzygii, assembly GCA_919592095.1. Lineage (GTDB taxonomy): Bacteria > Pseudomonadota > Gammaproteobacteria > Burkholderiales > Burkholderiaceae > Ralstonia > Ralstonia syzygii. The sequence goes on along the minus strand of CAKKOY010000111.1, from coordinate 9,365 downwards.
ATCGGGCCGCTTTCCGCTGGAGCGGTTGCAGATGGAGATCACCGAGAGCGCGCTGGTCGGCGACATGGGCGCCGCGGCGTCGCTGGTCGGCGAGCTCAAGCGCGCGGGCATCCGGATCGCGCTCGACGATTTCGGCATCGGCTTTTCCAATCTCGAACGGCTGCATGCCTTCGCTTTCGACAAGATCAAGATCGATGCCAGCTTCGTCCAGAACATGGAGGACGACAGCGACAGCCGCAAGATCGTCGCGTCCATCATCGGGTTGGGGCAGAGCCTGGGCGTCGACGTGGTGGCCGAGGGGGTGGAGACGCGGGCCCAGGCCGACATTCTGCGCGGGCTCGGCTGCGGCCTGGGGCAGGGATGGCTGTTCGGGCATCCCGTGCCGGCGCTGGATGCGGCGGCGACCCTGCAGCGCCGTTTCGGCGAGTCGGCCGCCGAGGATACCCTGAGCGAGGCATCGCCCTTTCAGCGGCTGCACCAGCTCGAGGCGCTGTACCGGCACGCGCCTGTCGCGCTGTGCTTCGTGGACGGCGCGGAGCGCTGCGTCAGTGCCAACAACCGCTTCCTGCAGATCCTGGCGTGCTCGGGCAGCCAGTTCATCGGGCGCAGCCTGGCCGAGATGGCGTGTTGCGAGGCCCGGGTGGGCGGCTTGCAGATGGCGGTGCGCCAGGTCGCGCAGGGGATGGCCCCCGCGCCGGTCGAGGTGGCGGGGCAGGGGGAGGCATGCTACCAGGCGTTCGTCCAGTCAGTCCACGATAAGGTGGGCGAGCGCATCGGCACCTCGATCATCATGATCGACGTCACCGAGCAGCGGCGGGCGGAGCGCGCGATCCGCGAAAGCGAGGAGCATTTCCGCCACGCGGGCGACCTGAGCCCCGACATCGCCTGGGCGGCGCGGCCGGACGGCACCGTCAACTACATGGGGCCGACCTTCGGCGCGGCCCGGAACATGTCGGTCGAGGACCGCATCGAGGCCTGGTACGGGATCGTGCATCCGGATGACCGCGTGCGGGTGCGCCAGGAATGGCTCGCCTGGCTGCCGAGCGGCCAGCCGTTCGAGACCAATTTCCGCATCAAGTGGCCCGACGGCTCATGGCACTGGGTGAACAGCCGGGCGCGGCCCCACTACGGCGCCGATGGCGCGATCGACCGCTGGTACGGTCTGATCGTCGACATCACCGACCGCACGGCGCTGGAGCGCCGGATTGCTGTGCTGGAACGTCAGCTCGACCGGTACAGCAGGCGTGCCTGAAACCGCCGTCTAGGCAAACCGCGTGACGCTATCGCCGCGGCAGAACGCCAGCAATGTCAGCTGCCCCGTCCTGGCATGCGAGATGGCGAGCGATGACGGCGCGGAGATGGTCGCCAGCAGCGGCACGCCGGTCTGCACGCACTTGCGCACCAGTTCGAAGCTCGCGCGGCTGGTCATCACGACGAAGCCGTCAGTGGGCGCGATGCCGAGCCGGGTCAGCCGGCCGATCAGCTTGTCCAGCGCGTTGTGCCGGCCGACGTCTTCCAGCACGTGCGCGGGCATGCCATTGCCGTCGGCGGGCACCCAGCCGGCGGCATGCAGGCCCCCGGTGAGCGCGTTGGCGGGTTGATGCGCGGTGAGTGCCTTCAGCGCGTCCAATACCTGCGCATCGGGCAGCGTCGGCACCCACGCCGGACACGCAAGCGGCACGGGCGCGGTCTCGAAGGTCTGCAGGCTCTCGATGCCGCACAGGCCGCAGCCGGTGGGCCCGGCCAGTGCGCGCCGGCGTTCCTTCAGGCGGGCAAAGCAGCGCGAGGCAATCTCGGCGTGCACTTCCAGCCCGTGCGGGTGCGCGTCCACGTCGGCGCCGCGCCAGTCGGCACGGCTGTCGATGATGCCTTCGGACAGCGCGAAACCCAGTGCAAAGTCCTCCAGGTCGGTCGGCGAGGCCATCATCACGGCGTGCGTGATGCCGTTGAACACCAGCGCGACGGGCGCCTCGTCGGCGACCGCGGTGGTGGCGTCTTCCTGCGTGCCGGCTCGCGTGCGCCGCGTCGCGGGAGTGGAGACGACCGGCAGGCCGGCAGGATGGCGGGTGAGGGCGGTCATGCTGCAGCGTCCTTGCGCGCATGGCGGCCGGCATCGGACAGCACGACCAGCCAGCGCGTATCGTCCATCGTCACGCGCAGCAGGCCCGCGTCCGCCAGCGGATGCAGCGCGCGCAGCACGGTGCTGGCGCGCTCGCCCACGCGCTTGGTCAGCCACGGCAGCGAGACCGCTTTGCCCACCTCGGTTTCCTGCAATGCCGCCAGCAGCGCCAGCTGCAGCGCCGACCAGCGAGGCGTCCCGATCATCAGGCTTCGGCAGTGGCCGCCGTGTCCGCTTCGGCGTGCTTCGCAGCCTGGCTCGGCACCAGCATCACCGGGATCGACTTGGACGTCGGCGTGCGGGCCTGGTCGGCCACGGAGGACAGCGGCACCAGCGGGTTGGTCTCGGGGTAGTACGCCGCCAGGCAGCCACGGGGGATGTCGTAGGGCACCAGCCGGAAGCCGTCGGCGCGGCGCGCCACGCCGTCTTCGGACACGGTGAGCAGGTCCACCCGGTCGCCGTCCTTCATGCCGATGGCGCGCAGGTCCTCGGCGTTGGCGAACACCACGCGGCGCTGGCCGAACAGGCCGCGATAGCGGTCGTCCATGCCGTAGATGGTGGTGTTGTACTGATCGTGCGAGCGCACCGTGGCTAGCGCGAAGACCGTTGCGTCGGTGTGGCGCGCGCGGGCGCGGTGGACCGGCGTGTCGGTCGGGATCGGGTGGGCATGGAACTCCGCCTTGCCCGACGGGGTGCTCCAGATCCGCTCCGATGCCGTGTTGCGCAGGCGGAAGCCCCCCGGCACACGGATCTTCTCGTTGAAGCCGGCGAAGTCATCGAACACGGCCTCGATGCGTTCGCGGATGCGGTCATAGTCTTCGACCAGCCAGCGCCATGGGACGGAGCTGCCGGGCAACGTCGCCTCGGCCAGGCGCGCCACGATGGCCGGTTCGGACAGCAGGTGCGCCGAGGCCGGCGGATTGATGCCCGCCGACATGTGCACCATGCTCATTGAGTCTTCCACCGTCACGCCTTGCGTGCCGCCGGCCTGCTGGTCGATTTCGGTACGGCCCAGGCACGGCAGGATCAGCGCGGCCTTGCCGTGCACGATGTGGCTGCGGTTGAGCTTGGTGGTCACGTGCACGGTCAGGTCGCACTGGCGCAGCGCCTGCCAGGTGGCGGCGGTGTCCGGCGTGGCCGCCGCGAAGTTGCCGCCCATGGCGAAGAACACGCGCGCCTCGCCATTGCGCATGGCCTCGATGGCGCCGACGGTGTCGTAGCCATGTTCGCGCGGCACGGTGAATCCGAAGACTTTCTCCAGCCGGTCGAGGAAGGCCGGTGCGGGCTTCTCGTAGATGCCCATGGTGCGGTCGCCCTGCACGTTGCTGTGGCCGCGCACCGGGCATGCGCCGGCCCCTGGGCGGCCGATGTTGCCGCGCAGCAGCAGCAGGTTGACGATCATCTGGATGGTCGCCACCGAATGCTTGTGCTGGGTGATGCCCATGCCCCAGCAGGCGATCACGCTGCCGGCCCGGATGTACGTATCGCCGGCCTGGCGGATCTCGGTTTCGGGCAGGCCCGATTCGGCCTCGATGGTCGCCCACGATTCGGCGCGCACGTCGGCGGCAAAGGCGTCGTAGCCGCCGGTGTGCCGGGCAACGAAGTCGTGATCGATGATGGCGGGCTCGCCACGGCTGCACGCCGCATCGTCGCGCTCGATCACGTGCTTGATGATGCCCTTGATGGTCGCCAGGTCACCGCCGATGCGGACCTGGTGGTATTCGGTGCTGATGCGCGTCGAGCCCAGCGTGAGCATCTCGATCTTGCTTTGCGGATCGGCAAAGCGCTCCAGCCCGCGCTCGCGCAGCGGGTTGAACGACACGATCGCGGCGCCGCGCTTGGAAGCATCGCGCAGCTCGCCCAGCATGCGCGGGTGGTTGGTGCCGGGGTTCTGGCCGAAGATGAAGATGGCGTCGGCCTTGGTGAAGTCGTCGAGGGTGACGGTGCCCTTGCCGACGCCGATGCTGCCCCGCATGCCCGTGCCGGATGGCTCGTGGCACATGTTGGAGCAGTCGGGAAAGTTGTTCGTGCCATAGGCGCGCACGAACAACTGGTAGAGGAAGGCCGCCTCATTGCTGGTGCGGCCGGAGGTATAGAAGATCGCCTGGTTCGGATCGGGCAGCGCGCGCAGGTGCTGCGCGACGAGCGCGAAGGCGTCGTCCCATTCGATGGGCTGGTACTTGTCGGTGGCGGCGTCGTAGACCATCGGGTGCGTCAGGCGCCCTTGGTCTTCCAGCGCAAAATCGGACCACCCGGCCAGCTCGCGCACGGTGTGCTGCGCGAAGAACCCGGGCGTGGTGCGGCGGGCCGTGGCTTCGGCCGCCACGGCTTTCGCACCGTTTTCACAGAATTCGAAGGTGGAGGCGTGGTCGCGGTCGGGCCAGGCGCAGCCTGGACAGTCGAAACCGTCCGGCTGGTTGGCCGATAGCAGCGTCTTGGCGCCCTTGGCGGCGATGCCATGGGTCAGCAGCTGGTGCGCAACGCTCTTGAGCGCGCCCCAGCCACCGGCCGGATGATGATAAAACTGAATCTTCTGGGACTTCATGGGGCGGGGCGGCTGGAGCGTTGAGTGCGTCAGGTCAGGAGAACAGCACGGCGGCTTTTTGGAGTGTAATCCAAACCCCCCAGCCCAACGGCAGGCCCACGGCGGCCCAGGCCAGCACCACGGCCACGGCCGAACCCGGATGCGCCTTCCATTCGAGCGACGTTTCCGGCGCGGCAGCTTGCGGGGTCGCCGCGCTCGCGGCGTGGCGTTGCTCGTTCAGTTCCGCTTCGGTCATGAAGTGCTTCGGATCGACCGGGCGCACCAGCAGGTTGCAGATGAAGCCGAGCACCAGCAGGCCGGCCAGTACCATCATCGTGATGTCATAGACGGCTGCGCGGGCCACGCCGTGGGCGATCTGGTATTCGCGCAGGTAGTTCACCAGCACCGGGCCCAGGATGCCGGCCGTCGACCATGCCGTCAGCAGGCGGCCGTGGATGGCGCCCACCATCTGGGTGCGGAACATGTCTGCCAGGTAGGCCGGCACGGTGGCGAAACCGCCGCCGTACATGCTCAGGATCACGCAGAAGGCCAGCGAGAACAGTGCGATGTTGCTGGTGTGCGAAGTCCAGGGAATCGTGGCGTACAGCACGAAGCCCAGCGCGAAGAAGATCGCGTAGGTCAGCTTGCTGCCCAGTCGGTCCGACAGCGAGGCCCAGAAGAAGCGGCCGCCGATGTTGAACAGGCTCAGCAGGCCGGTGAAGCCCGGGGCGATGGCGGCAATCTGGCCCTTCTGCGCGGCGGTCAGTTCGGTGAACGACGTGGTGACCCCCAGCAGCTTGCCGCCGAACACTTCCTGCAGCAGCGGCGAAGCTATGCCCAGCACGCCGATGCCGGCCGACACGTTCAGGCACAGCACGGCCCAGATCAGCCAGAACTGCGGCGTCTTGATGGCCTGGCTGACGTGCACGTGGCGATGCGTGACCATGGTGTCGCTGGCCTTGGCGGGCGACGGCTTCCAGCCGGCGGGCGGCACGCGGTAGCCCAGGGCACCGGCCATCATGAACACGAAGTAGATACCGGCCAGCACGATAAACGTTTGCGACACACCGACGGAATCGGCCGAGGCAAACAGCTTCATCAGGCGGTCAGCCAGCGGAGCGCCGATCATCGCACCGCCGCCGAAGCCCATGATGGCCATGCCGGTCGCCATGCCGCGCTTGTCCGTGAACCACTTGATCAGGGTCGACACGGGCGAGATGTAGCCCAGGCCCAGGCCGATGCCTCCGATCACGCCGGAGCCGATCCACAGCATCCACAGCTGGTGCGTCTGCACGCCGAATGCCGAGATCAGCAGGCCGCTGCACCAGCACACCGCCGAGACCACGCCGGCCTTGCGCGGGCCGACCCGTTCCAGCCAGCCGCCCCACAGGGCCGCGGAGGCGCCCAGGAACACGAAGAAGAGGGTGTACATCCAGCCGAGGCTGGAAATGCGCCAGTCGCACGAGGTGGTGAACAGTTCCGCGATCAGCGAAACATCGGCACCGCAGGTGCGCGGCTGGGTGATGCCCAGCGCCCGCGACAGCGGCAGCCAGAAGACGGAAAAACCATAGGCCATGCCGATGCACAGATGGATGGCCAGTGCGGCAGGCGGTACCAGCCAGCGGTTGAAGCCAACCGCGGCGACGGTGCGCTCGCGCGAGAAAAAAGGATGAAGTACAGCTTCGGACATCGTAATCCCCCCGGAAATGTGGATGTGCCCTGTTGTTGCGAAGTGATGTCCGCAATCGATGCCTGTCGATTGCGTTCTTGTAGCGCTAGCCCGCACTGCGCCGACGTTGTACGCGAAGATAATGGTGAGGTGTGCGCGGCATCAATCGCTGTCGAACACCGTTGTATTGCGTAAGCTGCAACATATAACAGAACTAGGGTCGGAATGTGCTTAGCAGCACAAATAAACCGTGTGGTGAATAGGGATGTTTCATCACATCGTAATCGGACGCTATGAGCGGGGCGCATTCATGTCCATCTGTTTTGTGATTCAAATTCCACTTTATTGAGGCGCCAACGTGCTTGGTGTTGCTGCACCGGCGTGCCAATACTGTATGTGCCCGCCGGACGCTGCTGCCCGGCCGGGCATCCAGGCCGACGTCAACGATTGGGGGTGGCGACCATGACGACGAACGTTCTGGCGGAATTGGAGGGGCAGGCGCTGGGCCTGGCCGAATCGGTGGTGATGGGCGTGGCCGGCACGGCGCCGGCCTTCAGCATTGCCGCCACCACGGCCACGCTGATCGGTGCGGTCGGCCTGCTGGCGCCGGCCAGTCTGCTCTATTGCGGGCTGATCATGTTCGGTGTGACCTTTGCCTATCTGCATTTGAACCGGCTGAACCCCAGTGCCGGCGCCGCGTACGCCTGGGTGGGCGCGATCTTCAATCGTACGCTCGGGTTCTTTGCCGGCTGGGCGCTGCTGGTGGCGTCGGTGGTGTTCATGGTGTCGGGCACGATTCCGGCGGCGACGGCCACGCTCACGCTGGTCGCGCCCAGGCTGGCGGCGCAGCCTGCGGCGGCGGCGGGGTGGCTGCTGGTGGTGAGCGCGGTCATCGTCAAGGGCATCAAGCTGACCAGCTATTCGCAGATCGCCATGACAGTGACGGAGACCGCGATCCTGCTGGCGCTGATCCTGCTGGCGATGGCCAAGTACGGCGCGCATCCGGCGCACGCGTTCTCGTGGGTGTGGCTGTCCCCCGGCAGCTTTACGCTCCAATTGTTCGCCACCGGCGCGCTGACGGCGCTGTTCTTCTTCTGGGGCTGGGATGTGACGGTCAACCTGACCGAGGAGACGCGCGATGCCAGCCGCGCGCCCGGCCCCGTGACGCCGGAGACGGCGGGGGCGCCGGACCTGACCGGCGGCATGGCGCCGACCGGCGCACTGGCGGGCGCGGCAGGCATCGAGGCGGTCGAGGCCGGTGCGGCGGCACCGGAGGCGGGGACGGCCCATGCCGGAGCCCATGGCAAGCCCGCCGCCATGCACAAGGTGACCCACAGGCGTGGATGGATTGCCCCCGTTTTCATCACTGCAATGACTCCTTTCGAAGAGGGGAGCGTTTTACCGGCGTGATCTTTCAAGTGCCTTTCATGGCGGGCGAGGCAGGCGGCGTGCTTGCGCCAAACAGCCGTGCGGCACCGAGAGCGGGGGCGGCGGATCGGAGGGACATATCGGGCAGGCGGGTTGTGCTGCGGGCGACAAGAGGCCAGCCCTACGTGGCAAGCGGCAATCTGACCTGGAAGATCGCACCGCCGGATGGCGCGTTCTCGACATCGATGCTGCCGCCGTGGGCCAGCACGATGGCGCGCGAAAGCGCCAGTCCGAGGCCGGTGCCCTCGACCGTCCCCGCGCGGGCGCCGGCGCCGCGGTAGAAGCGGTCGAAGACGTGCGGCAGCTCGTGCTCCGGGATGCCGGGACCCTGATCGGCCACCTTCAGCACGGCCTGCTCCCGGTCGATGGTCCAGGAAATATCAACCCGGGTTCCCTGGGGCGAGAATTTCACGGCGTTGTCGAGCAGGTTGACCAGCGCTAGGCTCTCCGGCCCTCGCGCAACCTTGACGGGCTGCGCGGGGCCGGTGCCGACCACCAGCCTGACCAGGCGCGCATGCGCGGCCGATTGCACTCTGCGGACACTGTCTTCCACCAGTGCCGCCACCGCAACCGCATCCTGGCTGCCACGCTCCAGGCCGGCATCCAGTCGCGCGAGCATGAGCAGTTCTTCGACCAGCAGGGTCAGCCGTTCCACCTCCTCCAGGCAGGAGCGCAGTGTCTCGACATAGTCTTCGCTGCTGCGTTCGCGCCGGAGCGTGACCTCGATTTCCGTGCGCAGCCGCGACAGCGGGGAGCGCAGTTCATGGGACGCATCGGCGGTGAAGTGCCGCTGCGCGTCGAACGCATGCTCGAGGCGATCGAGCATGTCGTTCAGCGTGTCGACCAGCCTGCCGATGTCGTCGGCCGTACCCGGATGCGGAAGACGCGCGTCCAGGTTGGCATTGCCGATGCGGCGGGCTTGCTTGACGACGTTGTCGATCGCCCGGAAGACCCGGCACGTTAGCATGGCGCCGGCTGTTCCCACCGACGCGGACAGGGCGATCGCCAGGCAGGCGAACAGCAGGGCGGCCGAGTCCAGCACCCGGTTGACGTCATCCAGCGAGCCGGCAACCTGGATGGCAACGGGCGCAGCGCCCGCGGCCTGCACCGGCAGGGACGCCATGCGCAGGGGCTCCTCGCTGAAGCTGGGCAAGGTCTCGAAGACGGTTTCCCCCGCCGACAATCGCGCCAGCAGGTTGGGGGGCGTGGGCAGTTGCGTCGCGCCGAGGTTGGCGCTGCGCGCCAGGACCTTGCCGTTCGCGTCGACGATCTGGACCAGCCGGTCCAGGCGCACCAGGGATGGCGGAGCCGTCCCCACGGGCTTTTCGTGCACGCGCACGGGTTGCCCCCGGTTCTCCAGCAGCATGCCGGCTTCGGTTTCCGCCAGGGCCAGGAGCGCGCCGTCCAGCTGCCGGTGCACGGAGCGCGAGAGCTGCCACCATGCGGCCGACGCCGTGCTCGCCACGATCACCACGATGACGGCCAGATGCACCAGCATCAGGCGCCGCTGGACACTAAGAGTCGCTAACACAACTGGACATGGGCCGATGCAAACCGTATCGTACGCGGCATGTCGAGAAGAAGAATCAGCAAGGAATTGTGGGCGGCGCTTGAATCGTTGATAC
>CAKKOY010000110.1 GCA_919592095.1 Ralstonia syzygii subsp. syzygii | reverse complement strand
ACGCCAGCGGCGCTCGCATCAACTGGATGTTCTCTACTGAAACGGCCCGCAAAAAATTGGCCAAAGCCTACCCTGTACCCACCTCTGACAAACCGTCATAACCCCTGTGCAAAGGTACTAGGTGTTGAGTCCCGGCCACCCGCGCCGCCATGAAAAAGCCGCTCGATGAGCGGCTTTTTCATGGCGATGCGCCTGACCGTCCGGCGTCCTACGCCCAGCCCAGCACCCCCACCAGCGCGCCGGCCGCCACCAGCAGCAGCGGATGCACCCGCGTGAAGGCGCACGCCAGCACGGTCGCCACGGTCAGCGCAACGGTGCCGACGCTGTGGTCGGTAGCGCGCGCGAGCACCCAGCCGGTGGAAAACAGCAGCCCGATGGTCAGCGGCGCCAGCCCGCGACGGATCAGCGTCACCCAGCGCGCATCCGGCGCCTGGTGCATGACGCGCGCGATGATGCCGGCAATGACGCAGGACGGCCCGCAGATCCCCAGCATGGCGGCCACCGCGCCGCCCAGGCCGGCGGCCTGCCAGCCGAACAATTCGACAAACAGCACGCTCGGCCCCGGCGCGGCCTGCGAAATCGCATACATGGCGCTCAGTTGCTCGCTGGTCATGTAGTGGCGCGTGTCGACCAGGAAACGGTGCATGTCGGGCAGCGTCGAGCTGGCCCCGCCGATGACGAGAAACGACAGCACCAGGAAGTGCCAAAACAGGTCGAATAGCGTGGCGAGATAGCTCATCGCGTCGCCCTCCATTCCAGCACGAGCGCCAACGGAATCAGGACCGCCATCACCGGCAGCAGCGGCCATTGCAGCACGCCGATGGCCAGGAACACCGCCAGTCCGATCACCGCCGCGCGCCACGTGCGCGACTGGCCCTGCGCCAGCTTGATCGCCGTGGCCAGCACCAGCCCCGCCGCCACCGCCGCCATGCCCTTGAGCAGATGCTGCACCAGCGGCAGCGCGCTGTAGTGGTCGTACAGCATCACGATCAACAGCAGCAGCACGGCAGGCACCGCCACCAGGCCGGCCATCGCCGACGCCGCGCCACGGACGCCGTGATAGCGGTAGCCCAGCATCACGGAAAGATTCACGACGTTCGGCCCCGGCAGCACCTGCCCCAGGCTCAGCATCTCGGCGAACTCGGCGTCGGACAGCCAGCCGTTGCGCTCGACGATGCCGCGCCGCGCGAACGGCAGCACACCGCCGAAGCCCGACAGCCCCATGCGCGCAAACTCCGTGAAGAGTTTGGCGCACGAAGGCACCTGCGCGGCGCGCTCAGCAGCCATCGCATCGGCGGAAGGGTTCTGTTCGCCCATCATCGGGCTCAGGCTGCCGCTGGCGCGGGCTTGGGCAGCGCCAGCAGCGGATCGCGCAGCTTGGGCTCGATCGCCCGTCCCTTGCGCGCGCGCTTGCTGGCGTACGGCTCCTGCGCCCGGGTCGTCGTGAACGTCTGCTCGGTCGCCTTGCCGCTGCGCGGACCTGCGCCCGACACCACGAACCCCGTCGGCCCGAAGGCCAGCGCCTGCGCGAGCGTCTCGTTCTTCTCCAGCTCCATCAGGATCACACCGCGACCGCCGCTGGCCAGCGTCTTCACCTCCGACAACGGGAACAGCAGCAGGCGGCCGTTCGCCGACAGGCAGGCCACGCCGTAGGCGTCTCCCGGCACGGCGGCCGGCTTGTTGGGCTGATCGCCCTCATCGAGCGTGAGGAAGGCCTTGCCGCCCTTCTGGCGGCCCACCATGTCGCCCACCTTGGCGAGGAAGCCGTTGCCCCCGCGCGTGGAGATCAGCACGTTCTGCTCGGCATGGCCCGCCAGGGTATGCGCGATGTGCGTGCCCGGCGCCAGCTCGATCAGCGTGGTCAGCGGCACACCGTCGCCACGGCCGCCCGGCAGGTTGGCCACCGCCACCGAGTAGACGCGCCCCGTGCCCTTGTCGTCGCGCGTGCCGAAGATCAGCAGCGCATCGGTGGTGCGGCACTCGAAGGTGTCGTACAGCACATCGCCCGCCTTGAAGCCGAATTGCGTGGCGTCGTGGCCATGGCCCTGACGCGTGCGCACCCAGCCCTTCTGCGAGACGATCACGGTGACGGGCTCGTCGATCACCTTCACCTCGGCGGCAGCGCGGCGCTCTTCCTGGATCAGCGTGCGGCGGTCGTCGCCGTACTGCTTGGCGTCGGTCTCGATCTCCTTGATGATGCGGCGGCGCATCACGGTCTCGGACTTCAGCAGCACGTCCAGGTCGGCCTGCTCCTCGCGCAGGTCCTTCAGTTCCTGCTCGATCTTGATGGCCTCCAACCGCGCCAATTGACGCAGGCGGATTTCCAGGATGTCCTCGGCCTGGCGCTCGGAGAGGCCGAAGGCCTGCATCAGCGCCGGCTTGGGCTCGTCGCTCTCGCGGATGATGCGGATCACCTCCTCGATGCGCAGCAGCACCATCTGCCGCCCTTCGAGGATGTGGATGCGGTCCTCCACCTTGCCCAGGCGATGGCGCGTGCGGCGCGTGACCGTCTCGAAGCGGTAGGCGATCCATTCGCGCAGGATGTCGGCCAGGCCCTTCTGGCGCGGCCGACCGTCCGTGCCGATCATCACCAGGTTGATGGGCGCGCCCGATTCCAGCGACGTGTGCGCCAGCAGCGCATTGGCGAATTCCTGCTGGCCGATGTTCTTGCTCTTGGGCTCGAACACCAGTCGCACCGGCGCGTCCTTGCCCGATTCGTCGCGCACCGCGTCGAGCAGGCCGAGCAGGGTCTGCTTCAGTTGCAGTTGGTCCGGCGTCAGCGACTTCTTGCCGGTGCGCACCTTCGGGTTGGTCAGCTCCTCGATCTCCTCCAGCACCTTCTGCGACGACGTGTTGGGCGGAAGCTCCGTCACCACCAGTTGCCACTGGCCGCGCGCGAGGTCTTCGATTTTCCAGCGCGCGCGCACCTTCAGGCTGCCGCGCCCGGTCTCGTAGATCTGAGCGATGTCCGCCGCCGACGAGATGATCTGCCCACCGCCCGGGAAGTCCGGACCCGGCATGTACTGCATCAGGTCGGTGCTGGTGAGCTTGTCGTCGCGAATCAGCGCCACGGCGGCGATGGCGACTTCGCGCAGGTTGTGCGAAGGGATTTCCGTCGCCATGCCCACCGCGATGCCCGATGCGCCGTTGAGCAGCACGAACGGCAGCCGCGCGGGCAGCAGCCTGGGCTCGTCCATCGAGCCGTCGTAGTTGGGGATGAAATCGACCGTGCCCTGGTCGAGTTCTTCGAGCAGCAGGCGCGAGATCGGCGTGAGGCGCGCTTCGGTGTAGCGCATCGCCGCCGCGCCGTCGCCGTCGCGCGAGCCGAAGTTGCCCTGGCCGTCGATCAGCGGATAGCGCAGCGAGAAGTCCTGCGCCAGACGCACCAGCGCGTCATACGCCGACTGGTCGCCGTGCGGGTGGTATTTACCGAGCACATCGCCGACCACGCGCGCCGACTTCACCGGCTTGGCATCGGCGCGCAGGCCCATCTCGTGCATCGCGAACAGGATGCGGCGCTGCACCGGCTTCTGGCCGTCGGCCACCTCGGGCAGCGCGCGGCCCTTGACCACGCTTACGGCATAGTCCAGATACGCGCGCTCGGCGTAGTGCGCGAGCGTGAGCGCTTCGGCCGGCTCGCTGGGGTCGAAGAGGATGTCTTGTTGTTCCATGGAGGCCCAAGCGAAAGCGGCGCGCGACCGGATGGACGGCGCCGCCGGATCAATGTTCTTGTGAAGGGGCCGGCAGCACCAGTTCGATGCGTCCCGGCCGGCCCGGATATCCGGAACGCCCGGGCTTGCGCGTCGCCATGGCGCCGGTGGCGCTGACGTTCATCAGGCCCGGCACGGCGGCGACGGGATTGTAGTAGCGGTAGAACTGCAGCACCGTCTTCACGTAGTTCTGCGTCTCGGCATAGGGCGGGATGTCGTTGCCGTGCTTCTGCACCGCGCCCTCGCCGGCGTTGTAGGCGGCCAGCACCAGTTCAAGATTGCCGGAAAACATCCGCAGCAGATCGCTCAGGTAGCGCACGCCGGTGGCGATATTGATCGTCGGGTCGGCCAGCTTCTGCGCGAGTGTGCGGCGCGCGTCGCCGGTCACGCCGTAGCGCTCGCCGGTTTCGGGAATGACCTGCATCAGCCCGATCGCGCCCTTGGGCGACACCGCCTGCGGATTGAAGCCCGACTCCGCCGCGATCACCGCCTTCACCAGCGCCGGGTCGACGCCATGCTTGCGCGCCGCCTGCCGGATCAGCGGCTCGACCGTCGGCACGTTGGGATGCTGCAGCACCGCACGCACCAGGCGCTTGCGCATGCCGGCGTTGTCGAGCGTGTCGCGCCGGCTGGCGTTCAGGTAGGCATCGGCATCCGGCAGGTCGCCGACCGGCTGGGCAATGCCGGACTCGCCGGCCGCTGCCGCGCCCTTCATGAACAGCACGTAGCGGTCATCCAGCCGCGAGGCCGCGAAGTGCGCCAGGCCGTTCTCGTCGATGTAGCCGTAGACGTCCGCGCGCGCCGGCTGGCCGGCCAACAGGGCCAGGGCCATCAGCAGCAGCGCGGAGTGTCGGAGCAGCTTCATCGCAGTCGGTCAGATATCGGCCTCGACCTCGTTGCCGCGCGCCTCCAGCCACGTGCGGCGCGCGCCGGCCTCGCCCTTGCCCATCAGCATGTTCATCATATGGACGGTCTGCTCCGGGCCGGGCTCGCCGATCGAGACCGGCAACAGGCGGCGCGTATCGGGGTTCATGGTGGTCTCCCACAGCTGCTCGGCGCTCATCTCGCCCAGGCCCTTGAAGCGGGAGATCTGCCAGGACCCTTCCTTGAGACCGTCCTTGCGCAGCTTGTCTTCGATGGCTTCCAGCTCGCCGTCGTCCAGCGCATAGAGCTTCTGCGCCGGCTTCTTGCCGCGCGCCGGTGCGTCGACGCGGTACAGCGGCGGCCGCGCCACGCACACGTTGCCCCGCCCGATCAGCTGCGGGAAATGCTTGAAGAACAGCGTCAGCAGCAGCACCTGGATGTGCGCGCCGTCCACATCGGCGTCCGACAGGATGCAGATCTTGCCGTAGCGCAGGCCGGACAGGTCGACACTGTCGTTCGGGCCATGCGGGTCGACACCGATGGCCACCGCGATGTCGTGCACCTCGTTGTTGGCGAACAGGCGGTCGCGCTCGGTCTCCCACGTGTTGAGCACCTTGCCGCGCAGCGGCAGGATGGCCTGGAATTCCTTGTCGCGGCCCATCTTGGCCGAACCGCCGGCGGAATCGCCCTCCACCAGGAAGAGTTCGTTGCGGGAGACGTCATCCGACTCGCAGTCGGTCAGCTTGCCGGGCAGCACGGCCACGCCGGAACCCTTCTTCTTCTCGACCTTCTGCGCCGCCCGCGTGCGGGCCTGGGCCTGGCGGATCACCAGCTCGGCCAGCCTCTTGCCGTACTCGACATGCTGGTTCAGCCACAGCTCCAGCGCCGGGCGGCTGAAGGTGGACACCAGCCGCACCGCATCGCGGCTGTTCAGGCGCTCCTTGATCTGGCCCTGGAACTGCGGATCGAGCACCTTGGCCGACAGCACGAACGAGGCGCGCACGAACACGTCTTCGGGCATCAGCTTGACGCCCTTGGGGCACAGCGCGTGCATCTCGACGAAGCTCTTGACCGCCTGGAACAGGCCTTCGCGCAGGCCGGACTCGTGCGTGCCGCCGGCCGGCGTCGGGATCAGGTTGACGTAGGACTCGCGCACCGGCGCACCCTCCTCCGTCCAGGCCACCACCCACGAGGCGCCCTCGCCGAAGGCAAAGCCTTCTTCGCCGGGCCTGTCGGGATCGGCGAAATGCTCGCCCTCGAACAGCGGGATCACCGGGTCGGCGCCGCTGCCCTGCGCCAGCGATTCGATCAGGTAGCCACGCAGGCCCTGCTCGTACTGCCATTCGAGCGTCTCGCCGCTCTTCTCGATCGTGAGCGACACCTTCACGCCCGGCAGCAGCACCGCCTTGCTGCGCAGCAACCGCTGCAGTTCGGCCTGCGGAATGTTCTCGGAATCGAAATACTTGCCGTCCGGCCAGACCCGCACGCGCGTGCCATTCTTCTTCTCGCCACGCTCGGCGCGGCGGGTGGCCAGTGTCTCGATGACATCGCCACCGGAGAACGTCAGCGTGGAGACACCGCCGTCACGCCAGACCGTCACCTCCAGCCGCGTCGACAACGCATTCGTGACCGAGACGCCCACGCCATGCAGGCCGCCGGAGAATGCGTACGCGCCACCGCGCCCCTTGTCGAACTTGCCGCCCGCGTGCAGCCGGGTGAAAACGATCTCCACCACCGGCACACCCTCTTCCGGATGGATGCCGACCGGAATGCCGCGTGCCTCATCTTCCACGCTCACGCTGCCATCCTTGTGCAGCGTCACCTGGATCAGCTTGCCGTAGCCGCCCAGCGCCTCATCGGCGGCGTTGTCGATCACTTCCTGCACGATGTGCAGCGGATTGTCGGTGCGCGTGTACATGCCCGGCCGTTGCTTGACCGGTTCCAGGCCCTTCAGGACCTTGATCGACGCTTCGCTGTATTGGGGAGTTTTGCTCATGGAGGACGGAAAAACAGCCCGCATCGAACGGGCGGGAGTGCAACGCGCATTGTAAAGGAAGCCGCCCCGGCCAACGTGATACAAGATGTGGGCGACACCGGCCAAGCAGCGTCAGGCCGTACCGCCGGCATCGGGGCGGATCGCCGGGGCGTGGTCCCGGCGCATGGCACAACGTCAGGCCGTACCGGCCCGCTTGCCCTCCAGCGTTTCCCAGCGCTCCAGCGCATCCAGCAGCTCGAGCTCGATCGCCTCGTGCCGCTCGGCCAGCTGCTGTGCGCGCTGCGGGTCGCGCCCATAGATCATCCCGTCTTCCAGCTCGGCGCCCACGGCCTTCTGCTCGGCCTCCAGCGCCTCGATCCGGGCCGGCAGTCCATCCAGTTCGCGCTGTTCCTTGTAGGACAGCTTCACGGTGGCACGCTCGCGCGTCCGCGCCGGCTCGGCCTTCTTCTCTTCGGCGACAGGCTTGGCGGCCTGCGCCAGCTGCGCCGAGCGCGCCGACTGCGTCTGCCAGTCGGAGAACCCGCCCACGTACTCGCGCCACGCGCCATCGCTCTCGGACGCAATCACCGAGGTGACGACGTTGTCAACGAAGGCACGGTCGTGCGAGACCAGGAACACGGTGCCGCTGTACTCCTGCAGCAGCTCTTCGAGCAGTTCCAGCGTGTCGATGTCGAGATCGTTGGTCGGCTCGTCGAGCACCAGCACATTGGCCGGCCGCGCAAACAGGCGCGCCAGCAGCAGCCGGTTGCGCTCGCCCCCCGAGAGCGACGCCACCGGCGAGCGCGCCCGCTCGGGCGGAAAGAGGAAATCGCCCAGGTAGCTCATCACGTGCTTGCGCTGGCCGTTGATGTCGACCCAGTCGCTGCCCGGGCTGATGGTATCGGACAGCGACCGGTTCAGGTCGAGCTGCGTGCGCATCTGGTCGAAGTACGCCACCTGCAGGTTGGTGCCGTTGCGCACCGTACCTGTGTCCGGAGCCAGTTCGCCGAGGATCAGCTTGAGCAACGTGGTCTTGCCGACACCGTTCGGGCCCAGCAGGCCGACCTTGTCGCCACGCAGGATGGTGGCGGAGAAATCGCGCACCACGGTCTTGTCGCCATAGCACTTGGTCACATCGACCAGCTCGGCGACGATCTTGCCGGAGCGGTCGCCCTGCGACACCTCCAGCTTGACGTTGCCCTGCACCTCGCGGCGCACGGCGCGTTCCTCGCGCATCTGCACGAGCCGGGCCACGCGGCCCACGCTGCGGGTGCGGCGCGCTTCCACGCCTTTGCGGATCCAGACCTCTTCCTGCGCGAGCAATTTGTCAAAGCGCGTATTCTCGAGCGCCTCGGCCTCCAGTTGCTGCGCCTTGCGCATCTGGTAGGCGGAGAAGTTGCCGGGGTACGAGCGCAGCTTGCCGCGATCGAGCTCGACGATGCGCGTGGCGACGCGATCCAGGAACGCCCGATCGTGCGTGATGAACAGAACGCTGCCGCGGAAGGCCAGCAGCAGGTCTTCGAGCCAGCGGATCGAGTCGTAGTCGAGGTGGTTGGTCGGCTCGTCCAGCATCAGGATGTCGGGCGCGCCTACCAGCGCCTGCCCGAGCGCCACACGCTTGGTCAGACCACCCGACAGCGCGCCGATACGCGCGCCAGGCATCAGGCCGAGCTGGGCGATGGTGGTCTCCACGCGCGTGCGCAGCTGCCAGGCGTCCGCGGCCTCCAGCTGCGCCTGCAGCACATGCAGCCGCTGCAATGCCGCCTCATCGTGCGATTCGCCCATCGAGGTGACCAGCGCTTCGTACTCGGCCAGCAGCGCGGCCGCCTGCGGCACGCCCATTGCGACGGCCTCGGCCACGGTCTGGTCCGGATCGAACACAGGCTCTTGCGGCACATAGGCGGACGTGACGCCGCTCTGGCGCGCGATCAGCCCGTCGTCGATCGCCGCCAGGCCCGCCACGATCTTGAGCAGCGACGACTTGCCGGTGCCGTTGCGGCCGATCAGGCCGACGCGTTCACCGGCCTCCAGCGAGAAGTCGGTGTGGTCGAGCAGCGCCACGTGGCCAAAGGCCAATTGCGCATCGGTAATGGAAAACAGGGCCATGCCGGAAAACGGAAAGAAGCGGGCGACGATGGTGCCCGGAAGCCGCGTATTGTAGTCGGCGCGCGTAGTCGGCGCGCGGACAGGCCACTCGGTGCGTCATTGCGCTTGCGTGCGCCGGTGCTATAACGCTTGTGCTGCCCCGTTCGCTTTCCGGCGGCACCTCCATCGCCACAACCGAAAGGAGAAAGCCATGCGCGGACTGTTCGGCCTGTTGATTGCGCTGATCGTGGTAGGCACCCCGGTGCGGCAGGTCTTGCTGCGGACCGGGTTCTCGCAATGGTGGACACTGCTGGTGCTGGTGCCGCTGGTCAACCTGGTGGCGCTGTGGATCTTCGCGTTCTCCACGTGGCCGCGCCAGTCCGCGGAACCCGGCAAGGTGCTGCCCAACCAGGGCTGACGGAGCACGCCGGGCACAACGCACGATGCATTGCCGGGCAGCGGCGCGCGCCAAAGAAAACGGCCCGCTTACGCGGGCCGGAAGAGTCTCTCCTCGATGCCTTGCGAACAAGACATGAGCGCAGCATAACAGCCCCCCTGCAATCTCGGGCAGTCAGGACAAACCCGGTAGGGAAAAACGCGTACACCCAGCTGCCGTAGGGCTTTGCACCGCGGCAACGCCTCTCGCGCCAACGGTGCGCGAGATGCACCGGCAGACATCGCCGCGCACCATCCGGATACCGCGATTGCACGCATTCCGGCACACCCGACGCGCGCAGCGCACCACAAGAAAGCAGCCGCGCATCCCCCACATTTTGAAACCGTCTTCAGGCCTGCGGCCTCCTTACAACACTCGGGGGCATCGGGACAGCACACGATTACGCCACACCGTATCATGCGGCAGGCCCTCCGGCCGCAAGCCGGGTACAACTAAAAAGTGGGCCGCCGATCCTATTCCGGGGGGAAACAACCATGCTGTTCGTCTCACGCACGCTGCCTGCGGCCGCGCTGCTTTGCTCTTCGCTGTCCATCTTTGCGCCGGGCACTGCCCTGGCTTCCGCCACACCCGTCCTCGACCGCATCCGCGACACCGGTACCGTCCGTATCGCGCATCGCGAAAGCGCCGCTCCCTTCTCGTACTACGATGCCGACAAGAAGCCCATCGGCTACGCAGTGGACCTGTGCCTGCGCGTGGTCGACAAGCTCCGCGCGGAGCTGAAGCGGCCCGACCTGAAGGTGCAATACGTCCTGGTCACGCCATCGACCCGCATCCCGACGATCATGGAAGGCAAGGCCGACCTGGAATGCGGCACGACCACCAACAACCGCGAGCGCCGCGAACAGGTCGCGTTCACCATTCCGCACTACATTGCGGGCATCCGCATGCTCGTCAAGACATCGTCGGGCATCCACAAGTGGGACGACCTGCGCAACAAGACCGTGGCATTGACCAAGGGCACCACCAGCGTCACCGAGATGCGCAAGCTGAACGACGCGCGCGTGCTGCACATGAAGATCAAGGAAGTGAAGGAGCACGCCGAGGCCTTCGCGATGGTGGAGTCCGGCAAGGCCGATGCGTTTGCCATGGATGACGTGCAGCTCTACAGCTTTCGCGCCAATGCGAAACACCCGATGGACTACACCGTGGTGGGCGACATGATGACGGTCGAACCCTACGCGATCATGCTCAGCAAGAGCGATCCCGAGTTCAAGCGCGTGGTCGACCGGGCCATGACCGCCATCATCCTCGACTACGACGCCGAGAAGCTCTACAAGAAGTGGTTCCAGCAGCCGATCCCGCCCAACAGCGCGAAGCTCGACATGCCGATGAACTTCCTGCTGCGGGATTCGTTCAAGTACCCGAGCGACAAGGTCGCCGACTGACCCCAGGGTAGCGAAGCCGCTGCCGCTGCGCGCGACGCCGTGTGCGTCAGCGCTGCAGCGGCAGCATCGGTCTGCCGAGCATGCGCGACAGCACGGCCTCGGGCGAGTGCGTGCGGTCGGCAATGGCGGCAGGGTCCAGATAGAAGGTCTGCGCCATCATCGCCCGGCCGTGCATGGCCGCATGCAACGCCTGGTCGCTGAACACCACCCAGGTCGCGCCCGGCGCGAATGCGAAGGTCTGCTGCGGTGCGGTCCGCTGGTAGTCGGCATCCGCCTTGGCCAGGTCGTGCAGCTGCAGCATGCGATGGTCGTACTCCGAGCGTTGACGCTTGGTGATGCGGAGCCGATGCATCAGCCACGCCTGGCCGGGCAGTATGCCGTGCGTCTGCGGGACAAAACGCCGGGCGAAATTGCCGAACGGCTCGCCGATGCGCCACACGCGCGGCGCATCCGGATCGACGTTGTGGAACACGCTCAGCAGCCGCTGGCCATGCAGCGGATTCGACGGGAACGCATCAACATGCAGGCGCGTATCGTCCTTGCGCCAGCTCACCGCCCGTCCGGCGATCTCGGCCGGCCGCAACGAGGTGCCGGCCCGTGTCAAGTACGGGGCATAGGCAGGAAACAGTGTCCGCACCAACTGCTCGGCGGCGTCGGCATAGCGGCGGATCAGCGCGGCGAGATCGCGCAGGTCGGCCGGGTTGCCCACCGCGCCGCGCACATTCGCCTCGTTGGCCCGCAGGTTGATGTTCTTGGTCTTGCCGTCGGACCAGCGGGCGTCGAGAAAGCGCCGCTCGCGCGCATCGAGCGGAAACGTCAGTGCGGGGAAATACAGCACGTTGCCACGCTCCAGCGCAGTGCGCATCGCAGCCGCCTCATCCGACACCACCTCGGGCACCCAGTCGCGCACCAGCCATGGCGTCACCATCTCGATCGCACGCGGTGCGGCGCTTGACTCCGGCCCCTTCCCCTTGACCGGCGGCGTGGCCGGCACAAACCCATACAGACTGCCCATGAACTTATGGATCGCTTACCTATGATTTGGCACGAATAGTAGTGCGTCCGTCATGCAAGCGCATTGTCAGAAAAGACAATGAAACATGCCGAATGGCACGGTCAGCGTGCCATGCGGCATGTTCGGGTCGGGTCGGATGAAGGAACTACAGGAAGTGCTTGACGACCTGCTCTTCCAGGCCCACGAAGCGCACCAGCTGGCGCGAGCCATCGGGGTACTGCTTGATGACGTGGCCATCCGGCGTATCGGTGTGCCGGAAATAGATGGGGCGGCGATCAATCGTACCCGCCCGCTGTTTCGGGCGCTGACCTTCAAGCGGCGGCTCCACCGTCCACGGATCGTCCCGTTCTTCGGATGCAAGCGTAATGGTCGCCATGGCTTCCCCTCGACTGAGACTCAAAGCATAACGTCTGCGAACGACCCCGCAAAGTTCGTAATACTTAAGAGTCGCTAACACAACTGGACATGGGCCGATGCAAACCGTATCGTACGCGGCATGTCGAGAAGAAGAATCAGCAAGGAATTGTGGGCGGCGCTTGAATCGTTGATAC
>CAKKOY010000109.1 GCA_919592095.1 Ralstonia syzygii subsp. syzygii | reverse complement strand
ACGACAATCTACGCAGCCAGCCGGATTGTTTACCGCGCCATCTGCCCAGACCGTTGCGCGTAAACGTCATCATGCCGCGCGCGGGCGACCGGATTTATGCAACAACGCCGGTTCGCCTCACAGCGGGCGTTCTGGTCGGTGACGATCGCATCGACGGTACGGCGACAAGCCAGTCGGGCACATACACGATCAACGGCGTGAGCGTATCGAGTGCAGGAGAATCGGTCACGGCCAAGCTCCGCTTTCCAGCCGTGCGCGCCTATCTGGGTATCGGCTTCGGTCACAACCCGCGCACGAAAGGGCTGTCTGTGGCGTTTGATGCCGGCATGGCATTTGGCAAGCCCAGCGTCTCGTTCAACGTGCCGCCAAATATCGCCGCTGCGGCCGGCGCTTCAAACGTCAGTGCAGAAGAACAAAACCTCCAGTCGAAGGCCAACAATTTGAAGTTCTACCCCATCCTCAAGGCTGCTGTCACCTATCGGTTCTAACAGGGCGTGACCACCGAATACGTCAGGCCCCACGACGGGACATGACACATCTCACCATGTCCCACCGCATCCGCTAACCCAACCTGTCATCGAGAACAGGAGGTGTGACGTTGATCTTTGCATGGCAAGACAGCCAATCAGCAACGGGTTGTGTGAAACCCTGGATCCCGTGCTGCCGATTTGGCAGCCATCGGCCAAGGGAGGGGGGCCACGGGTGAACGGCGGGGCAGCGCTCAACGGCATTCCGTTCGTGCTGGAGACAGGCATCCCGTGGGATGCCTGTCTCCAGGAACTGGGTCTTGGCAGCGGCGCATAGCGGTGATGCCCAGGGCATGCCGTTGGCCGGTGTCGTGACGGGTGCCCATCGCCATGACTCGGTGGTGTTCGAAGCGCTTGCCCAGACCATTGCGCCAGTGCCAGGCAAGCGCGGCCGACCACGGCGGCGCCCACAGAAAATCCATGCCGACAAAGGCTACGGCCATACCCGCTGCCGCGCCACGTTGAGGCAGCACGGTATCAAGGCAAGCATTGCGCCTCGTGACATCGAACGTAGCGAACGGCTCCGTCGGCATCGTTGGAGAGCGAGCGCATGCACGCCTGGTTGAGCGGCTTTGCCAAATGACGCATCCGCTTCGAGCGCTCCCTGCACACGCACTTGGCCTTGCTCACGCTCGCTCGGGCGGTCATTTGCTCTCGGCTCGTCGATGGGTGGTGTGCGCCCCTTAATACGCCTCGCCAGCAACGGGATGCTCGTACTGAGCGTCTTTGGCCAGTTCCATATCATCTTCAGCCCACTCATGGAAGCGGGCGACTACAGCGGCCCGACTATCCTCGGTCGTCAGCCCGACATACTGGGCCTCGTACACCATGCACTCGGGAAACACATGCGCCGCCAGCGCCTCCCGGATTTCGGCTGCCTCGTCGGGATCAGCATTCGCGCCATACATGTACTGCTTCAAAATATTCACCATCTGGCCGGCCTGGATTTCTCGGGCCCCGGTGAGCCCAGCGCGCGTTTCGTTGACGTTGGCACGCCGGTGTGGTTTTTGGGCGTGACCGTCGGCCTGCCTGAGCTCGCTGGTAAAGGTCAGTTCTTCTGTACCGTTACGCTGCGAGGCTTCGATAGCGCTCTCATTTTTGATGTGCTGCTTGACTTGCGCAGCAAACCGCACCTGCCCACCCTCGCGCGCCAAAAATTCGCCCTGCTCCGCAAATGAGGCTCGTCGGGATGCGGTGGGTGACGATTCACGCGAGACCTCGGGTGACGAAGGTGCGCTGTCTCCAGGCAGCGGCACGCCCAGGCGGGTCCGCGTCAGTTTGGAAGGCCCGTCCTGGTGCATCAACTCAACGAGCGCGGGTCTCTTTGCTTGGACAGTTGGTATCTTTGGCGCGGACACCAGCCCGAGGGCTCGCCCGGCCGCTTTCAGCGTTTGCAGCGGGAAAGAAGCGCTACGTTGACGGGCCTGCGGCGCCGGGGCTGGTGTTGAAGACGAAGAAGCGCCGCCAGAGGGCGACGGTGCCTGCGTCGATTGTGTCACTTTGGGCTTGAAGATGCGGATCATGGTGGTTTCCTCGAGAAAGGCCGCGGGGCAGCGGTCTTTTCAGTCTGCCGCTGATTCTCCGTCGGTCAGCCAAAACTATGGCGCCACCGCACGCGGGCGGAAGCCAAGCCCGAAGAACCAACGCCCGCCGCGAATCCACGCCATCACACCATGCGCCGGATCCCGAACCGCTGCGCGCGCCGTCGCCACACCAGCCCGTAATACAGTCCCTGCATCACAAACATGGTGATGAACGCCACCGGATACGCCGCCCAGATGCCATTGGTGCCAAGATGCCGGCACAGCATCCACGCGACCGGCACCTCCACCGCCGCAATCGCCAGGATGGAGATAGCCGTGGGCGCCAGCACCGTGCCGCTGGCGCGCATCACGCCCGCGAACACGCCCGCCATGCCGAACACGACCGAGCTCCACAGCGCGATATGCAGCAGGCTCTGCGCCAGGTCCATGACCGCAACGCTGCGGGTGAAGCAGCCGATGACCACGCGCGAGAACAGCAGCGCCAGCACCACCAGCAGGCCGGAGATCGCCACGTTCAGCCACAGGCCGGTGCGCGTGATGGCGTCGAGCCGGTCCGTCCGCCCCGCGCCGATGGCCTGCGCGCCCAGGATGGACGCCGTGATGGCGATCGACATAGCCGGGAACTGCACGTAGCTGATGATCTGCGTGCCGGCGCCATAAGCCGCGGTGGCATCCGAGCCGAAACGGTTGACCAGCGACAGCAGCGCCAGCTCGGCGATGGAGATCACCACCAGTTGCACCGCCGACGGCACGCCGATCCTCAGCACGGTCTTCAGCACGCCGGCATCGATCCACAGATGGCGTGCCAGCATCGCATCGGGCGCGAGCGGGTGCTGCCGGCGGCGCAGATGGAGCGCCAGCCAAGCCAGCGCGACCAGCAGCGACACGATGGTGGCAATGGCGCCGCTGGCCACGCCCATCTGCGGCAGGCCGAACCAGCCGCGGATCAGCGAGGGCGTCAGCACAAGGCCGATCGAAGTGGACAGCAGCAGCGTGCGCAGCGGCGTGCGCGTATCGCCCACGCCGCGCAGCATGGCCGTGGACAGCAGGAAGACGAACAGGCCCGGCATCGCGTACAGCATCACGCTGGCATACACGGCGGCATCGGGCAGGACGTCGGCCGGCGTGCCGAGCCAGCCCAGTAGCGCATGCGTGAACGGTCCGCCCAGCAGCGCCACCGCCACGCCGGCCAGCAGGCCCACCGACAGCGTGGTGCCGGCCACGGTCTTGACCGCTTCGGGCTTGTGCGCGCCCCACGCCTGCCCGATCAGCACCGATGCGCCCGCCCCCAGCCCGATGATGAAGGCGATGAAGAAGAACACGACGGGAAAGAACGCCGACACCGCCGCCAGCGCCTGTACGCCCAGCATGTGGCCGACGTAGACGTTGTTGAGCGTGCCCGACAGCGATTGCAGGATGTTGGCCAGGATCAGCGGACCGAGGAGCGCCAGAAAGGTCCGCCACAGCGGACGGGCGGCCGGAGCCGTCATGCGACCACCTCGTGGGAAGGGGACGGGGCACTGGCCGGCGCAGGCGCCGTCTCGAACGCGGCACGCGCCAGTTCGCGCGCGAAGTCGCGCACGTCGGCGGGCCAGGGTTGGGTCAGGGTGGCAAAGCGCCCGGCGTCCGCCGCGAACAGCGCGCGCGCGGCCTCTTCGAAGCCGGCCGCGTCGCCGGCCACGGCCGACATGAAGCGGTAAGCGGCCTCCTGCGCCGCGCGGCGGCGGTCCGGGCCTTCCGCCGCGCGGCTGGCCGCCTCCACCAGCTTGCGCAGGGTCACCGAGGCGCCGCCGGGCTGGGCCGCCAGCCAGTCCCAGTGGCGCGGCAGCAGCGTGACTTCGCGGGCGGTCACGCCCAGTTTGGGGCGGCCGGGGCCGCGCGGGCGGGTGCACGGTTCGACAGCATCGGCGGCGCTGGCCTCGGCCGCCCCATCGAACCGGGCCGCGACATCATCCACGGTGCCGCGAAGATCGAATTCCAGCGCGTATGCGGTAGCGTTATCGAACACCAGCACCTGCGCCTCGGGATGCGCGCCAAGATGCAGCTTGACGGCCCTGGCCACGTCCCGGACTGGGCCGACGGCCAGGCGACGCGAACCGGCGAACGCTGTGCACGCACGAACTGCTGCGGCATCCATGAATAGCCCTCCTGTGGGGGAAATCTCAACGGGAGCGCATTTTACCCGGATTTACTCATCCACCGTCAATATTGCCCGGATTAAATAGGCATCCAAGCAACGCCGAGCCTGCGGCTACCTTCGGGAAGGGCCCCCTGCCTGCGTACGGCTTCGATCGGTTATCCAGAACCCTGGACAGGCCAACGGTGGCCCAGGCCTGAAGCGGCGCGCGCCGGCCAGAACGCCCTGAGCACCGGCCGAACCCACGCGCCGCGCGGAGTGCCCCACCGGACGGCCAACAAAAAAGGGACCGCGCCGGCGGCCCCTCCTGTTCCGTCGCTCTCGCAACCGCTCACGCCGCCTGCTGCACCCGCGCCTCCACCAGCAGCCGCTTGAGCTCGGGCACGCACGAGCCGCAATTGCCGCCCGCCTTCAGGCATGCGGTGATCTCGCCGGTCGATTGCAGCCCCTTGGCGCGGATCGCGTCGCAGATGGTGTTGCGGCCCACACCGAAGCACGAGCACACGGTCGGACCGGCGTCGGCGCCGGGTTCGATCGGCTGGCCGAGCAGCACGCCCGCGCGGTCGATGTCTTCCAGCCGGTCGTGCGCGAACAGCCCGGCCAGCCAGTTGCGCGACGGCAGGTCCGGTCGCGGCGACAGGAAGACGCATGCTTCGATGCGGTCATCCACCACATGCACGGCGCGGTAGACGCGCGCGGTGGTGTCTTCGTATTCGAGCCAGTCGGCGTGGGGGTCGTCCACGCCCAGCAGCCGGCGCGCCCACGCGTGCGTCGAGCCGATGTGCTGGCGTCCGGCCAGTTCATAGCGCACGAACTGGCGGCCCTGGATGCGCGTCCACCAGGTTGCTTCGCCGGTATCGAGCGCGCGGCGCGACAGCACGAAGCCGTGCCAGGCCACGTCGAACGGCTCGACCATCACCGGCGTGTGCTTGAACTCGGGCTCGCCGGAGACCGGGTCGACCACCGGGTTGACCACCGCGCCCACGCGCGCGTCGGAGGCGAACTGATTGTTCCAGTGGATCGGCACGAACACGCTGCCACGCGCGATGCCGCCGCTCATGCGCACGCGCGCCACCACGCTGCCCCAGCGCGAGCTGACGCGCGCCAGCGCGCCTTCACGCACGCCGGCCAGCAGCGCGTCATGCGGATGCAGATCGACGAACGGTTCGGGCACGTGGTCGGCGAGCCTGGGAGCGCGGCCGGTGCGGGTCATGGTGTGCCACTGGTCGCGCACGCGGCCGGTATTGAGGATGAGCGGGTAGTCGCTGTCCGGCGCGTGCACCGGCGCGCGGGCCGGCGTGGGCACGAAGCGCGCGCGGCCGTCGGCGTGGGCGAAGCGGCCGTCGCTGAACAGCCGCGCCTCGCTGGCCCCGCTGAGGGTAACCGGCCATTGCACCGGCGCCATGCCGTCGTAGGCAGCGGCATCCAGGCCAGTCAGTCCGCCGAGGTGGAAGGCGCGGCGCACACCCTGCGCGTCGTTGGCGAAGGCGGACAGGCGCGCGTGTTCGTCGAACACCTCGCGAGGGCCCTTGAAATCGAAGCCCGCGTAGCCCATGCGGCGGGCCACGTCGGCGATGATGTCCCAGTCGGCGCGGGCCTCGCCCAGTGCGCCCAGGAAGGCGCGCTGGCGCGAGATGCGCCGCTCGGAGTTGGTGACGGTACCGTCCTTCTCGCCCCAGCCGAGCGCCGGCAGCACGATATCGGCCAGCAGCGTGGTGTCGGTCGCCTCGACGATGTCGGAGGCCACCACCAGTTCGCACCTGGCCAGCGCGCGGCGCACCTGGTCGGCATCGGGCAGGCTGACCACCGGGTTCGTGCCCATGACCCACACCGCCTTCACGCGGCCGGCCTCGATGGCTTCGAACAGGTCGACCGCCTTGAGGCCCACCTTGTCGGCCATGCACGGCGCGTTCCAGAACGTCTGCACCAGCTCGCGATGCCGCCGCGCTCGCCCACGGCCAGGCCGCACTGGCGCGCCAGCTCGTCGCGCGGACGGATGCCGGCGGAGAACACGATCATGTCGGCATCCAGGTGCGTGCCGTCGACGAACTGCATGCGGTGCGTGCCGGCCTCGCCGTCGACGATCTCCACCGTGTTCTTCTGCGTGTGGACCGCCACGCCCAGGTCTTCAATCTTCCGGCGCAGCATGCGGCCGCCGCCGTCATCCACCTGCATCGCCATCAGGCGGCCGGCGAACTCCACCACATGCGTCTGCAGGTGCATGTCGCGCAGCGCCTTGGCGCACTCCAGGCCCAGCAGGCCGCCGCCGATCACCACGCCGGTCGTGGCGCGCCGGCCGCATTCGAGCATCGCTTCCAGGTCTTCGATGGTGCGGTAGACGAAGCAGTCGGCGCGGTCCTTGCCCGGGATCGACGGCACGAACGGCGACGATCCCGTCGCCATGACCAGCTTGTCATATGCCAGCACGTCGCCGGTGGAAGCTGTGACCTGCTTGGCCGCCAAGTCGATCGACACAGCGCGGGCGTTGAGCCTGAGCACCACATCGTCGCGGTCGAAAAAGCCCGGGGCGACCAGCGACAGGTCTTCGGCGGTCTTGCCGGAGAAGAATTCCGACAGGTGCACGCGATCGTAGGCGGGGCGCGGCTCTTCGCACAACACCGTGACATGCAGGTCATGGCCCGGAGCATGCAGCAGGCTCTCCAGGAACTTGTGGCCCACCATGCCGTGGCCGATGACGACGATCTTCATGGTCATGGCAGCGTACTCCTTAGACGTTGGCAGCCGCGGCCGCCAGGGTGTTGTCATACAGCGCTTGTTCGCGCGCCTTGTGTTCTGCCGAGAAACGCACCGCGACGGCGCAGATGGCGGACAGCCCGACCAGCACGCCCAGCACGCCCAGCACCGACAGCGTCTGCTGCGCGTCGCCCAGGCCCTTCATCAGGAAGCCTGCCGCCACCGCGCCCACATTGCCGCCCGCACCGATGATGCCGGCCACGCCGCCCAGCGCACGGCGGTCGATGAACGGCACCAGCGCATAGGTGGCACCGCACGCCATATGGGTGAACAGACCGAAGCCGAGCATGGCCAGCACCGCCGTCGACGCGGTGCCGGCATGCGCGAAGCCCAGCAGGCCCAGGCCCTCGCCCAACATCAGCACGCACAGCAGCTGGGTGCGCGCATCCAGGCCGCGGCTGCGTGCCACGCGGTCCGACACGATGCCGCCCAGCGCACGGGCAAACAGCGCCAGCAAGCCGAAGCTGGCAGCGGCCATGCCGGCCGCCGACAGCGACAGGCCGAAACGGTCGACGTAGTAGGTCGCGGCGATGTTGTGGATAAAGATATCCACACCGAAGCACGCGCCATAGGTGATGAACAGCAGCCACACGCGGTAGTTGCCGGCAGCGGTCACGAAGCTGCCCCAGCCGCCCTTCTTGCCGCCCTCGATGGTCTTGCCGGCGGCGCGCAGGTCATCGAAGTTGCCTTCGGGGCAGTCCTGCGTATAGCGCCAGTACAGCACCGCGACGATCAGCATGGCCACGCCCGGTACCACCATGGCGATGCGCCAGCCCAGGCCCTGCGTCACGCCCAGCATGACGATGGCGGTCAGCAGCAGCGGCATCGTGCCCTGCGCCACGCCACCGCCCGCATTGCCCCAGCCGGCCGCGGCCGCGTTGGCGGTGCCCACCACGTTGGGCGCGAACATCACCGAGGTGTGGTACTGCGTGATGACGAAGCTCGCGCCGATGGCACCGATGGCCAGGCGGAAGAACAGGAAAGCCTCGTAGCTCTGCGCCAGCGCGACGCCCAGCACGGGAATGGCGCCCAGCACCAGCAGGCCGGTGTAGGTCTTGCGCGGCCCGAAGCGATCGCACAGCGGGCCGACGATCAATCGCACCAGGATCGTCACCGCCACCGCGGCAATATTGATATTGGCGATCTGCCCGGGCGTGAGGTGGAACTCGCCCTTGAGCACCGGCATCAGCGGCGCACAGGCGAACCACGCATAGAAGCACACGAAAAACGCCAGCCACGTGAGGTGGAAAGCGCGCATCTGCGGCGTGCGCAAGCTGAACAGGTCGATTCGGGTGGCTTTGCCGGTCATGTCGAATCTCGCTTCCAAAAAAGAAAAGGCGTCCGAGAACCGGGCACTGGGCCGGGTTCAGGGACGCCGTTGTCCAAACAGGCCCCAGGCACCGGGGCCGTCTCACCACGAAGAGCACGGATCGCCGTTGATCCGTGCCAGACCCCAAGCAACAGGCATGCCAGGGCGGCAAACCGTTGCTGCGTGAGAGTTGGCGGGTTTTCATGCCCGCTGGATGGTGCGCTGCGGGGCGGCATGCCGCACGCTTTCGGTGCGGCGATGGGCGGTTATGGTGCGATACAGCATCGCAGG
The DNA here is from genome assembly GCA_919592095.1 of Ralstonia syzygii subsp. syzygii. Classification (GTDB taxonomy): domain Bacteria; phylum Pseudomonadota; class Gammaproteobacteria; order Burkholderiales; family Burkholderiaceae; genus Ralstonia; species Ralstonia syzygii. The sequence continues at coordinate 3,549 of CAKKOY010000109.1, read as the reverse complement.
CGTTGCGCCTGCGCCACCCCGCGCGACAATGGCCGCGGCAAGCACAATGGGAAGACGGTGCGACTCCGTCTTCCCGCTACTTCGGCAAAAACCCATGCCGATTAAGTCCCGGATAACCCTTCTTTCGCGGGGTCTAGGTTAAAAATAACCAAAATGAATATGTTTACCCTCTTGATCCGGCAACGGAAATGTATCCGGATGCCGCCAGCCAGCCGCGCTACACCTCGTTGCAAAGCAGCATAACCGGCACGCCCCGATTATTCCGGGCGATTTTTTAATCCCCACCGGAGTCATCCACACGTCAATGCCCGTTGATTTTCATGGCCTGCGAGGGTAGAATGGCTCCCGTTTGAATCCGGTTCACCCTATCGTGGGAACGGCAACCCCATCGTCATGCAACGGGTTTCTGATGCACTGACACGCTCCGCTGCAGGAAAATACGGCTGCGCGCGCCGCCCACCCATCCGGAAACCACGCCGACCACGAGGAAAAAAATGACTGGCTTAAGGGATTCCACCGATTTGGATGCCTGCCTGGAATCCGTTAACAATTCTGTCAGCCGCACACATCGGGAATACGACACACCACAGTCATGACGCGCGTGGGCGAACCGCTCCTGCAAGCGCTGTAGCGCACCGCGCCGATCGACAAGGCCAGAGGGGGCCGCCATGATCACGTACGAAGCAGACACGCCGCGCACGGAGACCACGGACACAGCAGCGAACCCGCGGCCGGCCGAAGCCGGTGCCCAAGCCGCCACGGTCGTGCCGCCGTCGGTGGAGCCCGCAGTGCCGGCGCCGCTGGTCCTGCTGGTCGATGACGAACCGGGCGTGCTGTCGGCCCTGCGGCGACTGCTGCGCCCCACCGGCTACCGCGTGCTGACCGCCGAGAGCGGTGCCGCCGGGCTGGAGCTGCTGGCGGCGCACCCGGTCGACCTGATCGTCTCCGACATGCGCATACCCAACATGAACGGTGCCGAATTCCTGTCGCGGGCACGCGCGCAGTCTCCGGACACCATGCGCATCCTGCTGACCGGCTATGCGGAAATCGATGCGGCGGTGTGCGCCATCAACGAAGGCGGCGTCTACCGGTACCTCAACAAGCCCTGGGACGACCAGGACCTGCTACTGACCGTGCGGCACGCCATCGAGCAACGGACGCTGGCCCGCGAGGCCGCCCGGCTCACCGAGTTCACACGGCAGCAGAACCATCGGCTGCAGGCGCTGAACGCAGGGCTGGAGAGCCAGGTGGAGGCCCGCACCGAAGAAATCCGCCAGACCGTCCTGTTCCTGGAGGACGCGCAGCACGACCTGAAGAGCAACTTCACCAAGATGGCCCGGGTGTGCGCCAACATGATTGAGCTGCGCTGCGGGATAGCGGGCGGGCAATCGATGCGGGTGGGGGACCTGGCGCGCCGCATCGCACTGGCCTGCGGGCTCACCGGCCTGCAGGCGCAGGACATCTTCCATGCCGCGCTGCTGCACGGCATCGGCAAGCTGTCGTTGCCGGACGGGCTGCTGCGCAAATCGCTCGACCGCCTCGCGCCGGAAGAGATGCAGCTGTATCTGCAGCATCCGCTGCGCGCCCAGATGGTGCTGACGCCGGTCCCGCAGCTGCAGGCCGTGGCGCACATCATCCGCCACCAGTACGAGCGCTACAACGGCCGCGGCACGCCGGACCGCCTGGTCGGCGAGCACATTCCGATCGGCGCGCGCATCGTCGCCCTGGCACGGGACTACATGGGCCTGCTCGCCGGCGAGATCGTCAAGCAGCGGGTGCCGCCCGAGCAGGCCCGGGAGATGGTCAAGGCGCAATCGGGGCTGCGTTACGACCCGCTGGTGGTCGTGCGCTTGCTCACCGTGCTCAAGGAGATGGAGAACGTGCCGGCCGTGCGCCAGATCGGTTCCGCCGAACTGCGCGAAGGCATGCGCCTGGCGGACGACCTGCTGACACGCCGCGGCGTGCTGCTGATCACGCGCGACAGCACGGTCAGCGCGCACCAGGTCGAGCAGATACGGCGCTTCGAGACGCACGAAGATGCGCCGTTCGCCATCATGATCCACGCCGACACGTAGGCGCCGGCGGCCCGGCGGCGGGCGTCACGCGTCATCCGCGCGTTTCCAACTGGCCGGAATGCCGAGAAACTCCTGTGCCTGCCAGAGCGCGTGCTCCCAATACTCCTGCGCGATCCGCTCGACCAGGAGCGCCATCGTGTTCCGGTCGATCGAGGTGATCCGGCCGATGGGCACCTGCGACGCTTTCGCATAGCGGATGATCTGCCGATATCCGTCGATATCTTCCAGGACGGCATGGTTCCGGGGATGCCCCCACAGGCCCTCCAGTTCACCGAGGATACCCGCTTGCCCCGACGGCGGGTCGAGCATTTCCCGCACACGCTTTCTGGCCCCCGCCATGAAGGCCGCCGGTCCCGGCAGCGCGATCCTGCGCAATGCCCACTCGCCGCGCTCCGACCAGCGCACATCGCGGATCATCGCGTTGATCAGAGAGACCGAGCCGCCCTCCAGAATCAGCGCCCGCTCATGGGCCGAATACCGGGCCACCTTGTCCAGCAGCAGTTGATTCGCTTCCGCCGCCGAGATCACGCCGCTCGACATGTCGCGATCGCACAGGTATTCCCGCCGCGTCCCGAAAAGATCGGACGGCGACGGGCGGCCGCTTCCCACGGCCAGCTCATCGCAGCACTGCACACGATCGAGCGAGATGACGGGCGCGCCGGTGGCACGGGCCAGGGCGACGGACTGCGCCGTCTTGCCCGTGGTGGTGGCGCCCCAGATCAGGTATAGGCAGACCGGCATCTCAGCGCTCCATGGGTGCAATCAGGGAAATACTCAGCCCCGTTCCATCCGGCAGCTCACGGGCATATTTCTCCAGCGCATTGGCGACGTGGAGCGAGACGTGCCGATCCCAACCCGTCGAGAACAGCAGCCCCTCCCGGCACGCCGCCCCAGAGGTGCGCCCGGAAAACGTCCAGCAGTTCGCGACCGTCGCGATTCCGGTAAAACAGGCAGACGTGGGAACGCTGGGAAGCGTGTCTTCTGACTTTCTCGAAAATCAGGGAAGGCAGCTCGACGTCGGGCACGGCTTCCGGCAGGACAATAAAGACCGCTTCCCGCAGGCAAGCCAGGCCGTCGTCGTCCATATCGCTCACCGATTCGAAAACGATCCGCTTGTCTCCATTACCCACGGCCAGGGTAACGGCGCCGCGTTCCAGCCGCAGCGGCAACGCCAGCAACAGATCGCGCACCAGCGGCGTGAATTCCAGATCGTCAAAGCCTACGGCCTCGGCCAACGCGATCATGCCGAGCGTGTCGATGGTTTCTGTCCGGTCTATTTGTAGCTCAGCCATAACGTCCCCCCCATCGGAATCCGCGGCGCGCTGCCGTCCATCGCCATTCGACGATGGACGGCCCTCACTGACGGGGCGTTGTTGCATAAATCGACTTTGAAGTCGAAGCCATCCCTGTGAGGCGTAATTCAGTCGACGCGGACGGACTGCGGGCGGGCAAGCGCAGCCATGCGGTTGAGCAC
>CAKKOY010000108.1 GCA_919592095.1 Ralstonia syzygii subsp. syzygii | reverse complement strand
GTTCGTGCAACCCTTCCAGCTCTCTCTCCCAGCCCCTCACCGTTCCTTGCATCGGACCATGATCGTCTCATCTCACATGGACAACATCTTAGACGATAGGTACGGCTGTAGCACTAGGCAGCATCGTCACGGGAATAGCGACGCCATACCAGCAATGCCAGGCCGAGCGCAGCGATCGACAATCCGATCGTCGCGCCGATCAGGCGCTCGGTGCGGCGAGCCTGCGTGGCCTGCTCGCGTAGTGCGATCGCGTCACGCACAGCGGCCCAGAACTGCTCGCGATGCTCGTTCTCGTCGAAGATCGTCATGGCGCGCGCCCCGTTCAGGCCGTTGTACCGACGGCTTCATCGTAGGGAATGCGGGCGCCCGGCGCCTATCCGCGCAATGGCGTAAGGCTTCTGCCTTGGCGTGGCTGACCGGACCGGATGCCGGGGTGGATGGTGCGAGGGAGGGGACTCGAACCCCTACACCATTGCTGGCGTCAGGACCTAAACCTGGTGCGTCTACCAATTTCGCCACCCTCGCTGGATGGACTGCGGCGCCCGCAAGGGGTCGCCGGCAAGGAAGCCCGCGATTGTAGCGCAGTCAATCGCGGGTTGCCAGCCCTGGGCGGGCGCCTCCGCCCAGGTCAGGCGGTCGGCGCGGCCGCCTCGGCTTCCGGCCGCTTGACGCGGAACCATGCGGCATAGAGCGCCGGCAGGAACAGCAGCGTCAGCACCGTGGCGACGATCAGGCCGCCCATGATGGCGGCTGCCATCGGCCCCCAGAACACGCTGCGCGACAGTGGGATCATCGCCAGCACCGCCGCGGCCGCCGTCAGGATGATGGGACGGAAGCGCCGCACCGCCGCCTCGACGATGGCGTTCCAGGTGGGCACGCCGGTCGCCACGTCCTGTTCGATCTGGTCGACCAGGATCACCGAGTTGCGGATGATCATGCCGATCAGCGCGGTGATGCCCAGCTGCGCCACGAAGCCCATCGGCGCATGCAACAGCAGCAGGGTCGCCGCCGCGCCGATCAGCCCCAGCGGGCCGGTCAGGAACACCATCACCGAGCGCGAGAAGCTGTGCAGCTGGAGCATCAGCAGCGTGAAGATGATGAAGATGCACAGCGGCATCTGCGCGGCGATGGAGGCGCCCGCGTTGGCGCTCTCCTCCTCCGCCCCGGCGATGCGGATCTGATAGTCCGGCGGCAGGTCGGCGCGGATCTTGTCGAGCAGCGGGTTGATCTGCGCGGTCACGGTCGGCCCCTGCACGCCATCCACCACGTCGGACTGCACGGTGATGCCGTAGTCGCGGTTCTCGCGCCAGATCACGCCCGGCTCCCACGCGAAGCCCACGCGCGCGACCTGCGTGAGCGGCACGACCCGGCCGCTGGCGGTCGGCACCTGCACGCTCTGCAGGGCGTCGAGCGTATTGCGCTCGCTTTCCTGCGGGCCTATCACGATATCGAGCAGCTTGTCGCCATGGCGGTACTGGGCGATGGGCGCGCCGGACATCACCGTCTGCGTCACCTGGGCGATCGAACCGGTGGTCACGCCGAGCGCGCGCGCCTTGTCCTGGTCGATGTCCAGGCGCAGCACCTTGACGTTCTCGTTCCAGTTGTCGTTCACGCCCACGGTGTTGGGATTGGCCTGCATGATGGCCTTGACCTGGTCGGCGATCTTGCGCACCCCGCCGATGTCCGGCCCCATCACCCGGAACTGCACCGGATACGGTACCGGCGGCCCGTTCGGCAGCAGCTTGACGCGGCCGCGCAGGTGCGGGAACTGCGACTTCAGCAGGCCGATGATGTCCTGCCGCACGCCCTCGCGCGCCTCCAGCGAGGTCGGCATCACGATGGCCTGTGCCACGTTGGTCTGCGGCAGGATCTGGTCCAGCGGCAAGTAGAAGCGCGGCGCGCCGGAGCCGATGAAGAACACCACGCTCTCCACGTTCTTCTGTTTGCGCATCAGCGCCTCGAAGCGCTTGGCCTCGGCCTCGGTCTGGCTGAAGCTGGCGCCTTCGGGCAGCCACAGTTCCACCATCAGCTCGGGCCGGCTGGAGTCGGGGAAGAACTGCTTCTCGACATACTTGAAGCCGAACACACCGAGCACAAAGGCCACCAGCGTGATGACGATCACCGTCTTGCGGTATTCCACGCACCAATTCACCCAGCCGCGGAAGCGGTTGTAGAACGGCGTGTCGAACAGCTCATGATGGCCACCGTCGCCCGCGTGCGATTTCGTGTGCAGCAGCAGGTAGCCCAGATACGGCACGAACACCACCGCCGCGCCCCATGACAGCACCAGCGCCAGCGCCGTCACCGCGAAGATGCCGAAGGTGTACTCGCCCACCGTCGAGCGCGCCAGGCCCACCGGCAGGAAGCCCGTGGCGGTGATCAGCGTGCCGGTCAGCATCGGCATGGCGGTGGAGGTGTAGGCGAAGGTGGCGGCTTCCATCTTGGAGAAGCCCTCCTCCAGCTTGCGCACCATCATCTCGACCGCGATGATCGCGTCGTCCACCAGCAGGCCCAGCGCGACGATCAGCGCGCCCAGCGAGATCTTGTGCAGGCCGATGTCGAAGATGTTCATGAACAGGAACGTCACCGCTAGCACCAGCGGGATCGTCAGGCCCACCACCAGCCCCGGCCACACGTCGATGCGCAGGCGCGGCTTGGTGTGCAGGCCCAGCGACAGGAAGCTCACCCCCAGCACGATCACCACCGCCTCGATCAGCACGTGGACGAACTCGCCGACGGAGTGCTGCACCGACTGCGGCTGGTCCTGCACCTGCGCAATCTCGATGCCGACCGGCAGCTTCGCGCGGATGCTGTCCACCGTCACGCGCAGGTCCTTGCCCAGTTCGATGATGTCGCCACCCTTGGCCATCGAGATGCCCAGGCCGATCACTTCCTTGCCGTTGAAGCGCATCTTGGCGCGCGGCGGATCGATGTAGCCGTGCCGGACGGTGGCGATGTCGCCCAGGCGGATATTGGTGGTGCCGCCGGGGCCGCGCAGGGTCAGGCTCTCCAGGTCGCGGATGTCCGAGAACTGGCCGGAGAGGCGGATCTGCACGTTGTCCGTCGGCGTCACCAGCACGCCGCTGGGGCCGATGTTGTTCTGCTGCGCGATCTGGTTGGCGATGCTGTTGATGTCCAGCCCCATCTGCGCGAACTTGGCCTGCTGGAACTCGATGTAGATCTTCTCGTCCTGGTCGCCCAACAGCGTGACCTTGGCGACGTTGGGCACGCGCAGCAACTGCTGACGGATTGCGTCGGCGTAGTCGTTGAGCTGGCGGTAGGTGAAGCCGTCGGCGGACAGCGCGTAGATGGAGCCGTACACATCGCCGAAGTCATCGTTGAAGTACGGTCCGCGCACGCCGGTCGGCAGCGAAGACGCGATGTCGCCCACCTTCTTGCGCACCGTGTACCAGAGCTGCGGCGTCTCCTTGGCCGGCGAGGTGTCGGCCAGTTGGAAGGTGACGAGCGTCTCGCCGGGCTTGGAATAGCTGCGGATCTTCCAGGCGTACGGCACTTCCTGCAGCGCCTTTTCGATCTTGTCGGTCACCTGGCGCGACATCTGCTCGGCGGTCGCGCCGGGCCAGAACGCCTGCACCACCATCGCGCGGAAGGTGAAGGGCGGGTCTTCGTCCTGCCCCAGCTTGCTATAGGCGAAGATGCCGCCGAGCAACAGCGCCACCAGCAGGAAGCGGGTCAGCGGCTGATGCTCGAGCGCCCAGCGTGACAGGTTGAAACGGGAGTGTTCCATGCGCGCAATGAAGGCGAAATTGGGCAGAGGGCCGGAAACGGCAAAACGTGGCTCGGGGGCCTGGCGCGGACTTGACGCTCAGCGGCGCGGCGTGATGGCCGACTGGGCGGACGGCTGGTCCGCCGCCGCCATCGGCATCACGCGCTGCCCGGCTTTCAGCAAGTGCACGCCCGCCGTGACGATCGTCTGGCCGGGCGACAGGCCGCCGGTCACCAGCAGCACGTTGTCGCGCGGCGCACCCACCGTCACCGGCACCGGCTTGACCGTCTGCGAGGCCGAGTCATACAGCCACACTACGTTCTTGCCCTGCTCTTGCAGCAAGGCGGTGATCGGCACGCGCACCCCCATGCCGCCGCTGTCCGCGCCGCCGCCCGGGCGCACGAAGGTGGCAACCGCCGTCATGCCCAGCTTGAGGTCGGGCGGCGGATTCGGCACGGCGATCTTCACGGTGTACGTCCGCGTGACCGGGTCGGCGGCCGGCGCGATCTCGCGTACCTTGCCGGGCAGGCTGTGCGACGGGTCGGCCCACAGCTTGATGCGCACGTCGGACGACTTGCGCAGCGCGTCGACCTGGTCTTCGGGGATGCCGACCACCACCTCCTTCTCGGCCGTCTGCGCCACGCGCACCACCGGCTGGCCGGCGGAGACCACCTGGCCGACCTCGGCATCCACGCCCGTCACCACACCATCGGCGTCAGCTTCAAGCGTGGCATAGGCGGCCTGGTTGGACTGGTTGCGGTAGCCCGCGGCAGCCTGGTCGTAGCGCGCCTGGGCCGCATCGTAGTTGGCCTGGTGGCGCTGCTGCTCGGCCGCACTGATGAAGCCCTTGGCGAACAGTTCGGAAAAACGTTTGAGGTCGGCCGCAGCCAGATCGCGGTCGGTCTTGGCCGCCTGCAACTGCGCCTGGGCGGATTGCTGCGCCAGCGCCAGATCGGTCGGGTCCAGGCGTGCCAGCACCTGGCCTTTCTTGACGATGGCGCCCACGTCCACCAGCCGTGCGATGATCTTGCCCGGCACACGGAAGCCCAGCCGCGACTCGATGCGCGGGCGCACGTCGCCAGAGAATTCGACGGTGCCGGCGGCCTGTTCGCTGACCACGGTCATGGTCCGGACCGGCCGCACCTCGGACGCCTTGGGTTGTTCTTTGCTGCACCCGGCCAACAATAGCGCCCCCCCCAGAAGGAACGCCCCTGAAACCGCCGGGAAAGCGCGCCTGCGCAGCAAAAACGGCGCCAGGGAAGAGCCGGCGGAGTCGGAATGCGGGTACGGCAGGCGCAACACAGGCATGACACGCTCTCAGCAAATAACTGACCGGTCAGTAATGTACCTACCGGCTCGCGAAGGGTCAACGAGGAAGATGCCATCGACCGGTTCGCCCACTGACTTTAGGCCGCGGCCCTCCCGCCCGAAGCCCCATGTAGAATGGCCGCCCTGTCCGTCCCGCCCCGTTTGCCGTGACTCCCGACGACTACTGCGCCGGCAAGGCCGCCCCCGCCGGCAGCGATCTGTATTACAGCGTGCTATTCCTGGCGCCCGAACGCCGCCGCGCGACCGTCGCCCTCGAGGCGGTGCGCCGCGAACTGGAAGACGCGGTGCGCGATGCCAGCGATCCGGCGGTGGTGCAATCCAAGCTGCAATGGTGGCGGCAGGAATTGGCGCGGCTGTTCGACGGGCGGCCCGAGCATCCGGTCACCAAGGCACTGCAGCCGCACCTGGCCGCCTATGACATCGGCGCCGTGCACTTGGGCGAACTGTTCGCCGGCGTCGAAGCCGATGCCATGCAGAACCGCTACCTGGACTGGCCCAACCTGCGCCGCCACGGCGACCAGGTGGCCGGCGTGGCCGGCCGACTGACCGCGCGCATCGCCGGCCACGCGCAAGGGCGCACGCTGGAATTCGCGCGGCTGCTGGCACTGGCCGAACAGCTCGTGCACTTCATCCGCAACCTGGGCGACGACGTGCGCCACAACCGCGTCTATATCCCCGTGGACGAACTGCAGCGCTTCAACGTCCCCGCGGCCGATCTGTTCAACCGCCGCTACTCGGACGGGTTCAAGGCGTTGATGGCATTCCAGGCCGAACGTGCCCGCGCCACGCACCGGGAAGCGTTGGCGGCGCTACCCGCGCAAGACCGCCGCGCCCAGCGGCCGGCGCTGATCCGCGGCGTGCTGGCGATGCGGCTCTTGGACGAACTCGAGGCCGACGGCTTCCAGGTGCTGACCCAGCGCACCGACCTCACGCCGCTGCGCAAGCTGTGGCTGGCCTGGAAGACCCAGATCCGCGCCTGATCAGGCCTTGATCAGATCCAGAGGCGCGAAGCGGCCGGCCAGCACCGGCTGCGACTCCATGCCCCACCAGCGCTCCAGGACAGTCGCGTAGAGCGAGCGGAAATCGACCGACGGCTCCAGGTTGCCGCTGCCGTCCAGCCGCTCGAGCACCGGCCCCTGGCCGGTCAGCCCGCCCTTGACGCGCCCGCCCGCCACGAAGTGCGCGGATGCGGTGCCATGGTCGGTGCCATTGTTCAGGTTCTCGCGCGGACGGCGGCCGAATTCGGAGTAGGTGACGATCAGCGTGTCGTCCCAGCGCCCGAGCTCCGTCAGCGCGCTCTTGAGCGACGCGATGCCCTCGCCGAGCTGCCGCAACAGGTTGGTCTGCGCCGCCAACTGGTTGGTATGCGTATCGAAACTGCCCAGCGACAGGCACACCACCGCCACATCCGAGCCGCCACGCCCGGGAGCCGCCACCACCTGCATGGCGGCCTTGATGGCGTTGCCGAAGGCGGTCTCCGAGAAGCGCGTCTTGAATTCGAACTTGCCGGTCTTGGGGCGCAGGCCGTCGGCGGCCTTGACGATGTCCGCCTCGACCTTCAGCACGTGTGCGAGCGTTGGGTTGCCCATGGCATTCGAGGGCATCGCCAGCTTGGCTTCGTTGAGGAAAGCATCCGGGCTGGCCAGAGCCACGGCGCGGGCACCGCCGTCCAGCGGACCGAGATCGGCGCTGCCGATGATCACGCCATCCGCGCCGAACGAGGCCGGCACCGACCTGGCCGCGAAGGCCCGTGTCAGCCAGCCTTCATGCAGGTACTGGTCGGAGCGCGAGGCGGTGTCCCAGATCTCGATGGAACGGAAATGCGACAGATTGGGCTGCGGATACGACAGCCCCTGCACCACCGAGAGCTCGCCCGCCTGCCACAACGGCATCAGCGGTTGCAAGGACGGGTGCAGGCCATAGCGATCATCGAGCTGCAGCACCTGCTCGCGCTTGATGGCGATACGCGGGCGCAGCGCGTAGTACTGCGCGCTGGTATACGGCACCACGGTATTGAGCCCGTCATTGCCGCCCTTCAGCTCGATCAGGATCAGCAGATTGCCGTACCCTTTGCGCTTGCCCTGCCCTTGCGCAAAGACGAAGCCCGGCAACGCGCCACCCATGCCGAGCACCGCGCCCGCTTTCAGAAAATCGCGACGTTCCATGATGTCCTCCGACGCTTGGGTGCGTCACTTGAGCTGATAGGCCGGGGCCATCATCAGCGTGCGCAGATAGGCGGTACCGGCCAGCTTGACGGGAATCGGCACCGTGGGATCGACCGGCAGCACGGCATGCTGGATGGACAGGCGCGGGCCAAGTTGGGGCGGATCATTCGCATCGGCGCCGAACTGCGCCAGCCACTTGGCCGCATTGAACGACACCATGGTCTGCGACTGCGCCAGCTTGAAGCGGCCTTCCGGGCCCATGCCCTTCAATGCCGCACCCAGGCCTGGCACGGTGCCGCCCTGCTTAAGGTCCTCGCGCATGGCCGCCACCATCACGCCGGGTTTCTGCGCCTGCGCCGGCGGCGCCTTCATCTCGGTGGAACGGAACAACTGGTCGAGGAACTGCTTGCGGCCCAGCAGCGTGTTGGAGTTGATCCACGCATCGCCGCCCGGCCAACCCTTCACGTTGGGCGGGGCAAACAGGTTCTGCCCCAGTTGTGCGGACTTGATCGCAAACGGCGCCGGGTCCGAATACTGCACGTTGAACTGCTTGAGCGTGCCGACGATCATCTCCACGGGCGACTTCACCAGCGTCGCGCGCGTCTGCGGCGCCCAGAACGCCGGCGTCATGAAGAGCTCACGCAGCGCCACCTTGACGTCGTAGCCGCTGGAGCGGAAGGCATCGGCGATGTGCTCGACCTGCGCCGCATCCGGATCGGGCGAGACGAACTCGCGCCACAGCTTGGTCACGATGAAGGTCGCGGTTTCCGGACGCGCCAGCAGGACATCGAGCATCTGGTCGCCGTCGTAGTCGCCGCGCTGGCCGAACACCGTCTTGGTGCCGGTGTCATGCAGCTGCGGCCGCCAGACATAGGCGAAGTCGTGCTCGCGATCCACGCTCCAGCCGGTGTAGGCGCGCGCGGCTTCCTTGATGTCTTGTTCGGTGTAGTGGCCCTCGCCCAGCGTGAAGAGCTCCATCACTTCTCGGGCGAAGTTCTCATTGGGCTTGCCCTTGCTGCTCGCGGCACCGTCCAGGTAGACCAGCATCGCTGGATCCTTGCTGACGGCGTGCAGCATCGCCCCAAAGTTGCCGACCGCGTTCTGCCGCAGCAGCACGTTCTGCCGGTACATCAACTGCGCGAACACCACCTTCTGCGAGCTGGACACAAAATGGTTGTGCCAGAAAAGGGTCATCCGCTCGGTCAGCGGGGATGGTGTCTTGATCATCTCGCCGATCCACCAGCCGCGCATTTCGAGTTCCCGCGCGACGTTCTTCTGCCGCGCCGCTTTGCGGGCCTCGTCATTGGGCTGTTTGTCGTCCGTGACGATCGACTCATTGACCCATGCCGGTGGCGGCTGGGTGGCCACGGTGCCGGCCTGGGCCAGCAGGCGGTCGACGGCCTCACGACGGGTCAGGCCGGCGTAGGCGTCAAGCTCGCTCTCTGCGGGCGAGAAACCGGTGCGGGTGAGGAAGAACCGCGCGTCTTCGCGGTCCAGGCGCTGCGCCTCGACGGCCTGCACCTTGGCGCGGCTGGCCCGGTGCTCGTGCCGCGCGGGAACCTGCGCCTGCGCGGCCAAGTGGGCCAGGACGCCGGCCACCGCCAGCGCCATCGAAATCGTCGTCCAGCCAGAAATTCGCATATCCGTCCCCCACTTCGACCCAGGGCGCATCGGCCGGATGCCGTGACGACGCACGGCTGCCAAGCGCCCGACTAGCCGCCACGGTGATAAAGATCGCGCGTGACGTCGTAGATGTTCTGACGCAACTGCTTGCGTTCCTCGGGGGACAGCTTGCGCTGCTGGGGTGGCCGGTTGTCGGTGCCCTCGGCGCGCCGGTTCTCCATCGCGGCGGCGCGGCGGCTGCGTTCTTCGCCGCCATTGCCACGCGCGGAGCCCGCCCCGCCTCCCCGGTTCGGCCCGGCGGCCTGCATCGCGTGCCCGCCGCCAAAGCCGCTGAATCCGCCGAAGAAGCCACCGCGCTCGTTCCGGGCATGGGCCGGCAACCCGGCCAAGCACAGGGCGAACGCACAACCCAGCAGCGTCAGCTGCCGGCGGAATATCATCGACCGATCCGAAAAAGGGAATTGAGAAGCCACGTCCATGTTGCTGGAAACCGATGCGCCATGCATCATTGCGCGACAATCGATATCAGGCAACCGCATTGCACGCCAGTCCTCTTCGCGGGGGTCGACAAGAATGACATCCGCACGAGGAACTGCCAAGGCAGTGTAGTCCCCTGTCCTACCGACTGTTCGCGGCACCCGGTAAATAATGTAACCGTCTGTTTCAATTGGGGTGATAGCCCGCTTCCGGCCCGTGTTTTTGTCGTTACCATTAGCGCCATGGAAAATTCCGGTCACAAGATTCTCGTCGTCGACGACGACCCCCGCCTGCGCGACCTGCTGCGCCGCTATCTCGGGGAACAGGGCTTCACCGTGCTGGTGGCGGAAAACGCCACGGCCATGAACAAACTCTGGCTGCGCGAGCGCTTCGACCTGCTGGTGCTCGACCTGATGATGCCGGGCGAGGACGGCCTGTCGATCTGCCGCCGCCTGCGTGGCGCCAATGACCAGACGCCGATCATCATGCTCACCGCCAAGGGTGAGGATGTGGATCGCATCGTCGGCCTGGAGATGGGCGCCGACGACTACCTGCCCAAACCGTTCAACCCGCGCGAGCTGATCGCCCGCATCCATGCCGTGCTGCGCCGCCGCGGCCCGGCGGAGATTCCCGGTGCGCCTTCGGAGACGCCCGAAACCTTCGCCTTCGGCGATTTCGTGCTGAACCTGGCCACCCGCACGCTCAAGAAGAACGACGAGGAAATCACCCTCACCACGGGTGAATTCTCCGTGCTCAAGGTGTTCGCCCGCCACCCGCGCCAGCCGCTGTCGCGCGAGAAACTGATGGAAATGGCGCGCGGCCGCGAGTATGAAGTCTTCGACCGCAGCCTGGACGTGCAGATCTCGCGCCTGCGCAAGCTGATCGAGCCGGACGCCAGCAACCCGCGCTTCATCCAGACGGTCTGGGGCCTGGGCTATGTGTTCATCCCGGACGGCGCCAAGTAACCGCGCCGGCACGCCCTCAACCCTTCTCCGCCCACGACTTGCGTATTCCGCGTCCGGCCGCGCTGCGGCACCTGCTGATCAGCGTATTCGGTTCGCTGTTCTGGCGAACCTTCATGCTGGTCGCATTGCTGATCGCGATCTCGCTCGGGGCGTGGTTCCAGAGCTTCCGCATTTTCGAGCGTGAGCCGCGCGCGCAGCAGATCGCCATGCAGATCGTCAGCGTGGTCAAGCTGACGCGGGCGGCGCTGCTCTACTCCGATCCGGCACGGCGCCGCTTCCTGCTGCTCGACCTGGTGCAGAACGAGGGCATCAAGGTCTATCCGCGCGAAAAGGAAGACGAATACCGCGCGCCGCAGACCAATCCCTACCTCACGCAACTGGTCCAGCAGGAAATCCGCAACCGCCTGGGCAAGGACACCGTGATCGCCACCGCGGTCAACGATATCCCCGGCGTGTGGGTCAGCTTCCAGATCGAGGGTGACGACTACTGGGTCGCCATCAGCCCGGACCGTTTCGAGCACGTGCCGGGGCTGCAATGGCTGTGGTGGTCGATCGCGGCGCTGGTGCTGTCGGTGCTGGGCGCGGCCTTCATCACCTCGCTCGTCAACCGGCCGCTCAAACGATTGGCCGATACCGCGCGCGCCATCAGCGCGGGCGACGACCCGAAATCGCTGCCCGAGGGCGGCGGCACGGAAGTGGCGCAAGCGAATCACAGCTTCAACCAGATGGTGCAGGATCTCAAGCAACTGGAGGCCGACCGCGCCGTGATGCTCGCTGGCATCTCGCACGACCTGCGCACGCCACTCACGCGCCTGCGCCTGGAAACCGAGATGAGCCCGATCGACGACCAGACCCGCGAGCTGATGGTGGCCGACATCGAACAGATGGACGCCATCATCGGCCAGTTCCTGGACTATGCGCGCCCCACCGGCGAGATGCTGGAAACCGTCGACCTGACCGAACTGGTGCGCGATACCGCACCGGTCTATTCCACCCACGACGACATCGACCTCACGCTCAAGCTGGCGCCCGAGGCCATCGCCCGCTGCAATCGGATGGAAACGCAGCGCATCCTCGACAACCTGATCGAGAACGCACGCCGCTATGGCAAGACAGGCGACACCGGCCGCGCCGAGATCACGGTCAGCACCGCGCTGCAGGGCAACGAGGTGGTGCTGTGCGTGGCCGACAGCGGCGCCGGCGTGCCGGCCGACCAGTTGGTGCTGTTGACGCGGCCGTTCTACCGGCTGGAATCCGCGCGCAGCGAAGCCAAGGGGGCGGGGCTCGGCATGTCGATCGTGAGCCGGATACTGCAGCGCAGCGGCGGTCGGCTCATGCTGGAGAACCGCACGCCACCCGAGACCGGGCTGATCGTCAACGCCTGCTACGCACGCGCCTGATCCGCATCATCCGCCGCGTCCATGCGGCCGGGCACGGGCGATGCTTCTCATGGCTGTCACGCGGGGTCGCGACCGTGGGGCGGCAGGCTGTGCCCATGGCAGCCGTTGAAACGATCATGATCAATGGCTCGATTGCCGCACATTTGCCCAGAATTGCAGCCGCGGGGTTGCGGCCCTGCCTCGTCCGCCCGCCCCGCTTCCCTTCCGGAAGACCGGCGCGCCCCGGCTTGCAAAGCTCGGCTCCATTGCCCTCACATCTTCAGGAGAAGCGCATGAAGACCATTGGTGACAAGCTCGAACCGTTCAAGGTGGTCGGTGTCAAGCCGGGGTTCAACCAACATGGCGTTGTTGCATAAATCCGGTCGCCCGCGCGCGGCATGATGACGTTTACGCGCAACGGTCTGGGCAGATGGCGCGGTAAACAATCCGTCTGGCTGCGTAGATTGTCG
>CAKKOY010000107.1 GCA_919592095.1 Ralstonia syzygii subsp. syzygii | reverse complement strand
CGTGCTCAACCGCATGGCTGCGCTTGCCCGCCCGCAGTCCGTCCGCGTCGACTGAATTACGCCTCACAGGGATGGCTTCGACTTCAAAGTCGATTTATGCAACAACGCCCCGCCCAGGCTGAACATGCCGTGCAACGACGAAATGATCGGCTTGTGGTGACGAGCCTCCACGGTGGCCGCCTGCGCATTCATCGCCACATCGAAGCCGGCGTTGGTGATGCCGAACAGCAGCAGCAGCGCCAGCAGCGTGGGATAGCTCGGCATCAGCAGCCCGGTCATCAGGCCGAAGGCCGCGCCCGCCTGCATGCTGGCGCGCCGGGTGCCCACCCGCGCCGCCCAGCCGCCGGCGAATGTCATCGCGGCAATGGCGCCGGCCGCCACCATGAACATCGCCAGCGACAGCGACGCCTCCGACAGTCCGAAGCGCGCCTTCACGGTGGGGATGTGGACACCCCACGTCGCAAACGTTGCGCCATTGACGAAAAAAAGCGCCATGGTGGCCGCGCGCGCCGACAACGGCAAACGCTGCGCCCGCATGGCACCGGCGGGTTGGATCAGTTCAGAAGTCATACACAGCAGAAAAGCACGCGCGGCGCCGGTGCGCCACAAAGCCGTCATGCTACCGCGCCCCTCTAACAGATGCGTTGCAGGCCGCCATCGCCCTGCTGCCGCATCGGGAATGCCGCTTGCGCCGCCGCCAGGCACCCTCACCCCTTCGGTCCGGAGACCCGCCATGTTCCGCGTGATCCGGAAAGGCGCCATCCGCTTCGGCCTCGTCCGCATTCCCATCGCGCTCCACCCGGCCAGCCGCAGCGACGATCTCGATTGCGACGGCCTCGACTGACCGCGGGTGACGCGATCACCACCCTGCGCCACAACCCCACGAATTGGGCGCGCAAAGCGGCAAAGCTTGTCGGCTGGCGCAGGGGATCGCTGCGTTAACATGCGTGCGTCCGCACCCGGCGCACGCCCGTGCCCTCCATCGCGCCCCATCCTCGTTCATGGCCCGAATCCGTCTGACCCGTTTGCTCCGCCTGTCGCGCTGTGCCGTTGCCTGCGCGGCCCTCCTCGCCCTCACTGCCGCGCCGCTGGCACAGGCCAAGAAACCCGCCCACGCCCATGCCGCCCACGCCGCCACCGTCGCCCAGAAGCGGCAGGCGGCGCGCAATCCGGCCGGGCTGCCCGCCAACGTGGCGCTGGCGTTCGCGCGGGCGCATATCCCGCTCGATGCGGTCAGTGTGTTCGTCATCCGCACCGGCACCGCCACGCCCATCCTGCAGTGGAACGCCGACGCCGGCATGAACCCGGCCTCGACCATGAAGCTGCTGACCACCTTCGCCGGCCTCGACCTGCTGGGCCCCGACTTCCGCTGGAAGACCTCCGCCTACGCCGACAAGGAACCGGTGGGCGGGGTGCTCAACGGCAACCTCTACCTGCGCGGCCAGGGCGATCCGAAGCTGATTCCCGAAGAGCTGATCAAGCTGGTCACCGATGTGCGCCGCGCCGGCGTGGACGAACTGGCCGGCAACATCGTGCTGGACCGCTCCTACTTCCAGAACGGCCTGTCCGACGCGCCGCCGCTGGACGGCGATACCGGCCGCGCCTACAACGTCGCGCCCGACGCGCTGCTCTACGCGTTCAAGACGCTGACCTTCACGCTCGCGCCCGACGCCGGCACCGGCGCGGTCAACATCGACGTCTCGCCGCCGCTGGCCCAGTTGCAGGTCGACAATCAGTTGCGCGTGACGCACGGCAACTGCGGCGACTGGCGCTCGCACGCCAACGTCGACATCGCCACGCAGGCCGACGGCACGGTGCGCGCCAGCTTCGACGGACGCTACGCCGGCGCCTGCGGCGAGCGCATCTTCAATGTCGCCGCGCTCACCCATGCCGACTTCATCTGGGGCGGCTTCCTGGCGCTGTGGCGGCAGGCCGGCGGCACCTTCCGCACCACGCCCGGCCTGCGCGAGAGCAAGGTGCCGCATCCGGCCGTCCTGCTGGCGATGCACTATGGCCCGACGCTCGCCGAGGTCGTGCACGACATCGACAAGTATTCGAACAACGTGATGGCGCGCCAGCTGTTCCTGACCATTGGTGCGGAGATCGGCCGCAAACCCGCGTCGGTGCAGCAATCGACGGAAGTCGTCAACCGCTGGCTCGCCCGGCAGAACCTGTCCATGCCGGAGCTGGTGCTGGAAAACGGCTCGGGTCTTTCGCGCATCGAACGCATCAGCGCCCGCAACCTTGGCCGCCTGCTGCAGCAGGCCGATGCCAACCCCAACGGCGCCATCCTGCGCGAGGCGCTGCCGGTGGTGGGCGTAGACGCCACCATGCGCAACCGCCTCACACGCGCGGGCGTGGCCGGCAACGCCAAGATCAAGACCGGCACGCTCAACGACGTGCGCGCCATCGCCGGCTACGTGGAAGGCGAAGGCGGCCAGCGCTATGTCGTGGTCAGCATGATCAACCACCCCAACGCCAGCGGCGGCCAGGCCGCGCACGACACCCTGCTGCAATGGATCTACCAGGGGGCACCGCAATGACCGCCGTCATCGGCGTGACCGGCACCTCCGGCAGCGGCAAGACCACGCTGATCGAGCAGCTGATCGCGCGCTTCGTGCGCGACGGCCGGCGCGTGGCCTCGGTCAAGCATGCGCACCACGGCTTCGATCTCGATACGCCCGGCAAGGACTCCTACCGCATGCGCGCGGCCGGCAGCGCCGAGGTCGTGCTGGTGGGCGACCGGCGCCTGGTGCTGATGCGCGAATACGCCCCCGCGCACGAGCCCGAGCTGGCCGACGTGCTCGCGCTGCTGTCGCCCGCGACCGACGTGGCCATCGTCGAAGGCTACAAGCGCAGCGACTTCCCCAAGATCGAAGTGTTCCGGCCTGCGCTGGGCCGCGCACCGCTGTGGCCGGAGATCGGCGGCGTGGTGGCCGTGGCAACGGATGCGCCGACGCAAATGGAAGCGCCCCGCGGCATGGCGGTGCTGGATCTGAATGATGTGGAGGCGGTGTACCGGTTCGCCGCCGCGCTGGCGCCGTAGCGCGATCGATAGCAGAACGTGAAAACGCCCGCGCTCCACGCGGGCGTGATGACAGGACGGACGCCTGTTCAGTGCGCCACGTTGTCCGCCAGCAGGCGCGCCAGCACGTTGCTGGCGATCAGGCAATGGCCGGCCGTGGTCGGGTGCACGCCGTCGGCGAACAGGTAGCTCTGGTCCGCACCGGAAGCCACCAGCGTGTTGGCCGAGCAGAACAGCGAGCTGCCGCCGACGCTCGGCACCAGGGCGTTGATCTTGGTCGCGTCGCAGGCCGTGGCGCTGGTGTTGGAGAAGCCGAACGAGGCGCCGTTCTGGATCACCGCGGTCAGTTGCGCATTGAAGTCGATGATGTGCGCCGAGGTGCCGGCCAACCCGCTTTGCAGCATCGTGTTGAACGTGCCCACCAGTGCATGCAGCAGCGCCTGGCCGGTCGTCCCGCTCGCCACGCCCTGCGGCGTCAGGCTGCTGTCGGGCAGGTTGAACACGTAGACCTGCGTCGCGCCCTTGGCGATCATGTCGTTGACGTAACCGACCAGGTCCGTCGCGGCCTGCTGCACCTGGGCCGTGGCGATGTCGGGTGTCACGCCGGAGCCGCTGGTGGCCACCGCGGCGGACCAGAAGAAGATGTCGTTGTTGCCGGCCAGCACGAAGACGACATCGCTGTTGCCGTTGAATGCGTTGTTGCTGGCGCCGTAGAAGTTGGCGAGCTGCTGCTTGACCGGGTAAGTCAGCGCACCCGCGCCGCCGTTGTGGCCGATACCGTTCGGATCGGTCACACGGGAGCCGCCCTGCGCGTAATCGAAGCAGCCTGGCTTGGGGCAGTTCTGCACGGAGGTGGCATAGCCCATCACCGCCGGCGTGAGCGTCACGCCCAGCTGCGCGGCCACGGTTTCGGCCCAGACCGGGCCCGGGTTGGTGGTGAACTTGCCGCCGCCCACCGCCTGCGCGACCGGGGTGTAGGTGCCGATATCGCTCAGGCTGTCGCCGAATACCACCATGCGCTGCACCTTGGCGATATTGGGATTGCCGCTCTGGTCGGTCTCCCCGCCCCCGCATGCGGTCAGGCCCAAGGCAAGGGCGGCCGTGGCGGCGCCCATCCATTGACGCAGGTTCATGCTGTGTCTCCCTGTGGGTTTCTTGATGTATGTTGCGATGCCAGCGTGGTTGAGGCGGACGCGGGCCGACGCACAGGGGCCAGTAGTGTAGCAAGGCTGCCGTGCGTGCGGCGCCCCCGTGCCCGGGCAGAATTAGAGGCCGGCTTCGAACGCGGCGGCGGCGCGACGAAGGCGATCGTTGACGGCTGCCCAGGCGGGGGTGTCGGGCAGAGTTTCGACCCAGATGGCGTGGTAGCCGCCGCGATCGAGATCGCGCAGCAAGGCATACAGCGCATTGGCGTAGGCCGCCGGCGTGGCGGGCGCGGCGCGCTGGTCGCAGCCGGACGGCAGGTCGACGGGCGCCCCCACCCACGCAATGCGCTGACCGGCCGGCAGCGCGGCCAGCCGTGCCGACACATCGGCTGCGGCAAGCAGATACAGCGGCGTACGCGGCGCGTAATGCGCGCGCAGCGTGCCGGACGCGCGCGGCGCGGCGGCGTCGGGCAGTGACGGCATTACGCCGGTCACGCGCTCGATGTCCTCCGGCGTGATGGCGCCGGGGCGCAGCAGCACCGGCCCGATGCCCTCGTCCAGCCGCGACAGGTCCACGATGGTGGACTCGATGCCGACATCCACGCCATCGCCTTCGAGCACGAACACGGTATCGCCGAACTCGTCACGCACATGCTGCGCGGTGGTCGGACTGACCTGGCCGAACTTATTGGCCGATGGTGCCGCAATGCCGCCGCGCCCGCGCTTGAAGCGCGACAGCAGCGCCTGCGCCACCGGATGCGACGGACAGCGCAATCCGATGCTGTCCTGCCCGCCCGCGACCGCCGCCGGGATGTGCGGCGCGCGCTTCAGGATCAGCGTGAGCGGGCCCGGCCAGAATGCCTCGACCAGTTGCAGCGCGATGCCGGGCACGTCGTCGGCCCAGTACGCCAGGTCCGCGCCGTCGACCACGTGCACGATCACCGGATGATTCGACGGCCGGCCCTTCATCGCATAGATCCTGGCGATGGCCTGGGGGTTCTCGGCATCGGCGCCGAGGCCGTAGACCGTCTCGGTCGGGAAGGCGACCAGCTCGCCCGCTTCCAGCCGGCGCGCGGCTTCATCGAGTCGCGCGGCGGAAGGCATGACGAAGGGCATGGTCGACTTGTGCATGGCTGCGGGTACCGGCCGTCAGGCCGAGGCCGATCGCAGGCCGAGCACCTGCGTGGCATGGTGGAACGCCTCGTCCGTCACCTCGGGTGAGGTGCCGACGCAATTGACATGGCCCATCTTGCGGCCCGGGCGGGCGTCGGCCTTGCCGTACAGGTGCACCTTGGTGCCGGAATGGCGCATCACCTCGTGCCACGCGGGCGTGCGCTCCAGGCCGTACTCGAACCACACGTCGCCCAGCACATTCAGCATACGCCCCGGCGAATGCTGGCGCGTGCTGCCCAGCGGCAGGCGGGCCATGGCGCGCACCTGCTGCTCGAACTGGCTGGTCTCGCACACATCCATGGTGATGTGGCCCGAGTTGTGCGGGCGCGGCGCCATCTCGTTGGCGACCAGCGAACCGTCCTGCAGCACGAAGAACTCGATGCACAGCACGCCCACGTAGCCCATCTCCTCGGCGATCATCGCGGCGGCGGCGCGGGTGCGCGTGGCGATGTCGTCCGACACGCTGCGCGAGGGCATCACGGTGGAGAACAGGACACCGTCACGGTGGATGTTCTCGGCCAGCGGCCAGGTGACGGTGCTGCCGTCGGCAGCGCGGGCGGCCAGCACGGACACCTCGTAGGCCAGCGGCAGCATCTTCTCCAGCACGCACGGCACGTGCTGCATCGCGCCCCAGGCCGCGCGCAGCTCGTCGACCGTGGAGACGCGCGCCTGGCCCTTGCCGTCGTAGCCCATGCGGGCGATCTTCAGGATGCCGGGCAGCAGGTCGGCCGGCAATTGGGCGATGTCGGCGTCGTGCTCGATCACCCAGCTCGGCGCCGGATGGATGCCGGTGCGGGCGGCGCACAGCGCAAAGAACTTCTTCTCGGCGATGCGGTTCTGCGCGATCGACACGCAGTGGGCGCGCGGCGCGACGAAGGTGCCGAGATGCTCGAGGCG
This sequence comes from Ralstonia syzygii subsp. syzygii, assembly GCA_919592095.1. Classification (GTDB taxonomy): domain Bacteria; phylum Pseudomonadota; class Gammaproteobacteria; order Burkholderiales; family Burkholderiaceae; genus Ralstonia; species Ralstonia syzygii. Next base: position 6,026 of record CAKKOY010000107.1, on the reverse strand, counting down.
GTCGAGCGCCTGCGCAGGCACGTTCTCGAATTCGGTGGTGACCGCCGGGCACAGCGCGGCCATCTCGGCCAGCGCCGCTTCATCCGTATAGCCCGCGCACAGGTGGCGCTCGGCGACGGTGCCCGCGGGGCTGTTCGGGTCCGGGTCCAGCACGCACACCTTGTAGCCCATCGCCTGCGCAGCGTGCGTGAACATGCGGCCGAGCTGGCCGCCGCCGAGCATGCCCAGCCAGTTGTCGGGCAGGATCGCGTCGGGAACGTTCAGCGCGCGGGATTCGGGCGTGTGGGCCTGCGCGAGGCGCGGGTTCAGGTCGTCGGCCATGGGTGGTTGGGCGAAGGACTTAGGCACTGTGTACGGGCAGCGTCATGCCGCGCGCCACTTCGGTCTGCCGGGAGCGGAAGGCTTCGAGCTTGCCCGCCAGCGCATCGTCGGTGGTCGCCAGCATGGCGATGGCCGACAGCGCCGCGTTGGCCGCGCCCGCCTCGCCGATGGCGAAGGTCGCCACCGGAATGCCCTTGGGCATCTGCACGATGGACAGCAGCGAGTCTTCGCCGCGCAGGTACTTGGACGGCACCGGCACGCCGAACACCGGCACGATGGTCTTGGCGGCAATCATGCCCGGCAGGTGCGCCGCCCCGCCGGCTCCGGCGATGATGGCACGCAAGCCCCGGCCGCGCGCGGCTTCGGCGTAGCGGAACATGTCATCCGGCATGCGGTGCGCGGAGACCACCTGTGCCTCGTGCGGAATGCCGAATTCCTTGAGCAGGACCACAGCGTGCTGCATGACGTCCCAGTCGGAACTGGAACCCATGACAACGCCGACAAGCGGTGCGGATTGCGGTGCGGTCATCGTCGTCGCTCCCTCAGCGCAGCGTCTCGCCGGTCAGGCGGGTCAGTGCTTCGCGGTATTTGTCGGCGGTCTTCTCGATGATGTCGGCGGGCAGCTGCGGCGCCGGCACGGTCTTCGGCCACGGCTTGCCGTCGATGCGCACGGCCTCCAGCCAGTCGCGCACGAACTGCTTGTCGAACGACGGCGGGTTGGTGCCCACCTGGTACGAATCGGCCGGCCAGAAGCGCGACGAATCGGCGGTCAGCGCCTCGTCCATCAGCGTGAGCGTGCCGTTCTCGTCCAGGCCGAACTCGAACTTGGTGTCGGCGATGATGATGCCCCGCGTGGCGGCAAAGTCAGCGGCCTCCTTGTACAGGCGGATGCTGACGTCACGGATCTGCGCGGCCAGCTCGGGGCCGATGCGGCGCTCGACCTCGTCGAAGGAGATGTTCTCGTCGTGCTCGCCCACGTCGGCCTTGGCGGCGGGGGTGAAGATGGGCTCGGGCAGCTTTTCGGCGTTGCGCAGGCCGGGGGCGAGCTGCACGCCGCAGACCTTGCCGGTGGCCTGGTAGTCCCTCCAACCGCTGCCGGCCAGGTAGCCGCGCACCACGGCTTCCACCAGGATCGGCTTGAGGCGCTTGACCACGATGGCGCGGCCGCGCACCTGGTCGGCTTCACCGGGCGGCACCACCGACTCCGGCGCGATGCCGGTCTCGTGCGTCGGCACGATGTGGCGCAGCTTGCGGAACCAGAAGTCCGACATCTGCGCCAGGACGCGGCCCTTGTCCGGAATCGGCTGGCCGAGGATCACGTCGAAGGCCGACAGGCGGTCGGTGGTGACCATCAGCAGCTTGTCGTCGCCCACGGCGTAGTTTTCGCGCACCTTGCCGCGGCCGAGCAGCGGCAGGCTGGTGATCGACGATTCATAGAGTACGGAAGACGCGGCGGGGGTGGCGGACACGGCGGAACCCAAAGAAGAGGTAAAAAAATGTGGAAGGCCGACATTATACGTGGCCGGCCCCATGCAAAACGGCTGGCGCGGGGCCAGCCGTTCTTGCGGGGCGCAATGCGACTTACTGCACCACTTGCGCCAGCGTGCCGCTCTTGTACTGCGAAGCGATCGCCGACAGGCTGACCGGCTTGATCTTGCCGGCCTGGCCTTCGCAGCCGAACTCCAGGTAGCGTGCCTTACAGACCTGCTTGGCAGCCTCGCGCGCAGGCTTGAGCCATTCGCGGGCATCGAACTTCTCGGGGTTTTCGGCCAGGAACTTGCGCACCGCGCCGGTCATCGCCAAGCGAATGTCGGTGTCAATGTTGATCTTGCGCACGCCGTACTTGATGGCTTCCTGAATCTCCTCGACCGGCACGCCGTAGGTTTCCTTCATCTTGCCGCCGTACTGGTTGATGATGGCCAGCAGCGCCTGCGGCACGCTCGACGAGCCGTGCATCACCAGGTGGGTGTTCGGGATGCGCGCGTGAATCTCCTTGACGCGGCTGATCGCCAGGATGTCGCCGGTGGGCTTGCGCGAGAACTTGTAGGCGCCGTGGCTGGTGCCGATGGCGATGGCCAGGGCGTCGAGCTGGGTGGCCTTGACGAACTCCGCAGCCTCCTCGGGGTCGGTCAGCAGGGCCGAATGGTCGAGCTTGCCGACAGCGCCGTGGCCGTCTTCCTCGCCGGCCTCGCCAGTCTCCAGCGAGCCCAGGCAGCCGAGCTCGCCCTCGACGGTGACGCCAACCTTGTGCGCCATCTCGACCACACGGCGCGTGACGTCGACGTTGTAGTCAAAGGAGGCGGGGGTCTTGCCATCCTCGCGCAGCGAGCCGTCCATCATGACCGAGCCGAAGCCCAGGTCGATCGCGCCCCGGCAGATCGCCGGGCTCTGCCCGTGATCCTGGTGCATGACCAGCGGGATATCAGGATAGGCTTCGACGGCAGCCTGGATCAGGTGCTTGATGAAGGACTCGCCGGCATACTTGCGGGCGCCCGCGCTGGCCTGCAGGATCACCGGCGCGCCGGTCTCCTTGGCGGCCTCCATCACGGCCTGGACCTGCTCCAGGTTGTTGACGTTGAACGCCGGCAGGCCGTAGCCGTTTTCAGCGGCATGGTCCAGCAGTTGGCGCATCGAGACGAGTGGCATGGTTTTCTCCTATGGGTCGATCTGGTATGCGTTCTCAGATATGCCGGAAGCAACCGGCGTACCTCTGGGCGCGTCAGTGCATGCCGACGCGCACGATTTTGAGTGTGTTGGTGCCGCCGGCCTGCCCCATCGGCTCGCCGACGGTCAGGACGATGAAGTCGCCGCGCTGCACCACGCCACGCGCGACCAGCAGTTCCTCCGCCTGCCGCAGCGCCTCGTCACGGTCCAGGCTAGTCGCCAGCGGCAGCGACTGCACGTTGCGGTACAGCGCCATCTTGCGCTGCGAGCCCACATTCGGGGTCATCGCGTAGATCGGCACGTTGATGCCGTGGCGGCTCATCCACAGCGCGGTGGCGCCAGAGTCCGTCAGCGCGGCAATCGCCTTCACCTGCAGATGGTGGGCCGTGAACAGCGCCCCCATAGCGATCGACTGGTCGATGCGGCTGAAGGTCTGGTCGAGGAAATCCGTGTCCAGGTGCACCGGCTGCGACTTCTCGGCCTCCACGCAGATGGCGGCCATGGCCTCGATGGTCTCGACCGGGTAGCGGCCGGCGGCGGTCTCGGCCGACAGCATCACCGCATCGGTGCCGTCGAGCACGGCGTTGGCGACGTCCGACACCTCGGCGCGCGTCGGCACCGGGTTGACGATCATCGACTCCATCATCTGCGTGGCCGTGATGGCCAGCTTGTTGGCCTCGCGCGCGAGCTTGATCATGCGCTTCTGCAGCGCCGGCACGGCCGCGTTGCCGACCTCCACCGCGAGGTCGCCGCGCGCCACCATGATGCCGTCGGAGGCCGCCAGGATATCGTCCAGCACGCCCGGGCGGATGGCCTCAGCGCGCTCGATCTTGGCGATCATGCGGGTCTTGTGGCTGTGCGGCTGGCCGGCCACGGCGGCCAGCTGGCGCGCCATTTCCATGTCGGTGGCGTTCTTGGGGAAGCTGACCGCGACGTAGTCGGCGCCCAGCGCCATCGCGGTCTTGATGTCATCCATGTCCTTGGCCGTCAGCGCCGGCGCCGACAGCCCGCCGCCCTGGCGGTTGATGCCCTTGTTGTTGGACAGGTCGCCGCCGACCTTGACGATAGTCTCGATCTCCTCGCCCACCACGCGTTCGACCTGCAGCACGATCAGGCCGTCGTTCAACAGCAGCAAGTCACCGGGGCCGACGTCGCGCGGCAGCTCCTTGTAGTCCAGGCCGACACGCTCCTGGTTGCCCAGCTCGCAGCGGGCATCCAGCGTGAAGCGGTCGCCCGGGTTCAGCGTGATCTTGCCGCTCTCGAACTTGCCGACGCGGATCTTCGGGCCCTGCAAGTCGGCCATGATGCCGACCTCGCGGCCCACCGCGCGTGCCGCCTCGCGCACCAGTTCGGCGCGCGCCACCTGGTCCTGCGCGGTGCCGTGCGAGAAATTCAGCCGCACCACGTCCACCCCCGCCGCAATCATGCGCGTCAGGATTTCCAGCGTATTGGACGATGGACCGAGCGTGGCGACAATCTTGGTGGCGCGAGTCATGGGCGGGCGTACCGGTGACGTTTTGGGGGCGTTAAGCGATGCAGGCGATGTGCCGTGTGCTTCAGGCCAGCGCTTCCTGGCGCTGGGCGCGCTGCTCCAGGATATCCACGGCCGGCAGCGTCTTGCCTTCCAGGAACTCCAGGAACGCGCCGCCGCCGGTGGAGATGTAGCCCACGCGGTCGGCGATGCTGTACTTGGCGATCGCGGCCAGCGTGTCGCCGCCGCCGGCGATCGAGAAGCCCGACGAGGCCGCGATGGCCTCGGCCAGCACCTTGGTGCCGTTGCCGAACTGGTCGAACTCGAACACGCCGACCGGGCCGTTCCACACGATGGTGCCGGCAGCCTTCAGTTGGTCGGCCAGTTGCGCGGCCGTCTTCGGGCCGATATCCAGGATCATGTCGTCGTCCGTCACGTCCTTCACATCCTTGACGGTCGCCTGGGCGGTGGCACTGAATTCCTTGGCGCATACCACATCCACCGGAATCGGCACCGAAGCGCCGCGCGCGGCCATCAGCTCGATGATCGTCTTGGCGTCGCCCACCAGATCCGGCTCGGCCAGCGACTTGCCGATCTTCAGGCCGGCGGCCAGCATGAACGTGTTGGCGATGCCGCCGCCGACGATCAGGTTGTCCACATTGTCCGCGAGCGACTTCAGGATGGTCAGCTTGGTCGACACCTTGGAACCGGCCACGATGGCGACCAGCGGACGGGCCGGCTGGCCCAGCGCCTTGCCCAGCGCGTCCAGCTCGGCGCCCAGCAGCGGGCCGGCGCAGACGACGGGGGCGAACTTGGCGATGCCGTGCGTGGTGGCCTCGGCGCGGTGGGCGGTGCCGAAGGCATCGTTGACGTAGACGTCGCACAGCTTGGCCATCTTCCGGGCCAGCTCGTCGCTGTTCTTCTTCTCGCCCTTGTTGACGCGGCAGTTTTCCAGCAGCACCACTTGGCCCGGCGCGACATCCACGCCGTCGACCCAGTTCTGCACCAGCTTCACCTCAAGGCCGAGCAGCTCGGACAGGCGCTCGGCCACCGGAGCCAGCGAGTCTTCCGGCTTGAACTCGCCTTCGGTCGGGCGGCCCAGGTGCGAAGTGACCATCACGGCAGCGCCGGCGTCGAGCGCGGCGCGGATGGCCGGCACGGAAGCGCGGATGCGCGTGTCCTCGGTGATGTTGCCGACATCGTCTTGCGGCACGTTGAGGTCGGCGCGGATGAAGACGCGCTTGCCGGCAAGCTTGCCTTCGGAAATGAGATCGGTCAGACGCAGGACGTGGGGCATGGCGGCAGCGGAGAAATCACGCAAAACGGTGATTTTACCTGATGCCACCGGTCAAAACGTGCGTTTCTGCCCGGAAACCTGACGCGCGCGTCCACTGCGGCGAAGCCGGCCGGATGGCGCGCCCGCCGGCTAGCTAGTACTACAGCCGTAGCTCAAAATGGGGGAGCACATCCCCGCGCCCGGTAGTGACACTGCTGAGCGCGCCACTGATGCGCGCGCCGCCATCGCGACCATGCCAGCACCTGCTCGATTGACTGACGCGCACGCCAAGCC
>CAKKOY010000106.1 GCA_919592095.1 Ralstonia syzygii subsp. syzygii | reverse complement strand
GCTCGCATCAACTGGATGTTCTCTACTGAAACGGCCCGCAAAAAATTGGCCAAAGCCTACCCTGTAACCACCTCTGACAAACCGTCATAACCCCTGTGCAGAGGTACTAGCGACACGCGCGCCGGCGCGGCTCAAGCGAGCCGGAACACATCCACCGCGCCGCGCAGCTCCTGGGCCTGCTGCCGCAGGCTCTCGGCCGCGGCGGCGACTTCTTCCACCAGCGCGGCGTTCTGCTGCGTCACCTCGTCCATCGAGGTCACCGCGCGGTTGACCTCCTCGATGCCCTGCGACTGCTCGCGCGAGGCTGCGCACCTCGCCGGCCACGACCGCGAAGCCGCGGCCCTGTTCGCCCGCGCGGGCCGCTTCCACCGCGGCGTTCAGCGCCAGGATATTGGTCTGGAAGGCGATGCCGTCGATGATGCCCGTGATGTCGGCAATCTTCTGGGCCGTCGCGTGGATGCCCGACATGGTGCCGACCAGCCGCTCGACCGTCTGGCCGCCCGCGTTGGCGGCCTGGCTGGCGGACTGCACCATGTCGTGCGCGTGCTGGGCGCTGTCGGCGTTCTGGCGCACGGTAGCGGCCAGTTGCTCGATGCTGGAGGCGGTGCGCTCCAGGTTGCCGGCCTGCGCCTCGGTGCGCGCCGACAGGTCCAAGTTGCCGGCGGCGATCTGGCCGGTGCTCGAGGCGATGGTCGAGGCGCTCGCGCGCACCTTGTCGACAATGCCGCTCAGGCCGTCACCCACGCCGTTGATGGCGTGCATCAACTGGCCGATCTCATCACGGCGGGTGGCGGAGAAACGGTGCGTCAGGTCGCCGGCAGCCACGCGGCGGGCCACGCTCACCACCTCGGCCAGCGGCGTGCTGACCGCGCGGCGCAGCATCCAGTACAGGCCGCCCGCCAGCAGCACGCCCAGCGCCAGGCCGAGCAGCAGGAAGCGGTTGCGCGCCGAGACCAGGTCGGCCTCCAGCTCATTCACGTAGGCGGTGCCGGCAAGCACCAGTTTCCAGTCCGGATACTGCGTGAACACGGTGAAGCGCTCGCGGGCCGGGCTGCCTTCAGTGTCGGCCAGCGTGTGGCGCAGCATGCCGTCCTTGCGCTTGATCATCTCGCGCACCCAGGCCAGGCCGTCGGCGTCCTTGGCGTCCAGCAGGTTCTTGCCTTCGCGGCCCTGGTCGCGGTCGATCAGCACCTTGCCCTGGTCGGCGCCCGCCTTGCCGTCGATGACCAAGTAGCCGCCAGTCTTACCGATGCCGTGCGAGCGGATCTTGTCCTTGAGCAGCGCCAGTTCCGCGCGCACATCCACGCCCACGTACAGCGCGCCGACCACCTTGCCCGCCGCATCGCGCACCGGCTCGTACTTGCTCATGTAGGGCACGCCGAACAGCCACGCCAGCCCGCGGAACGACTCGCCCGCCATCAGCGCCTTGTAGCTCGGGTGGGCGCGGTCGAGCAGCGTGCCGATGGCGCGTTCGCCGTTCTCTTTCTTGAGCGAGGTGGTCACGCGCACGAAATCGTCGCCGGTGCGGGCGAACACGGTGGCGATGGTGCCGCCGGTGCGGGCGAAGAACTTGTCGGGGACGATGAAGTTGAGGTTCATCACCGTATCGCCGCTCTTGAAGGCGGGCGTGGGCTTGCCGGCCACCTCCACGGTCTGCGTCGCGTCCACGCCGTACGGACCGGGCACCGCGTCCGCGAAGGCGGTCAGGAAGCGGTCGGCTTCGGTGCGCATGGTGCCGTCGAACAGGGCGATCATGTCGCGCATGGCGGCCTCCTGGTCGCGCATGGCCGATTGCGCATGGCCTTCCAGCGTGCGCAGGCTGGATTGCGAGATCGCCAGCGCAAAGGCGCCGAACACCAGGACCAGGGCGGCCAGGCCGGCGACGGCCAGCCGGGAGCCCAGGCTGGTGGCAGATTGGGAGGCGTGCTGAGGGACGGACATTCGCATGGGGGCGTTTCCTGATGGTCGTCGGTCGCATTAACAACGGATCACCGGGGAAAAGCTTGAGCGCAAACGTTTTGTGATCCTCAGACTTTGCTGATCTTCCGGATGGCCTTCGCTCCGGACGTCACCTCCCGCACACCAGCTCCACATGCTGCGCGACCCGCCTGGCGGGATTGCCCGGCCCCAGGTCGATCCGCCAGTCGCCGCCGTGCACGCCGGCCACCTCCCGGCCATCGACGGTGGCACGGCAGCGCGCGGCATTGACAAAACGGATGAACGGCCGCACATAGCCCGCCACGTCCACCGACAGCGTGCGGCCATCCGCGCTGCGCTGCCAGCGGGTCAGGCGGCCGTTGGCCTCGCGCACGTAGGGCAGCGCCTCCTGTCCGGCCTCCATCGCAAAGCAGGCCGAACCGCTCGCCAGGTGGATATAGGTGCCGCCGCCCGCCGGGGCAAAGCCGGCCACGTCGCGCGCATCGGCCAGGCGTGGCACGCCGGCACCATTCCAGCGCACGGTGCGCAGATCGCCGTCGCCGCGCACCACCCAGGCATCGCCATCGCGCGCGACGGCGAAGTTGCGGAAATCCAGCACCTTGCGGATGTAGTCCGACGCGTAGACCGGCATGACGGGCTGCGCCAGCGCCCAGTCGTACACCTGCCGCAGCGCGGCGAGCGAGGCCACCTTGGTGCCGGAATACATGTGGTAGTAGATGCCGAGGGGCTTGAGGCGCAGCGGCCGGTCGGTCAGCTCGAAGGTCTCGATGGCGCGCGAGAAGCCATAGTACGGACCGTGCCACAGGTTGGTGTAGATGTTCTCGTTCTGCGCCGGCGCGAACACCTGGAACAGGCCATCCCCCTTGTCCACGCCCAGCGGCGCCACCGCGGTCCAGCTCAGGTTGGTGCGCGTGATGTAGGTATCGCCGCCGTTCATGTTGAGCACGCCGGCCTCGACCGTCTTGCGCACGGCCACCGGCGGCACCTGGCCATTGCCGCTCCACAGCAGCACGCGCACGGGCTTGCCCGGCGGCGCCAGCCGGGTATTGATGTAGTGGATGAATCCGGCGATCTCGCGGTCGAAACTGAAGTGGTAGTGGGGGATGTTCAGGCCGTAGACGTCACTGCCCACGTCCTCCGTCGGCCGCTGCGACGGCTGCAGCGCTTGCAACGACTGCAGCGACTCCAGGGGCTCCGGCGACTGCGATTTCGGCGGTGCCGATGGCGCCTGTGGTGCCGGCAGCGCTGTCGGATCGAGCGGAAGCGAACCGTTGAGGGCGGGTGCGACAGTATGGCTGGCCGTATCGGTGCGACGATCGTCGACGCTCTCGTCCGATGACTGCGCGCCAACGGTGCGCAGCCAATTGAACGGGTGCGAGAAGGTGTGGCTGGCCACCTCCACATAGGGCTCGGCGAAGATGGTGCGGGCGATGGACTCCAACTGCGGAGCCAGCCTGGGATACATCCCCTCGGCCGAAACCTCGCCTTCGATGACGGACACGGTGGTCGGCACCCTGTAGCGCGCCCAGATCTCGCGCAGCAGCGTCTGGCCGGCGAACTCGCTCGGCGAAAATTCCGTGCGCGAAGCAAAGCCGTCACCGTCGACGTGCACCGTCATCAGGCGGCGGCCGTTTTCGGTGGTGGTGTCGGGCACCGGCATGGCGGGCAGCGCCAGCGCGCGGCGCAGGAAGTCCAGCGGCTGGATCACCCAGCGCGCCTGGTCCACCTCCGGCATGCGGAACACGCCGAACGGCCGCAGCACATAGCCGCCCCACGGCAGGATGGCGGCCGCGTCATAGGTATAGCTGCCCGAAGACAGCCGCAGCAGCGACTGCGCCTGCGGCAGGTTCGGGTCCACCCGCACGCCCACCGCATCGCGGCGCTCGGGGTGCGGCTGCAGCTCGAACCCGACCATGGGGTCGCGCGAGACGATCGTCAGCGCCCCGGACGGCGTGCCCGGCACGGTCTTCAGCCCCAGCGACCGCGCCGTCGCCGCGTCCATGGCCATGCCGAACTGGTTGAACATCGCCACGCGCACGCCTGCCCCCATCGTGCGCCTGAGCCACGTCGCCCAGGCACCGGGCCGCGGCGCATTGCCGTCGAACCAGGTGACGACACCGGCATAGCGGTCGGGCGTGGCCGTGGGCAGCGGCTTGTAGGCGTCGGCGAACTCGACGCGATAGCCGAGATAGTTGATCGGCATGGCCAGGTACAGCACGGCCGGCATGGTGTTGGCGCTGGTGCCGGGCTCCTGCGGCTCGACCAGCAGCACGCGGCGCGGCATCACTTCCAGGCGGCCGATGCCGATCATGTCGGCGGATGGCGTGGTGGCGTAGCTGGTCACGCCGGCCGCGCGCGCCACGTTGGCCGTGTCGCGCAGGCAGGCGCGGTTGTAGCTGGCGCAGTAGTCGAGCGCGATGGCGGGCAGATGGTACTGCTCGCCGATCCGGCGCAGCGTGGCAATGCGCGCGGCGCGGTCCGCATCGGACACCTCGCGCAGGCCCCCCGCATCATCGGCGCGCTCGCGCACCAGCCCAGGCATGACCACGCCGGCCAGCTGCGGCGCGAGCGTGTCGAGCCAGGCGGTGCCGCCGGCCAGCAGCCTGGCCTCGGGCATGCGCGCATGCAAGGCCTGCACGAGCGCCGCGACAGCGTTCGCAGTCTGCGGCGCAGACCGCTGCAGCGCATCGGGCCCATCGAGCAGGAAACCCTTGTAGCCCTGCGCCAGCAACGGCACGAACAACCGCTCGACCGCGGTGTCCGGCCAGCCGTCGCCGCGCATGGCGTCCACCTGCGGAGTCAGGTCCACCCGCGCCAGCCACTGCGCGGCCGCCGGCTGGCGTGCGTCGAAACGATCAACGCGCGCCGGGTCCAGCACCACCCAGTCGAACGCCTGCAATTCCGGCACGGGCACATCGCTGCCGTAGTACACGGCGATCTGTGGCGCCGCCTGCGCAAGCGGTTCAGCCGCCTGGCAAGGGGCGCCGGCCAGCGTGGCCGCGGCACCCAACCACACGATCCACCGCCATTGCCGCCCCCCAGCCATCACCCACCCCGCCTGCATCTTGGTTTCCTCATTCTTTTGGAGCGCAATTGTGTCCGGCTTTCATGCAAATGCAATGCCTGACCCGTGAACAAAACGAGGAATTGAGTGAGGCCGGACGGACTCCGGTCCCGATACCACTATAGGCAGTCAGCAGCGTGCCCCGCCTTGCCCCGCTGGCAAGTGGGGCGCCTCTCGAGTTGCGGCGGCGCGACAGTCCGCCAGCAGGCATGGCAGCGCGCGACCCCGCTGGGGTCGCAGCGGGCGGCGGCGATGAGGAGATTGGTCGGGCCAGGCAGTCCCGACGCCGGAAAAACCGGGGCCGATGCGCGGCCGGCCGCTGCGCATGGCCCAGGCACGGGCGCGGCGGCGCCCTCCCGTCACGGCGCTCAGAACGCCGACTTCACCACCCCGCCATCCACCCGCAGCGCGGCACCCGTGGTGGCCGACGACAGGGGGCTGGCGACATAGGCGACCAGGCTGGCGACCTCCTGCGGCGTGGCGAAGCGCTTGATCAGCGAGGTCGGCCGCGCGGTCTCGAAGAAGGCCTTCTCGAAGGCCTCGAAGCGCTGGCCGCCCGACAGCTTCTGCGTGAATACCTCGACCCCTTCGGAGCGCGTCGGACCGGGCAGCACGGCGTTCACCGTCACGGCGGTGCCCGCGCACAGTTCGGCCAGCCCGCGCGACAGGCCGAGCAGCGCCGTCTTGGTCACGCCGTAGTGGATCATCTCCGCCGGAATCTGCACCCCGCTTTCGCTGCTGATGAAGACGATGCGGCCCCAGTTCTGCGCCTTCATCCCCGGCAGGTAGGTGCACGACAGGCGCGCGCCGCTCATCACGTTCACATTGAAGAAGCGCAGCCATTCGGCATCGTCGATGTCCTCGAACGGCTTGGGGTCGAAGATGCCGAGGTTGTTGACCAGGATGTCCACCTGCGGGAAGCGCGCCGCCAGCGCCTGGGGCTGCGCGGGGTCGGACAGGTCGCCGGCGAAGGCTTCGACATGGGCGCCGGGCACTTCGGCCAGCAGGCGGGACACGGCCTCGGCCACCGAGGCATCGGTACGGCCGTTGAGAATGATGCGGGCGCCCTCGGCGGCCAGCGCGACGGCAATGGCGTGGCCAATCCCTTTGGTGGAACCGGTCACGAGGGCGAGCTTGTTCTGAAGGTGGAGGTCCATGGCGTCAAAAACAGGAAGATGGAGGAGAGGCGACATGCAAGTCGCCGGCGGCGTTTCAAGCATGATACGAATGACCTCGCCTGGTGGCAGCCGCAATCGTTTTGGAGCGGTATCCAATGCGATTTGACGGTCCCGGCTCGGTATCGTCCCTGGCTTGACGGCCCAGGCAAGCGACGATTAGCCTGCGTTCAGGATCCTGCGATGCGCTTACGGGAGCGCAGCGGGCCACATAAGCCGGATTACCGGCGCAGAACGGGGAGCACCACCATGAGCACCGAAGTCCAGACACCGCCCGAGGCGACCGACCAGGGCGCCTATCAACTCGACACCATGGATCGCGACACCAACGCCGGCCGGCTCGTCCACCGGGTCCGGCATGAACTGGTGACGCACATCGACGCCGCCCTGGCGACGCTCGACCTGACCGCCGCGCAGTGGACAGTGGTCGTCTACCTGGCCGAAGACCTGGCCAACACGCCGGCCGAGCTGTCGCGGCTGCTGAACTACGATCCGGGCGCGATGACGCGGCTGATCGACCGGCTGGAGAAAAAGAACATCGTCAAGCGCGCGCCCAGCGACGCCGACCGACGCTCGGTGGTGATCACGCTCACCGAGCAGGGCCGCGCGCTGTATCCGGAGATCCGCCCGCTGATCGTCGACGTGCTGAACCATCTGCTGCGCGGGTTCACGCAGGCCGAGGTCAAGCAGCTGGAAAACCTCCTGCTGCGCGTGCTGCACAACGCATAGGGCCGACGCCCGGGCGCACCCGGTGCGTACACGGGGTCCGGCGGCGCCGGGCGCCACCGGGATGGGATCGGGCACGGACCAGGATGGCTGGTGGCCGCGCGGCGCTTTGCCGAAGGCAACCGGCAAGACGACGCTCGCGTGCCATTCCGGCTCGTGCCGGGTCCTGAACAGCTCGGTATCGGTGCGGATGCCCAGCTTGCGGAAGGCGGACCGCTTCTGCGAGCGGATGGCCTTGACGCTGCGGGCGAACTTGCCCGCGATATCGGTGACGGACAGGCCATCCAGGCAGCAGCGGACCGCCACCCCATACGGGCCGGGCCCGCGGTACCGGGCAATGCCGGGTAGCGTGGCGCGGATTACCGGGCGTCCGGACGTTCGCCGGTACCCTCCGCGGTCTCGACGACCGTGTCGTCGCGGGCGTAGACGCGGCAGTTCCGCCAGCGTTCCTGGCAGGCCGAAAGGGCATAGAACTCGGCGTTTTTTCCGGTCCAGTAGTAGTAGTGGTCGCCGTCCGAGGCGACGAACACCTTGGGCCACGTCTTTTGCAGATAGGTGGAAAAGCCGGTCTGCTGGTTGGGGCCGAGCTCCCCTGGGCGGCGTGGTGCCGGCGCGGGTGCCGCGCTCTGGGGCGACGGCGTGGCGGCGACCACGGCCGAGGCCGTAGCGGCGCGCGCGGCCAGCGCCTTCTGCGCCCGTGCCGGCACCTCGGCGATCCAGTCCGCGGGAATGGCGAAGTTCAGGTTCTGGCCCAGTGTCAGGATGACCTGGTGGTCCGTGATGCCGATCAGGCGCCCGTTGGCATCAAACAGGCCGCCGCCGCTGGAGCCCTGCGAAATTGCAGCCGAGGTCTGCACGCTCTTCAGGCGGCCGTCATCGTCGGTGCGCAGCGACGAGATCAGCCCTTCGCTGATGGTCAGCTCCAGCCCGAGCGGATTGCCGATCGCGTACACCTTCTGCCCCGTCACCAGCGAACTGCCCGGCGCCAGGGTCACGGCGGGGTAGTGGAAATCGGCCACGCGCAGCTGGCACAGATCGCGCTCCACGTCCGGATACTGCAGGCGCGCACCGAAATTGGCGTTGCCGCGCTTGAGCCAGACCTGCTTGCCGCCGCGGAGCACGTGGCAGTTGGTGATGGCCACTCCATCGCCGATCACCACGGCGCTGCCGATCGACAACCCCTTGCCGTCCGGCCCGATCACCCGGACCTCCCAGACGCTGGGCGACACCTTCGCGAAAATCTCGGCGGGCTCCAGCGCAGTGGCCTGCGCGGCGGCCAGGCCGCAAGCGGCCGCGACGGCCCAACGGAAAGCGGATCGGAGAACATGCATAGCGGCGCCCCTCAGATGGAAAACGCGAACACGGCCGAGGTCGCCATCACATCAGGTCCTTCAGGTCATTGAGCGTGGTCGCGCCGTCCGGCGAGTGCGTGCGGTCACGCAGGCGGCCGATGTCCGCATCCGTCAGGACCGGGCATGTGGCCTGCCCGCTCCATTGCCGATAGCGCGCAACGACCGGTCGCCAAGTCGTGCCGTCGGTGGATTCCGTCAACGCGGCGCGGCAGGTGTGCTCGCCCTCCGGATACTGCGAACGCAGCCGGTACCGATGTCCCGCCTCCGGGACGAAGCTCACCGCCACCGCGCAGCGGTAGACCCCATTGCCATTGACGCGCGCGTGATTGGCGGCCACGGTCGTCGGCACGTCGGCCAGTACGCGGACCGGCCGGACCGGGGTGTTGGAAGGAATCGCCACCCGCGCGCCGGTGCACGTCTTCGCATCGTCAAAGACGAGCATGGCGGGCGCACTGCCGGGCAACCTGATGAGCTCGACCGATGCCGTGCGCGCCTGCGGCGGCGGCTCGCTGTACGTTGTTGCGCAACCGGCCAGCCACAGTGCGCCACCGACTCCCGCAGCGATCGTCCGGATCGTCATGCGTCCCCCAGCCTTTCTTTTGTTTGGTCTGCTTGATTTGCGGCCCCGCATCAATGCAGCGCGGGGCATCGCGCATGTGTAACCAAAGGTGGGGTCAATGACGTACCGGCGCGCAAACGTTGCGTCCGCGCGTCGGCGGGCTTGCCGGCAACCGCTGTGCCGATGCGCGCGCGAACACCTCCGCCTCGCGGATCAGGAAAGCGGCATTGGCTCCGCAGCGGTGCACCCGATCTCGAAGACCGGCTACTTGCGAACCCAGCCGCGCCGCACGCACGGCGCCAGCGCCACCGCATGCACCGCCAGCCCCAGCCGGTGCAGCGGCTCGGACAGCGTGTGGGCCACCCGCCCGCTGCACAGCCAGGCGCTGAACGCCGCCACCGCCGCCGCGCCCACCATGTCGAACGGATAGTGCACGCCCAGGTAGATGCGCGGCCACGCCATCGGCAGGCCCAGCAGCGCCAGCGCCACGCCCGCCCGGCGCAGGCGCGGATGCCACAGCAGGCTGAAGGCCACCGACCACAGCAGCGTCAGGTGATCGCTCGGAAACGAGGAATCCGCCACGTGCGCCAGCAGGTTGTGGCCCAGGCCGATGGCAAACGGCCGGGGGTGGTCCCACGCCAGGCCGAAGCCCACATTGATCAGCAGCGCCAGGGCGGCCGTGACCGCCGCCTGCAGCGCATGCCGGCGCGTCGACGGCTCGCCCCACAGCCAGCCGGCCACCAGCGCCAGCGGTGCCAGCCAGATTGCGTATTCGGCAAAGAACATCGCCAGCCGGACGGTACCGGCGGCAGGCTGAGCCGGGGCGTTGATCCACAAGAACAGGGCGTGGTTGAGGGCTTCCATGGGCATTCCGGCAGGCGCGGATGGGTTGTCGTTGGTTCGGGACGATGGCCGTTTGTCCGGCGGGCGGTGCCGACGTTCCCGCCGGAGCCGCGATCGGCCATCCGTACCCGGCCAGGATAGGTGGGCAGACTTAGCGGGGCCACAGCCGCGCGGAGGCTCTGCACATGCTCCCCACAGCACTCGCACATGGCGCCGAGCTTCCGGGATCCGTTTGCTGTACCTATGATGAATGCGCACGGTAGCGAACGGCCACGCGCAGATCGCCATCCCAGGCGAACCAGCCACGCATGCCAAGAACACGACAAACCGGGGGTGGGATGGACAGTTTCCTGATACAGCAGGCCACGCACAAGCAAGCAGTCTTCGCCGGAGCCACCGCCTTCATCATCGTCCTGATCCTGGCGGCGGCGGCTCCGCAGGTGGCCCATCCGCTGCCGGTCGTCAACCCGTTCATGCCGATGTGCGCACTGACCGTGTTTACCACGGCCAGTATCGCCGCCTTCCTGCTGGGCGCGCAGTTCATTGTCACGCGGCAGCCGATGCTGGGTGCGCTGGGCGGCGCCTATGCCTTCACCGCGCTGGCCGTGGTGCTGCAACTGCTGATGTTTCCCGGTGTCTTCACGCCCACCGGCCTGTTCGGCGCCCATCCGGCCAGCGCCGGCTGGATGTGGGTGTTCTGGCACGGCGGCTTCCCGTTCTTCGTGACCCTGGCCCTGCTGGCGCGGGATCGCGTCAAGCCCGGGGCAGTGGACGCCACGCACATTGTGCGGTGGACGTGGCTGCTGGTCGGCGGGCCGGTGGCCGTCGGACTGCTGCTATGCGGTCTCGTCCTCGCCATCGACCTGCCGCCGGCGCTGGGACCAAGGAGCAACGGCGCGGTCGCGGGCCATGCGACCGCGCTGATCCTGTGGGCGCTGAATGTCGTCGCACTACTGCTGGTGCTGGCCAGGGGGCGCCTGTGCTCGGTGCTCGATCTGTGGCTGGCGATCGCCGCGCTGGCCTGCTTCACCGACACCAGCCTGAACCTGCTGAGTCCAAGCCGCTTCACCCTCGGCTGGTATGTGGCGCGCGTCTTCAGCATGTTCGCGCCGGGCGTGCTGGTGTGCGTGCTGGTATGGGAAGTCACGACGCTGTACCGTCGGCTGTTCGAAGCGCATGTCTCGCTGCAGCAGGTGTCGACGCACGACGCACTGACCGGCATCTACAACCGGAGCTATTTCAACGACCAGCTCCCGCGCGCGTTCGACGCGGCGCGGCGCGGCGGGCGTCCCTTCTCGCTGGTGATGATCGATGTCGACCACTTCAAGCGCTACAACGACACCTTCGGCCATCTCAAGGGCGATGGCTGCCTGGCGGCGGTCGCGTCCGCCCTGGAAGGCGTGATGCACCGGCACACGGGCTTCATCGCCCGCTATGGCGGGGAGGAATTCGCCGTGGTATTGCCCGACGCCACCCCGCGCGACGCCCTGCTGCTGGCCGAAAGCGCCCGCGAAGCAGTGCTGCGCCTGCGCATCGAGGCGCCGGCCCCCTCCCGCTACGTGACCATCAGCGCGGGCTGCGCCACCGCCGCCCCCGAGTCGCCCGCCTCGCTGGAAGCATTGGTCGAGGCCGCCGATGCAACGCTCTATCGCGCCAAGGCCGCCGGCCGCAACCTGGTCGTCCCGGCCGAGACGATGCTACCGGTCCGGCTGGCCTGAGCAAGCCGGCCGGCGCCGGCCTCGATGGGCGGGGCGCACCCCGCCATGCCCCGGGGCAAATCGCCGCTATCCGGCGCTCCGCGCGGGCATGCTTGGCGCCGACAGCAGATAGTTACGCAGCGCGCCCGGCGCCCGCTGCGGCTCGCCCAGTACGGCCAGCAGTTCCGGCGCCTGCAGGCCAGCCCCGCCGGTGGCGAGCGCATGGGAGGCCAGCAGCACGATATCCGGCGCCGCCTCGACGCGATGGGCCCTGGCCAGCGCACGCGCGCCGGCGACGAGACGATAGACCGTCGCCTTCCCGACCTTGGGCAAGCTGCCCGGCGCCTGGCGGTCCATCAGGTCGAGGATGGCATCGGGCAAGGCAGCCTCGATCAGCCGGTCCACGTCGGACTGCGACAAGACCAGCGGCCGCGTGGAATACGTCGGGGGTTCCGCCCGCGACTCCGCCAGCCAGAGGGTCTCGAGCGTGCCGGCCCTGCCCACGTAGCACCAGTGCATCAGCGGCGCGGTCAGCCGCGCCCATGCGGCGGGGTCCAGCACCCCGGGCAGCGCCGAGAGCACGCGCGTGTCGGCAAAGCGCAGGAGATAGCGCGCGCCCTCGTCCACCACCACCACCGGCTGCAGACAGGGCTGCCACAGATGCACCAGCTCGTCGGCGGATTTCCACGAGGCGAGGAAACTCAGCATGGGCCGCCCCTGGCAGTGCGTGCCCAGCGCAGTCACCATGGCGCGCAGATCAGCGCCGGAGCGGCGATTCAGCGGAACCAGATAATGCGGCGCCGGCAGCAGGTCATGCAACGTACTGGAGCGCCCGTAGAGCGGAACCTGCCCCTCAGGCGAGACGAACGGCGTGCCGTCCTGGTCGAATGCCCCATCGACCAGGGCGAACCAATGGACCTGCGGCGCACCGAGGACCGTCTGCAGCAGGCCATCCCGCCAGAACGCGGGATCATGGGATTCAACAGCAAAATACATGGGGACACCTGGTCAATCATGCTGACACGCCGGAAAGGCGTTGTTGCATAAATCGACTTTGAAGTCGAAGCCATCCCTGTGAGGCGTAATTCAGTCGACGCGGACGGACTGCGGGCGGGCAAGCGCAGCCATGCGGTTGAGCAC
>CAKKOY010000105.1 GCA_919592095.1 Ralstonia syzygii subsp. syzygii | reverse complement strand
CAACCCTTCCAGCTCTCTCTCCCAGCCACTCACCGTTCCTTGCATCGGACCATGATCGTCTCATCTCACATGGACAACATCATAGGCGATAGGTACGGCTGTAGTACTAGGCCGGTTTTCTTCAGGCCGCGCGAGATCAGGATCGCGACCACGATCAACCAGATCAACGGGCTTGCGAAGCTGCTCAGCGCATCGGTGATCGCGCCCTTGGACGAGGTCGAGGTGACCTGCGACAGCGAGACGATCACGATGGCCATCATCGCCATGACGCCGAGCGGCATGACCTTGAGGATGATCGCTGCGACCGTGGTCAGGAAGATCGCCACCAAGCCCCAGGCTTTGGGTGTGAGCCCCTCCGGGCAGGGCATCAGCAGCAGCGTCGCCAGCACTGCGGTGGTGATCAGCGCCGGCACCAGCCTGAACGGCACCGCATCGTTGAAGTAGCGGAATGCGGCATGAATGCGTGTGAACAAGATTCGATCCTTTGTCTGTCGGTCGCGACAGGAACGACGGCTATACATTTCGTGTCACCCTGCAATGAACCACGCCTAACAACCCGAAGGCGGACCTGATCGCGCAGCCCTCTCCTGGCGTTTCGCTTCGGCCGCGTTGCTCGCATCCCAGAACGAAAGGGTCTGCACGTTGATGCGGCAGCGATGCCAGTACATGCCGTGCAGGCGTCGGCGGATGATGTTCATCGTGATCCAGGTGGCGCCCTTGATGTCCACTAGCGCGGCTGGATGCGCGTCGCCTTCGCCGATCAATTGGATGTCGCCGCAGGTGGCGCGTGTGTAGCGAAAGATGAGTTCGCTCAGTTCCCCGGCGGTGGCCTTGGGATGCAGTCCGCTAACCAGCAGCTTCATGGTGTTGCTCGCATAGGAATGGCTTGTCCGTTCATGATGTTGACGCCGCCATCGACAAAGATGGTGTTGCCCGTCATCCGGCGGGCGTAGGGTGTGGCGAGAAAGGCGCAGGTGTAGCCGACATCCATGATGTCCGCCAGTTCGCCGATCGGCGCTTGCGCGGCGGCCTCGGTCAACAGGAGATCGAAGTCCTTCAGCCCGGAGGCCGCGCGCGTCTTCAGCGGGCCCGGCGAAATCGGATGAACGCGGATGCGCTGCTTCGGCCCGAGTTCGTGCGCGAGATAGCGGCAGGAGGCCTCGAGGGCAGCCTTGACCGGGCCCATCAGGTCGTAATTCGGTACCACGCGCGTCGCGCCCAGATAACTCATGGCGAACAGCGCGCCGCCTTCGTCCATCAGCGGCGCGGCGAGGCGCGCCATGCGGATGAACGAATGGCACGAGATGTCCATGGCCTGCGCAAACCCCTCCGCCGAACTGTTCAGCAGGCCGCCTTGCAGATCGCGCTTCGGCGCGAACGCGATCGAGTGGATGGCCACGTCGAGCCGTCCCCACGTGCCGCGTATCGTCTCGAAGACGGCCTCGAGCTCGCCCGGCTTCGACACGTCGAGCGGCAGGAAGATCGCTGCGCCCAATTGCTCGGCGAGCGGTTCGACGCAGACGCGGGCCTTGTCGTTCAGATAGGTGATGGCGAGTTCCGCTCCGAGCTCGCGAAATGCTCTGGCGCACCCATAGGCGATCGAATGTTCGTTCGCGATGCCGATGATCAGCACCTTGCGGCCCGCGAACGGCTGCGCAGAAATTGTGTCCATGCTTATCCCTCCAGCCGGTGCAGTGCGTGCCGGGCGATCATGCATTCCTCGTTGGTCGGAATGACCCAGACGTCGACGGCGCTGTGCGGATCGCTGATACGCGGTCCGTGCCGCGCATTGGCTTGCGCGTCCAGCGAGACGCCGAGCCACGCGGCGGCGCGGCACACGCGCTCGCGCACGGGCGCCGCATATTCGCCGATGCCCGCCGTGAAGACGATCGCATCGAGCCCGCCCAGCGCGGCCGCGAGCGAACCGAGTTCGCGCGCGATCCGGTAGCAGAACAGCTCGATGGCCTCGGCGGCGGCGGGCGAGTCGCTCGCCAGCAGCGTGCGCATGTCGCTCGAGATGCCGGAGACGCCGAGCAGGCCCGAGCGCTTGTAAAGCAGGGTTTCGATCGCGCGGGCGTCCATGTGCGCTTCTTCCATCATCCACAGCACCACGCCGGGATCGAGGCTGCCCGAGCGCGTGCCCATGACGAGTCCTTCGACGGCCGTGAAGCCCATCGTGCTGGCGACACTCTTGCCGTGATGCAGGGCGGTCATGCTCGCGCCGTTGCCGAGGTGCAGCACGATGGTTTTGCCGCGGGCGGCACGCTCGTCGTATTGCGGCAGCACGTTCGCGATGTACTCGTACGAGAGGCCATGAAAGCCGTAGCGCCGCACGCCGCGCCGGGTGATCTCGGGCGGCAGCGCGAAGCGCGTGGCCATCGCGGGCTGGGTATGGTGGAATGCCGTGTCGAAGCAGGCGATCTGCGGCACCCGCGGATCACGCGCCTGAATCGAGCGGATCGCCGCGAGGTTATGCGGCTGATGCAGCGGCGCGAGCGGGATCAGCGCCTCCAGTTCCGCCAGCACGCTCGCATCCACCCGCACGGGTGCCGAATAGCGATCGCCGCCATGCACCACGCGGTGTCCGACGGCGAGCAGCCTGGTGTCGCCGGCGTGGCCGCGCAGCCAGTCCAGCAGGAAGGCGATGGCGTTGTCATGGCCGAGACGCTCTCCTTCCGGCCAGCACTTCTCGTCGATGACTTCGCCGCTTTGCCGTTTCACCTGAAAGCGCGGGGTCGTGTAGATATCCTCGAGCTTGCCGCCGGCGATCGGGTCGAGCTCGCCGGCGCGCGCCGCGAAAGTGTGAAACTTGATGCTGGAGGAGCCCGCATTGATGACCAGAATCACATCCATGCACGAACCCCCTTCAGGCGATGGCGGCGGCAGGCTTCTCGCGCCGCGCGAGCGCGACCAGCGAAGCCACCGCGCACGACGCGAGCCGCGTGATCACCGAGTCGGCGCGGCTGGTGAGGATGATGGGCACCTTCGCGCCCAGCACGATACCGGCGGCATCCGCGCCTGCGAGAAACGACAGGCTCTTGGCGAGCAGATTGCCGGCTTCCAGGTCCGGCACGACGAGCACGTTGGCATGCCCGGCCACCGGCGACGCAATGCCCTTGATTTTCGCGGCCGCTTCGCTGATCGCGTTATCGAGCGCGAGCGGGCCGTCGACAATGCCGCCCGTGATCTGCAGACGGTCGGCCATCTTGCACAGGGCTGCGGCGTCGAGCGTGGACGGCACCTTCGAGTTGATGGTTTCCATCGCCGAGAGGATCGCCACGCGCGCGGCCGGAAAGCGCAGGGCGTGGGCGAGGTCGATCGCGTTCTGCACGATGTCGCGTTTTTCGTCGAGTGTCGGCGAGATGTTCACGGCCGCGTCGGTGATGATCAACGCATCCGTGCGACCCGGCACATCCATCACGAAGCAATGGCTGACGCGCCGCTCGGTGCGCAAGCCCGTGCCGCGCGCGACGACCGCGCCCATCAGTTCGTCCGTGTGCAGCGAGCCTTTCATCAGCGCCTCGGCCTTGCCTTCATGCACGAGTTGCACGGCGACTTCCGCCGCCGCGTGACTGTGCGGCACGTCGACCGTCGGCAGATCGCCGAGCTCCAGCCCGCCTTCCCGCGCGGCGGCCTCGAGCTTGGCGCGCGGCGCCACGAGGATCGGCGCGATCAGCTTGAGGCGGGTGGCTTCGATCACGGAGGACAGGGAGTCGTGATCGCATGGATGCGCGACGGCGGTCGGCAAGGGCGGCAAGGTCGTGGCGAAGGCGACCAGCCGCTCGTATTTCTCACGTTGATGTTCCATCTCGTATGCCCCTGTTTTCTTGCCAGAATCGGGGGTGCTCCGCAGCAAAGGCGACCGAATGCCACCGGCGCGCGCACCCGCGCTCACACGTTTCATGACTGCACCTTCTGGTGCGCGTTGGCACGCGGTGCCGTTTGCGTCTTCGCTGCGGATTCGAAAATGTCCAGCACGCGCGCCAGATCGGCGCGTTCGTGATCCTCGAGCGGCAGCGCGGTGCTGAGCTTGTCGATGTTGCGCGCGGCGGTGCGGACGTCCGCGGCCGGCGCGCCGGCCAGCAGGAGCGGCAGTGCGTCGATGGCGGCATCGGCGTCGAGGCGCAGCAATGCGGCCTGCTCGCGGATGACCTGCTTGAACGAAAGAATGCCGCGATCGGACAGCGTGCCGAGCATGGCGCGCGCCAGGTTGAAGCGGCGCTCATCCGCTTCGCTGCGGGTGCGGCGCACGAACAGCAGTGTCCGCACGCTCGCTTCGACGAGACCGCCCGCCGTGATTTTCTCGCGCAACCGCTCGTGTTCCGTGGCAAGCGCCGCGTGATGCTCTTCCGCCTGACCGGCGTCAGCCGATACGCCAGGCTGCGCATCCTCGCGCTGCCGAGGCAGCCCGGCGAAGGCTTGCAGCCAGGGCGCACCGTAGACGGCTTCGAAGATCTGTTCGACCGCCGCGTTGCGCACGTCGCGATAGCAATTCAGCGCGGCCACGATCGAATCCGATACCACGCCTTGCATCTGCAGGAGCGGATTGTCGGGGCTGGCGGGCTGGCGCGCCTGCCGTACGCTTTGCGCGGCTTGCGCGACGCTCGGCGCGAGCGGATGGTGGTCCGACCACGACTCATACGGAATGCGCAGCGGATGGAGTCTGCTCGCGAGCGCCGCGCTCCACGGCGTGACGGCGAGGCTTAGCCACGGCTGCACGAAGCTGCGGTAGAGGCCGAGATTCAAATCGGACACATAGGCTGCCGTGGCGAAGCGGCGATCGCTTTCGGGGTCGGGCTGCACGATCGCCCGCACATCCTCGACGCTGCGCGGCGAGATCGACAGCACGTGATCGCCTGCGATGAGATCCGCGTGCGGCGTGGCTTCGGTCTTCTCGCCCATGTGCGCTTCATAGAGGCCCGAAGGCAACAGGTCGATGAGATCGATGTTGCTGACGAACTCGCGATGCTCCTTGCGGCCGGTGCTGCTCGACACGAAGATGCCGAGATGGCCGATGTTGTCATGCGTCGCGTAGACGATGGTCTGGTCGTGGGCGAGCAGGTCCGCGGTGTCGCGATACAGGTCGGTGATCCAGCCGAGCGCTTGCGGGGGCGGCGTGATGTTGTCGCCATACGAGCAGAACACCACGATCGGCGAGCGGATGTTGCGCAAATCCAGGCGCATGCCGTCCGACGTCACGATCTGGCCGCTCGCTAGACGGTTGCCGATGAACAGGTTGTCAACGATGTATTGCATTTCCGCCGCGTTGAGGAACACGTGGCTGCCCCAGTATTTCTCGAAGCCCAGATAGCGTGGCGCCTCGGTATCGAGGTTGGCGTACAGGTTGTAGTGCTTTTGCCAGAGCGTGTTGGCCGGGTTCAGGTTCTCGAAGTTCTGCACCAGCCACGCGCCGTCGAAACGGCCGTCGCCGAGGTCGCCCGTGAGCGCGGTGAGCCAGGAACCGCCCAGCAGACCGCCTGAATAACGCATCGGATTCTTGCCGCGCCAGCCGGCCCAATAGGACACCGGCGCGCCCGCGACGATGATCGGCCCGAACAGTTCGGGGCGCATCGCGGCGGTCATCAACACCTGCCAGCCCGCCTGGCAGTTGCCGATCACGGCGGGCTTTCCAGGACTATCCGGATGCAGCTCGATCACTTTCTCGAGAAACGTCGCTTCCGCACGCATGACATCCTCGACGGTCTGGCCGGGCACGGGGTCGGGCAGGAAGCCAACGAAATAGCACGGATGCCCCGCTCGCAACGCGGCGCCGATTTCGCTATTGCGCTTGAAGCCGCCAATGCCCGGGCCGTGCCCCGCGCGTGGATCGAACACGATGAACGGACGAAGACGGCCGGCGTCGTGTGCTCCGGTCGTGTCGGGATCGGGTTGCAGGTCGCCAGGCGAAATGATGCGCACGAGCCCGTAGTTGACCGGACGCGGCAAGGTGCGCCCATCCACGATCAACTCGGCACCGAAGTCGAGCACGTTGGGTGTGCGCTCATGCAAGTGCGCCTGGTATTGGTTACCGCGCTCGCGCATCACGTCGGCGAACAGCACAGTGCGCTGCCACGTGTCGATGGCATACTCAGCGGTAGCATTCGCCAATGTCGCGACCGGCGGAAATGCGTAGGGCAAGGGCGGTGCGGGATCCTCTTTCGGATCGGATGTCTGACTCAATGATGGATGTGGCATGAATCTTCTCAAGGAGTTGGCGCCGCTGCCTGGCGTTTCGCGGCCGAATTCGCATGTCCTGCGTGAGGGCACACGGATGGAGCTGATATGAGGCTTTCTTGTGCCTCGGCAGGCGCAGCTTCGACACCTTCCGCCGGATAAATGTTCCTTCCGGTAATCGCCCCAGACCCAGGCGTTGTGCGAGACGAGCGGTATCCGCGAAGTCCCCGCCGTATTTCAGTCCATCGTACTGGGTGATCGCTGCAGGGTTCGCCAGATGCAGCGGGTTGCCATCGGTCATCGACTAGCCAGTACCAGTTGAGCGTTGCTTCGATGACGACACCCAAACGCGCTTCACGATACGGCGCCAGCGCGGCACGGATTTGCGTCAGGTCATGCGGCAAGCGCCGCGGGTACACGATCCGATCCGCCTCATCGCTGATCACCACCGCACTGTTGTTCGAGTGCAGGTCCATTTCAACAAACTTGCCCATGTCGGGCCTCCTCTGAGCGTCAAGTCGATCGGACCTTGGCATCAGGCCCAACACGGCGGTATGTCAGGCTGTCTTCGCTGTTGCCCGCCGGTGGCGGGGCCTCAATTGCGTACCGTCGAGGATGCGATGACCGGATGAGGCGTGCTCCAAGAGGTCGTCACTCTTTCAGTGAGCGATCCTGATTGCCCCGCTTTTTGACTTAGTACTACAGTCGTATGTGACAGTCCATGATGCAGGTCAAGTTGCGGAACCGGCCGTAAGCGAATGCAGACGTGCCGCGGGTATATGTGCTCGAGAAGCTTGGCGCGGACGATGGCGTGCTGATCGTGGATGAGAGCGGCTTTATCAAGAGGGGCCGACCCTCGGTTGGGGGTACAGCGTCAGTACAGCGGCACGGCGGGTCGCATCGAGAACACGCATGGCGGCGGCACGGCTGTTCATCCCGCAAATGTGGCGCTTCGGGGCCGCGCTCGGGTGTGCGGCCATGGCCGCCGCCGCGACCGTGCTGCGGCACCGCGAATACACGCATGCGATCGCGCCGGCGGTTGTGTGGGTCCGGGTTGCGGGGGCGATGGCATCTTCTGCGGCTTGAGCCCGCGCTCAGTATTGCGTTCCGGCTGGCAGGTGCCCCCTTATAATCCTTGCACCCACACCATGAAGAGGAGAATCGGCATGACCCTAGCGAAATGGATGGCGGCCGGTGCGATCAGCCTGCTGTGTACCGTATCGGTGGCAGCTCACGCCAAGGGCGGCGGCGCGGGCGGCGGCTCCGCCGCACATATCAGCACTCAGGGTACGGTCAACAGCAACGGGCCGGCTTCGGCTGACCGCGACAAGGGTGGGGCGCGCGCGGCAGATCGCGCGCATCGGCACGGCAAGTCGTCGTCGCATCGTCAAGCGGGCAAGCTGAAGTAGGGCGGCGGGTCCGCGCAGACAGAGGCCGGTCTTTGCGACCGGCTTTTCTTTTTTTTCTTGAGCGCGCGCCGGCGGAGACCGTGCCGCTGATTCATCCATGCAACATGGCTCCGGGAGCAAGCGCCGGCTCGCGCAAGCGGGGCGGACGGGATCGGGCCGCGCACGTTCACGGCTTTCGCGGGTCGTGTGGCGCATGGGCAGGGCGGGCAGCGATGATACGCGTGTGCGCTCCCTGCCGGGCCGGCCAGGCCGACTGTTTCACCGCGGCTATCGCAGGCATTGTCTTCCTCTGACCCTGTAGCAGGACTGAAACAGTTCGGACGGTTTCCGAGCGTTGCGCCGTGGTTTTGTCCCGGCCATCCGGGCCCGGTCCGCAGTGACAGGTGTTTGGCGTGAACCTTGCGTGTCGCCATGCACGCGCGAGCTCGTGCAACGCCCTGCCGTCGTACCGACCGGGACGTGAGCGCAATCGCTCGACAGCAATGCTGAGGCTGTCCCGGTGCCCTGCACCGCGGCGGCCCAGACATCCAATACCCCGGGGGCATGACGTTGGTACCGGCCAGGCGCCGGTCCGCCACGGCAATGTATGACGCGATGGATTGCCCTGTCAGCAAGCTCCCCGACCTCCTCAGGACGATAGCCGCCACCGCGCGCCCGCCGGACCGTAGCCTGTTCTTCGAACGAAACAGCTTTGGCGGCCTCGTTCAAGGAGCAGCAGCATGAATTCCAGGACACGTTTACTTGTGTGGGCAGGATGCACCGTGCTCGCAGCGGCCACGGGGCTTGTCGGTGCGACGTGGCCCGCCGCCGCGAGCAGCGCGCTCACCGAGCATCCCCACATGAAAGACGGCAAGGTTGTTCCGCCGGTGCGGCCGACGGTCAGGACCGAGGTCGTGCCGGGCATGCGGGCCTCGCAGATGCGCGAGGCGGAGCACGGCCACAGCAAAGGGGGCTCGATGGCCCCCCGGGACGCCGTGCATCGCCAGAACGGCGGTGTCTGGGTCGATTAGGGTAGGGAGCACGATCATGAAGAAAGCGATACTCGCGTGCCTGCTGGCACTCAGCCTCTGTGTCCTGTTCATCGGCAGGCCTGCTACGGTGCCTTCCGCGCAGGCGGCCACGACCACCAACGTGCTGATCCTCTACGACGCACCGCCGAACGATCCCTACACCAACCTGGACCTGGCGTACGCCATCATGCTGCGCAACCTGCTCGGGCACTGGAGCACGAACGTGAGCCTGGTGCCTGTCCAGAACTATGTCGCGGGTTCGGTCCAGGCGAACCAGGTCACGTTCTATCTTGGGAATTACTACAACAACACCGTTCCAGCGGCGTTCCTCAAGGATGTCATGGCCACCACCTCGACCGTGGTGTGGTTCAAGTACAACCTGTGGGAGCTGGCCTGGGACACCGTCAACTACACCAACCCGACCTTCACGCAGAAATTCGGGATTGCCTTCAACGGGGTCGCCGGCTTCAACGGCAACGTCTATCCGTCCTCCAGCAATCCGAACCCGGGCTTCTTCGACACCGTGACCTACAAGGGCATGTCGATGGTGAAGTACTACAGCTTCAACAGCGCGACCGGTGTCGTCAGCGCCGACCCGGACATCGGCGTCACGCAGGTGGCGGACGCGACCAAGGCGAGCGCACTGGTCAACATCGCGGACAGCCAGAGCGGGGCCGTCGCACCCTACGTGATGCGCTCCGGCAACTTCTGGTACATCGCCGACATTCCGTTCTCCTTCATCGGCCCGCGCGATCGCTACCTGGCCTTCTGCGACCTGCTGCACGACATCCTGGGCGACAGCCCGTCGACGGTGTACACCCATCGGGCCATGGTGCGCTTCGAAGACATGAACGCCTACACCAGCACCAGCTCGATGAAGAAGCTCACGGACTACCTGTACTCGCTGCACATCCCGTTCTCGATGGCCACCATCCCGGTGTACACGGACCCGAACGGCTACTACAACGGCGGCGTGCCGGAGACCATCGCCCTGGCGAACGCGACCGGCCTGAAGTCGGCCCTGGCCTATGCGCTGCCGCGAGGCGGCAAGCTCGTGATGCACGGCTATACGCACCAGTACGAGAATATCGCTAACCAGGACAACGCCGTGAGCGGCAACGATTTCGAGTTCTGGTACGCGGTGGCCAACACGCCGACCGATGACGATTCGACCCAATGGGCCGGCGGCCGCCTCGATGCCGGTCTGCAGCAGTTCACCCGCAACGGCTACGCGCCGTTCGCCTGGGAGGCCCCGCACTATGAATCGTCGCCGCTGTCCATCGCCGCGGTGCCGCCGCGCTTCACGTCCACCTACCAGCGCGTGGTCTATTTCGCGTGCAGCAACAACACCTACAACAGCGTCACCAAGACGAACACCCTCTGCAGCAACAATGACCTCCACACGCTGAACTCCACCGCCAACAACCACGGCTACGCGGTCGGCCAGTTCTTCCCCTACGTGATACAGGCCGACTATTACGGGCAGCGCGTGATTCCGGAGAATCTGGGCAACATCGAGTACAACATCTGCAGCATCGATCCGTTCTCGTGTCTCACCTACACCTGGCAGGACCTGTATCTCAATGCCCAGTATGCGTGGGTGGTGCGCGACGGTTTTGCATCGTTCTTCTTCCACCCGTTCTGGCTGGATTCGGACATGGCAGGCACCGCGGCCGCCAATGCCTTCCAGTACTTCAAGAGCCTGGCGAGCGGCATCTCCAAGCTGGGCTATCAGTGGGCGGATGCGAGTATGGTGAAGTAGGCTCGGGTGGCGCGCGCGGGCGGAAGGTCCCACGGTCTTCCGCTCGTCTCCTGATCAGTGGGTAGCCCGCTATACTTCCGCGCTTTCTACGCACCAAGGATCACACATGAGCGCATTGCCACCTTGCCCGAAATGCAATTCCGAGTTCACGTACGAGGATGGGGGCGTCTACATCTGCCCGGAGTGCGCGCATGAATGGTCGGCCCAAGCCGCCGCACCGGCCGAAACAGTGGACAGGGTGTATCGCGATTCGGCCGGCAATGTCCTGCAGGATGGGGATACAGTCACCGTCATCAAGGACTTGAAACTGAAGGGCTCTGCCGGTGTGATCAAGATGGGCACCAAGGTCAAGAATATCCGGCTGGTGGACAGTGATCACGATATCGATTGCAAGATCGATGGCTTGGGTGCCATGAGCCTGAAATCGTAGTTTGTTAGGAAGGTGTGATCACGTCAGGCCGTGGACGGGTGTCCCGTCCGGCCGACGCGGGTCTGCGGGCGCGAATCCATCGCTACCCCAGCGGACGCAGTTCCTGCAGCAGCGTCGGCAGCAGTTCCGACACGGTCGGGTGGATGTGCATCGCGCGGCTGATCGTGGTGTACGGGGCGTTTGCGTACATCGCGTCGAGCAGCGAATGGATGACTTCATCACCCGTCACGCCCAGGATCGACGCCCCCAGGATCGCTCCGGAGTCCGCGTCGACGATCACCTTCATGAAGCCCTGGCTTTCGCCTTTCTCCACGGCGCGGCCGAGCGGCGGGTCGATGAACATGGCGTATGCCGGGATGCGGTCCGACACCTGGCGCGCGCCGCGCTCGAGCAGGTTGGCGGCGACGATCTCGTAGTCGTTGTACGAGGTGTGGGTGAACGCGCCGCGGCCGTTGCAGTCGCCCAGTGCCCAGATGCCGGGGACATTGGTGCGCAACTGCTCGTCCACCCGGATGTAGCCGCGCGCATCGGTCTCGACCCCGGCCTTGTCCAGCCCGAGATCGCCGGTGTTCGGCACGCGTCCGACGGCGAGCAGCAGATGCGAGCCCGCGGCCTCGCGGGCCCCGGTGGTGCAGTCCAGCCCGACGATCACGCTGTCCGCGTCGCGCCGCGCGCTCAGGCAGTTGGCGCCGAGCTGGACGTCGATCCCTTCGTGTTCCAGTATCTCCCGCACCGCTTGCGATACGTCTTCGTCTTCGCGCTGGATCAGGCGCGGGCCTTTCTCCACGATCGTCACGCGGGGGCCGAAGCGCCGGTACATCTGCCCGAACTCGAGCCCCACGTAGCTGCCGCCGACGACGATCAGGTGCTCCGGCAGGAAGTCCACGTCCATCATGCTTGCGTTGGTGAGATAGGGCACCTGGTCCAGGCCCGGCATGGGCGGGATCAGCGCGCGTCCGCCGACGTTGATGAAGATTCGCTCGGCTTCCAGCCGTTCGGTGCCGACGCGCACGGCGTGCGCGCTTTCGAAGCGGGCATGGCCCTGGTAGACCGTGCCGTGCTCCAGGCCGCGGACCCACTGTTCCACGCCATGGCTGGAGCGCCCCGAAATCTCGTCCTTGCGCGCCTTCACCCGCTTCATGTCGACCGAGACCGGCCCGCCGATCGCCACGCCGTACGCGTCGGCCCGTCGGGCCAGGTGGGCCGCATAGGCACTGGCGATCAGCGTCTTGGTGGGAATGCAGCCGGTGTTCACGCACGTGCCGCCGAATCGCGCCCGCTCGATGATGGCCACCCGCATGCCTGCGCCGGACAGCCGCGCGGCCAGCGGCGGGCCGGATTGCCCGGTGCCGATGATGATGGCGTCGAAGCGTTGCGTCATGGCGCTCTCCTTCGTTGCTGCGACAGCGTGCGCGCGGCGTTGCGTGCCGCCGCAGCCGCGCCCGCGACCCGCTACCCTGGGGGTATGGTAGTCCCCGCGCGCGCAAACGGGCGTACCCATTACGGTGGATTTGCGTTCTGGCGTCGGGGCTACGAGCTCGCGTCCGTGGCCGAACTGTGCGCGGCGATGGGTCAACGGCTGCATCGCTGGCGGAGCCTGTCATCCCCGGCCGGGGGGCGACGTCGATTCCTCATTCTTCCTAATACTACAGCCGTAGCTCAAAATGGCGGAGCACATCCCCGCGCCCGGTAGTGACACTGCTGAGCGCGCCACTGATGCGCGCGCCGCCATCGCGACCATGCCAGCACC
>CAKKOY010000104.1 GCA_919592095.1 Ralstonia syzygii subsp. syzygii | reverse complement strand
CAACTGCGAAACGCCAGCGGCGCTCGCATCAACTGGATGTTCTCTACTGAAACGGCCCGCAAAAAATTGGCCAAAGCCTACCCTGTAACCACCTCTGACAAACCGTCATAATCCCTGTGCAGAGGTACTAGGTCGGCGCGGACGAATCGCCCGAACCGCATCAGCTGCGTCTTTTCCTCAGCCAACTCCAATCCGAATTTCCCGAATCGGTCCGCCAGATCCTTCGCGAACCTGTCAGCGTCGCTCCGATATTGGAAGTTCACCACAAAGTCATCGGCAAACCTCGTCAGGTACACCTCGCCCTTGCACACCCTCGTAGCCTTCTTCTCGAACCAGAGGTCAAGCACATAGTGCAAGTAGATATTGGCCAGGATCGGGCTGATCGGCACGCCCTGCGGCGATCCTTCTTCGGTTCGCGTCACGACCCCACCCGCCATGAAGCCCGCTTTCAGCCATTTGCCAATCAGGCGCAGGATGACCGGGTCACCTATTCGATGGGCCACCATCTTCTGTAGCCATTCATGCTGGATGTGGTTGAAGTACCCCCGGATATCGGCCTCGTAAAGGTGGCCGACCTTCTTGGTGACGATGATTCCGCGCAACGCCCGCAGGGCGTCGTGGGGACTGCGTCCCGGTCGGAACCCGTACGAGCATTCCAGGAAATCCGCCTCGAACACCGCTTCCAGTATCCGCGCCACCGCCCTCTGTAGCAGCCGGTCCTCGACCGTCGGAATCCCGAGCGGTCTCGTGCCAGCCTTGCCGGGGCCCTTCGGTATTTCCACGCGGCGTACCGGTGGTGCCCGATAGGCTCCTCGCTTCAAGCGTTCGCATAGATCCTGAACACGGCTGTCCAAGTCCTGTTCAAACTCCTTTGTGGTCTCGCCATCCACCCCGCTTGCCCCTCGCCGATTCAGCTGCCTCCAGGTTTCTTTGAGAAACTCTGGGGTGAGCAGATGCGACAGCGAAGTGAAGCGTAGCTTCGGTGCCAACCTTGCTTTTCCCTCGATCTGGTCCAGTGTCGTGGACATCCTTTTCCTACCTCTGAGTGCAGGGGATGTTTCCCCGGACCAGCACCTCAACCTGCCCCGCCGCTTCCCCATGTACGCGGCTTTCCCGCGCTCGGAGTACTACCAGCGAGTCCGACTTCCACCGTCGCGTTTGCCACTCTCAGGATGGTCCTTTCGATTGACATACTCGGCCCGCGTACCGGCAGCCAAGACGGCGGTGGATCTCCCAGGTTCCATGACGCTTCCGTTTCCGCCCATGCCGTGCTCTCAGACCCCGCCGGAGTCTCCGACGACCATCGCCATTCGCGGTCGCCTACTGTTGCCTTCCAGGTTTTCGACCCTGTCGGCCTCCGGATGTATAACGAGGCTCCATCGCTTCACTTGCGTTACGGCCTGGACATCGCTCTGTCTACGCTTAACTCATGTCGTTACCTTAATGGGCCCAAGACTCGATTCCCGGTGGAGTGGCTCCGCTCCTTTCCGGGGCGGGAATCTCACCCGCTGGAAGCGCCCGGCTTAGCCTGGCGCACCGAAGAACTTCTCCAGATCGACGTCCACGACGATCCGCCGGCCCGACTGCACATACGATTGCGCGGCCAGGACCGCATCGTGCGCACGCCGTCCAGGCCGGAAGCCGTAGCTGTGCTCGCTGAAGGTAGGGTCCAGAATCGGTTGCAGCACCTGTAGCAGCGCTTGCTGGATCAGCCGGCCCGTCACCGTTGGGATGCCTAGCTCGCGCTCGCCTCCGTCTGGTTTCGGGATCGCCACCCGTCGCACCGGACTCGGCCGGTATGTCCCCGACAGCAGTTGCTCGCGGATCGCGGGCCAAGCTGCCACCAAGTGCCGCGCGGTCTGGTCGATGTCCAGTACGTCCACACCTGGCGCGCCCTTGTTGGCTCGCACCCGCCTGAGCGCCCGTTGCAGGTTCTCTCGCGTCAGCGCCGCTCGCAGCAGCGCTGACCCTGTGCCCTCCGCTTCATGCCGCGAGCCGCAGGCTTCGTCGCTCGCGGCTTCGCGCTTGGCTTCACCTCGCGCTCCTTCCGTTCGCCCCGCTGACGCGGGCTTCTGACGCCTTGTCTGTTGCTTCGGCATGCCGTTGAACACTCCTTCTCGTTCGGCCCTTCACCAGCAGCTTTAGCCTTCCCGGCCACACCACCCAGCTACTACGGCCTCTGCTGACTTCTCGCTCCGGTTCGACACCGTTGCCCTTTCAGGCACGAGGCGATATCTCCCCAGGTAATAACGCACTCCTTCATCGCACAACCGCCGCATTTACGCCGCTTCGCCTTGGTCACGAGAGCTTCGCGGTTCATTGCCCGCTCGCCCTGCTCGGCGACGCCTTCTATGCAGTTCTTGTCCATCGGCTCGCGATTTATGCTCCACGCTTCCTTCCCACACTCGGTCGCCCTCATGCAGTTGCGGTTCACTTCATTCGCTGTGACCAGCTTATGGCGGGACTTACACCCGCAGGAGTGCGCCCATGCTGGGCGCACAACAAAAACGGGAGGCCAGGCCTCCCGTTCTCGCATCCCATCAAACCCTTCTGCTTACAGCAGCGCCTTCAGCAGCCGGCCCATTTCGGACGGGTTCTTGGTGGCCTTGATGCCGCATTCTTCCATGATGTCCAGCTTGGCCTGCGCGGTGTCGGCACCGCCCGAGATCAGCGCGCCGGCGTGGCCCATGCGCTTGCCCGGAGGCGCGGTCACGCCCGCGATGAAGCCAACCACCGGCTTCTTCATGTTGTCCTTGATCCAGTAGGCCGCGTTGGCTTCGTCCGGACCGCCGATCTCACCGATCATGACCACGGCGTCCGTGTCCGGATCGTCGTTGAACATCTTCATCACGTCGATGTGCTTCAGGCCGTTGATCGGATCGCCGCCGATGCCGACGGCCGAAGACTGGCCCAGGCCCAGCGCGGTCAGCTGGCCCACGGCTTCGTACGTCAGCGTGCCCGAGCGCGACACCACGCCGATGCGGCCCTTGCGGTGGATGTGGCCCGGCATGATGCCGATCTTGATTTCGTCCGGCGTGATCAGGCCCGGGCAGTTCGGACCCAGCAGCAGGGTCTTCTTGTTCTGCTTACGCATCTTGTCCTTGACTTCCATCATGTCGCGGACGGGAATGCCTTCGGTGATGCAGACCACCAGGTCCAGGTCGGCGTCCACCGCTTCCCAGATGGCGGCAGCGGCACCCGCGGGCGGCACATAGATGACCGAGACGGTCGCGCCGGTCTGCGCCTTGGCTTCCTTGACGCTGGCGTAGATGGGAATGCCCTCGAAGTCCTCGCCGGCCTTCTTCGGGTTCACGCCCGCCACGAAGGCATTCTTGCCGTTGGCGTAGTCGCGGCAGCCGCGGGTGTGGAACTGGCCGGTCTTGCCGGTGATCCCCTGGGTGATGACCTTGGTGTCTTTGTTAATCAGAATCGACATGCTTAATCCTTGTTGGCAGCGAGCGGCGCCCGGGTATTCACCGGGCGCCGCTCGCGTTCGCGTATGGTTGGCGTAGCGGGCGGCTTACTTGCCGGCGGCAGCGGCCACGACCTTCTGGGCGGCCTCTTCCATCGTGTCGGCGGCGATGATCGGCAGGCCCGATTCGGCCAGCATCTTCTTGCCGAGGTCTTCGTTGGTGCCCTTCATGCGCACCACCAGCGGCACCGACAGCGACACGGCCTTCGACGCGGCGATCACGCCTTCGGC
Organism: Ralstonia syzygii subsp. syzygii; assembly: GCA_919592095.1. Taxonomy (GTDB): domain Bacteria; phylum Pseudomonadota; class Gammaproteobacteria; order Burkholderiales; family Burkholderiaceae; genus Ralstonia; species Ralstonia syzygii. The sequence goes on along the minus strand of CAKKOY010000104.1, from coordinate 8,833 downwards.
GATCACGTCGCAACGCATGATGCCACCGAAGATGTTCACCAGGATGGCCTTCAGGCCCGGGTTCTTCAGCATCAGCTTGAAGGCTTCGGTGACCTTCTCGGTGGTGGCGCCGCCGCCCACGTCGAGGAAGTTGGCCGGCTCGCCGCCGAACAGCTTGATGGTGTCCATGGTGGCCATGGCCAGGCCGGCGCCATTCACCAGGCAACCGATGTTGCCGTCCAGCGAGATGTAGGCCAGGTCGAACTTCGAGGCTTCGATTTCGTTGGCGTCTTCTTCATTCAGGTCGCGGTAGGCGACGATTTCCGGGTGACGGAACAGCGCGTTGGAGTCGAAGTTGAACTTGGCGTCCAGCGCGATGACCTTGCCGTCGCCGGTCAGGATCAGCGGGTTGATTTCAGCCAGCGAGGCGTCGGTGTCCCAGAACGCCTTGTACAGGCCTTGCAGCGCCTGGCGCGCTTGCGGCACGCTCGCGTCGGGCACGCCGATCTTGCGGGCGATGTCGTCGGCGTCAGCGTCCTGCAGGCCGAATTCCGGATCGACGATCAGCGTGTGGATCTTTTCCGGGGTGTGGGCCGCGACTTCTTCAATGTCCATGCCGCCTTCGCTGGAAGCCATCAGGGCCACCTTCTGCGACACGCGATCCACCACCATCGACACGTACAGTTCCTTCTTGATGTCCGCGCCTTCTTCGATCAGCAGGCGGTTGACCTTCTTGCCTTCCGGGCCGGTCTGGTGCGTCACCAGGGTCATGCCCAGGATGTTGCTGGCGTAGGTCTTCACCTCGTCCATGCTCTTGGCAACCTTCACGCCACCGCCCTTGCCGCGGCCGCCCGCATGAATCTGCGCCTTCACGACCCACACCGGGCCGCCCAGGGTTTCAGCGGCCTTCAGGGCCTCTTCGACCGAAAAAGCAGGAATGCCGCGCGGAACCGGCACATTGTATTTGCGCAGGATTTCCTTGCCTTGGTACTCATGGATATTCATGCGTGTTTCCTTTGCTAGGCTGGATGAGTGTGATGAAGGTTGAAAACGCGAGCGCCCCGGAAACCCGTCAGGACGATGTCCCCAAAGACGGCTCGGCGATTGGCGGTTGGATCTTGGAAACCGGCCGGTAGGCAAACCAGCGCGGATAATGCTTGCGGACCACTTCGCCCTCGAGATGCAGGGCATGGCAGCCATGGAGTTGGTATGGTGGCGTCTCCCCGGGCTCGATCGACCGGTGGTCATTGGAATTGTCGCGTACCGGAAAAACATCCCCGGCGAACGCCTGAATGGAAGCGGTCGGCAGTACGCCGCACAGCTCGGTCAGGTGCGCGCACCCCGCCACGCCGCCAAGTCTCTCACGCGCGGCCTTGCGGAAACCTTTCATCAGGTTCAGGCCGATCAGCTTGCGGTAGGCCAGACCGATAGTGTCGCAGTGCGTGGGATAGGGCACCCAGTCGGAACACGCTTCGGCGTGCATGACGTTCATGTGGGTATCGATGGTGATGCGCAGCCACAGGTCATGCAGCGGTTGGCCCTGCAGCCGCACACTGCCGCCGATAAGCGGGATGTCGCGTGGCTTGGTGTCGGTCAGGCGAACCTCGATGTCCCACAAGCCGTCTTCCCGCAAATAGGCCTCGACCGTGATGGCACGGCGATGGCGCGCGACGCGCGAGACGGGATTGGACAAAGGCATGGACCAGACAGACCGATAGGACCGACGGATGCCAGCGCACACGGATCGCGTGCGCCCGCACAACGTTCGCGACCAATGCACGCAAACGCAGTTGCCGCCACCGAAGTCGCGGACAACATCAAAGCCGGGAATTTTAGCACGTCGTCATGACTGGACCAGGCCACCCCGCTGGAGCCGCGCCGGATGGGGTGCGACGAACGCTCGAGGTGCAACCCGTTGGATCAACGCCCCGCGGAATTGCATGTGCAATTGATTGCAACATCGAATGGCATTCAGACCGGGGCGTCACCGTCGTCCAGCAGTTCGTCCGCGCCCTGGATGATGCGCGACACCACCGCCCGGGAGAACCCGCGCGCCATCATGAAACGCACCTGCTTGGCACGCTCGGCCATGTCGGCGGGCGGACGCCCGAAACGGCGCGCCCAGACCGCCTTGGCGCGTGCCGTTTCGGAGGCCTGCAATTGCGCTTTGACCTCACCCAGGGCCTCATCGCCCAATTCGTGGGTTTTCAGCTCCTGCATCAGCCGGGCAGTGCCATAGCGGCCGGCCCGGCGATGCACCACGCTTTCGGCAAAGCGCGCGTTGGATAGCCAGTTCTCGCCCTCCAGCCAGTCCAGCAACGCGTCCACCTCGTCGGCGGACTCGGCATGGGGCGCCAGCTTGCGGCGCAACTCTGCACGGCTGTGCTCGCGCCGGGACAGGTAACCCAGCGCCCTCGCCTTCAGCGACAGCGATTGACGTGGCAGCGCCATCCGGACACGCTCCAAAGAAAAACGCCTACCGTCGCGAAACGGCAGGCGCGTCAATCTCGATACGGCCGTCGATCTGCGCCGACAGCCAACCCAATCACTCTTCCTCGACTTCCTCGGCCAGCACGACCGCGCCCATCGGCACCACACCTAGGTGTTCGCGGACCTTGTTCTCGATCTCGCGGGCCAGCTCGGGATTTTCGCGCAGAAATTCGCGGCAGTTGTCACGGCCCTGGCCGATGCGCTCGCCGTTGTAGCTGTACCAGGCGCCGGACTTCTCGACCACCTTGGCTTCCACGCCCAGATCGATGATCTCGCCCTCGCGCGATACGCCCGCGCCATAGAGGATGTCGAAGATGGCCTCGCGGAACGGGGGCGCCACCTTGTTCTTGACGACCTTGACCTTGGTCTCGTTGCCGACCACTTCATCGCCCCTCTTGATCGAGCCGATACGGCGGATGTCCAGGCGCACCGAAGCATAGAACTTGAGCGCATTGCCACCCGTGGTGGTTTCCGGCGAGCCGAACATCACACCGATCTTCATGCGGATCTGGTTGATGAAGATCACCAGGCAGTTGGTGCGCTTGATGGTGCCGGTCAACTTGCGCAGCGCCTGGCTCATCAGGCGGGCCTGCAGGCCGGGCAGCGCGTCGCCCATCTCGCCCTCGATTTCGGCCTTGGGCACCAGCGCGGCCACCGAGTCGATGACGATCAGGTCGACCGAGCCCGAGCGCACCAGCGCGTCGGCGATTTCCAGCGCCTGCTCACCGGTGTCCGGCTGGGAGATCAGCAGGTCCGGCACCTTCACGCCGAGCTTGTCGGCATAGGTGACGTCAAGCGCATGTTCGGCATCGATGAAGGCACAGGTGCCGCCCAGCTTCTGCATCTCGGCGACCACCTGCAGCGTCAGCGTGGTCTTGCCGGACGATTCGGGGCCGTAGATCTCGACCACGCGGCCGCGCGGCAGGCCGCCGACGCCCAGCGCGACGTCCAGGCCCAGCGAGCCGGTGGACACGACCTGGACCGGCTCCACCTCGGCATCGCCCATCTTCATGATCGAGCCCTTGCCGAACTGCTTTTCGATCTGCGCGAGCGCGGCAGCCAGCGCCTTCTGCTTTTCCGCGCTCATCGAGGCTGCCTTCTTGCCGTCTTCCATGGTCGTCCTTCGTGCAAATTGGTGTATAAACTGGCCGCAATGGCCTGGGATTCCAGCGGTCGTCCGCAATGGCGGGCCGCGCGTCACCGTCCGGTGTCCGGGACATGGCCCAATTTCCATACTTTAGCGCAGCCAAGACTACAGCACCGCGCATTCGGGGTGCTGTATAAAAAACCAGTGGTTTTGACAAGTCTCCCGATAGGATGTCGCGTGAAAAAATGTAGCGGGCGGGATGGACGGATCGGATGATCCGCCCGGCATCGCGGGGAGACACGCATGCGCATCCTGATTGCTGAAGACGACGCCACCCTGGCCGACGGGCTGACCCGTTCGCTGCGCCAGGCCGGCTATGCCGTCGACCAGGCCGCCGACGGCGCCGCTGCCGACGCGGCCCTTTCCGCGCAGACCGCGCAGACCTACGACCTGCTGATCCTCGATGTCGGGCTGCCGCGCCTGTCCGGCCTGGAGGTGCTCAAGCGCCTGCGTTCGCGCGGGGCAATGCTGCCGGTGCTGATCCTGACCGCCGCCGACAGTGTGGACGAGCGCGTCAAGGGCCTAGACCTGGGCGCCGACGACTACATGGCCAAGCCCTTCGCGCTGTCCGAGCTGGAGGCGCGCGTGCGGGCGCTGGTGCGGCGCGGCACGGGAGGCGGTGCCACGCTGGTCCGCCATGGGCCGCTGGCCTTCGACCAGGTCGGGCGCATCGCCTACATCCGTGACCAGGTGGTGGACCTGTCGGCACGGGAGATCGGGCTGCTGGAGATTCTGCTGTCGCGCGCCGGCCGACTGGTGTCGAAGGAACAGCTGGTCGACCACCTGTGTGGCTGGGGCGAGGAGGTCAGCAACAACGCGATCGAGGTCTACGTGCACCGGCTGCGCAAGAAGATCGAGGTGGACGGCATCCGCATTGCCACCGTACGTGGGCTCGGCTACTGCCTGGAACGCGTGACCGTACCGGCCGCCGTCCATGGGTGACCGGCTGGCCTGGCCCCGGCGCCGGCCGCACGCGCCGCCCGGCGACACCGTGCCCGGGGCCGACGACCGCGACCTCGCCGACACCCTCCCCCACCTCGAGGACGACGCTACCCGGCCCGTCGCCCGCTCGCTGTTCGGCGAAATTCTCGACTGGATGCTCGCGCCGCTGCTGCTGCTGTGGCCGATGAGCATTGCGGTGACCTACCTGGTGGCCAAGTCGATCGCCGATGCGCCGTACGACCGCGCGCTGGAATCGAGCGCCATCGTGCTCAGCCAGCAATTGCGTGAAGTCAACGGGCGCGTGACGCTGCAGTTGCCGATCTCCGCGCGCGAGATTCTGCGCGCCGACGAGACCGACAACATCTATTACCAGGTGCTTGGGACCCACGGCGAATTCGTCTCCGGCGACCGCGACCTGCCGCTGCCGCCCGAGGAAGACGCCGGCGCCGGCAGCCTGGTGCAGTTGCGCGACGACCGCATCCACGGTGCGGAGATCCGCGTGGCATATACCTATGTGCAACAGCCTGACGCCCGGCCCGCGCTGGTGCAGGTGGCCGAGACGCTGGACAAGCGCGCGCAGCTGGCCAACGAGATCATCAAGGGCGTGATCCTGGTGTGGTTCGGGCTCACGCGCGGACTGGCGCCGCTCAACGCGATCCAGGAACGCATCCGCGCGCGCAGCCCGGGCGACACGAGCCCCATCGACGAAGGCGCGGCGCCGCAGGAGCTGACCCCCTTGGTGGCCTCGTTCAACGAACTGCTCGGACGCCTGGAGCAATCGGTGCAGACGCAGAAACGCTTCATCGCCGATGCCGCGCACCAGATGAAGCCCCCGCTGGCCGGCCTGCGCATGCAGGCGGAGCTGGCCCAGCGCGAGCAGTCGCCCGACGAGCTGCGCCGCACCCTCGCCCATATCGCCGACAGTTCCGATCGCACCGCGCATCTGGTCAAGCAGCTGCTGTCGCTGGCGCGCATGGAGAACATGGGCGCGGCCGACGGCATGGTGCCGCTGGACCTGTGCACGCTGTCGCGGCAGGTGGTGGCCGAGTGGCTGCCCAAGGCCTGGGCCAAGCAGATCGACCTGGGCTTTGAGGAACCCGGCGCGCCGGTGATGACTTCAGGCAACTCGACCATGCTGGCCGAGATGCTCAACAACCTGCTCGACAACGCGATCAGTTACACGCCCGACGGCGGCCGCGTCACGGTGCGCGTGACCACCGCGCCGTTCGAGCCCTTCGTGTTCCTGGATGTGGAGGACACCGGCCCCGGCATTCCCGTGGCCGAGCGCGAGCGGGTCATGCAGCGCTTCTATCGCATTCTCGGCACACAGGCCGAGGGCAGCGGCCTGGGCCTGGCGATCGTGCGCGAGATCGTGCAGCAGCACGGCGGCGACATCGCGGTGCTGGACCACGTCTACCAGTCGTCGCCGCGGCTGGCGGGGGCGCAGTTCCGCATCCCCCTGCCGCGCGGCACGCCCGAGGGCGCATCGGCATGATGCCCGACGCCGCACCGGACGCACCGACACCCGCGCGCCGGCGCTGGATCTCCAACATGCGCTGGATCGCAGCGCTGCTGGGCGTGTGGTTCGTGGTGACCTTCGTGGTGGCGTTCTTCGCGCGCGACCTGTCGATGCGCATCTTCGGCTGGCCCTTCGCTTACTGGGTGGCCGGCCAGGGTGCGCCCCTCGTCTATGTGCTGGTCACCATGCTGTATGCATGGCGCACCAACCGGCTCGCCGATGCTGCGGCGCGGGAAGCCGGCGCAGCGCAGGAGGACGCGCGCGAGAGTTCACCGCCCCCTTCGATTTGATGCGCCGAAGCAGCCCCGGCAGGCTGCCGGCCATCGCGCACCATCGCGCACATCTGCGTGTATACCCCGATGAAAACGCCCTGTTCGGCGGGCGTTCGTGTCAGAACGCAGTAAGTTTCGGCTCCCACAATCGTTCGCAATTCCGCGGGCGCAGCGTTGCGTTGTCATGTCCCAAGCCCAGCGGGAAGACTCACGAAAAGGAGACAACATGGCAACCGTGCAAAGTGCACCAAATGCGCCCGTCGGGCGCATGCAGCCCTCACCCATGACCCGGGAGGAGAAGAAGGTCATCTTCGCCTCCTCGCTGGGCACGGTGTTCGAGTGGTACGACTTCTATCTCTATGGGTCCCTGGCGGCCATCATCGCCAAGCAGTTCTTCTCGGGACTGGACCCGACGGCGGCGTTCATCTTCGCGCTGCTGGCGTTCGCGGCGGGCTTCCTGGTGCGTCCGTTCGGCGCGCTGGTGTTCGGCCGGCTGGGCGACATGATCGGCCGCAAGTACAACTTCCTGATCACCATCCTGATCATGGGCACGTCGACTTTCATCGTTGGCCTGCTGCCTTCCTACTCCACGATCGGGGCGGCCGCGCCGGTCATCCTCATCATCCTGCGCCTGCTGCAGGGCCTGGCGCTGGGCGGCGAGTACGGCGGCGCCGCCACCTACGTCGCCGAGCACGCACCGCACGGGCGGCGCGGCAACTACACGTCGTGGATCCAGACGACCGCCACGATGGGCCTGTTCCTGTCGCTCATCGTGATCCTGGTGGTGCGCGAGCTGAGCGGTCCGTCGTTCGACGACTGGGGCTGGCGCATCCCGTTCCTGGTGTCGATCGTGCTGCTGGCCACGTCGGTGTACATCCGCCTGTCGATGAGCGAATCGCCGGCGTTCCAGAAGATGAAGGCCGAGGGCAAGACCTCCAAGGCCCCGCTGACGGAGTCGTTCGGCCAGTGGCGCAACCTGAAGATCGTGATCCTGGAGCTGGTGGGCCTGACCGCCGGCCAGGCGGTGGTGTGGTACACGGGCCAGTTCTACGCGCTGTTCTTCCTGACGCAGGCGCTGAAGGTGGATGCGTTCACGGCCAACGTGCTGATTGCCGTGGCGCTGGCCATCGGTACGCCCTTCTTCGTGTTCTTCGGCTCGCTGTCGGACCGCATCGGCCGCAAGTGGATCATCATGGCCGGCTGCCTGCTGGCCGTGCTGACCTACTTCCCGCTGTTCAAGGCGCTCACCCACTACGCCAACCCGGCACTGGAACGCGCCCAGCAGACCGCGCAGATCACCATCAAGGCCGATCCGAAGGAGTGCTCGTTCCAAGGCAGCCCGATCGCCCGGGAAGTGGATTTCCGCTCGTCGTGCGACATCGCCAAGCGTACGCTGGCCCAGTCGTCGGCCAGCTATGAGGCGGTGGACGCCCCGACCGGCGCCGTTGCCTCGGTGACCATCGCCGGCAAGGAGATCGCCTCCCTCAACGCCACCCGCACTGCCGACGGCCAGAACTTCGACGCCGACAGCAAGACGAAGATCGCCGCCTTCAAGAAGCAGGTGGCCGAGGCCCTCAAGGCCGCCAACTACCCGTCCAAGGCCGACCCGGCGCAGATGAACACGGTGATGGTGCTGGTGATCCTGGTGATCTACGTGACCATGGTCTATGGCCCGATCGCGGCGATGCTGGTGGAACTGTTCCCGACGCGCATCCGCTATACGTCGATGTCGCTGCCGTACCACATCGGTAACGGCTGGTTCGGCGGCCTGCTGCCGACCATCTCGTTCGCGCTGGTGGCGCAGCACGGCAACATCTACTACGGGCTGTGGTATCCGATCTGGATTGCCGGCCTCACCTTCGTGATCGGGGCCCTGTTCGTGCGGGAGACCAAGGACGTGGACATCTACCGCCACGATTGAGCGACAGGCCGCTTGACACCCAATCGGACTACTGTACAATCGCGGTCTTCGGCGAATTAGCTCAGTCGGTTAGAGCGACGGAATCATAATCCGCAGGTCCGGGGTTCGAATCCCTGATTCGCCACCATATACAGCAAGGGCTCCGAGCAATCGGAGCCCTTTTGCTTTGTTCCGCAAATATGGTGCTGTTCCGCAATTCCTAGCGCGTTGGCGTCACCAGCTTGCCCTTTCGGTGGCGAACATACCGGCGCGTCATCTTCTCATCGGCGTGCCCAAGCTGGTCCTTGGCCGCCGCCATTCCCGCCGATTCCTCCTTGTCCGTGCCCGCCTTGGCGCGCAGATCACGAAACTGGAACGCCTCGATGGCGGCAGCCAGTTCACCCCGCTTCTGCGCGCGCGCTTTCTTCGCCGCCGCCTCGCGCGCATTCTCGAACCGGAATCTGAGCGCGAGTGCGGTCAGTGCCGCTCCCTGCTCATTGCAGATAAGCGCCAGCGACTGCACTTTCCCGCCCGCCGCCGGCCTCACCTTGAGGCGCTCGATCAGCGTGGCAAGCTGCCCCTCC
>CAKKOY010000103.1 GCA_919592095.1 Ralstonia syzygii subsp. syzygii | reverse complement strand
CCGCCGGCAAGCAGGCATCGCTCGCAGCATTGAGCTGCTCGTTGACCACAACTGCTTGCCTGTCCTACAACCTACCCAAACTGTCATAACCTCTGTGCTGAGGTACTAGCAACGATTCGCCAAGCCTGCAGACCGCCGAATAGCCCCGCCAGGCGTAATGCAATGATGCTTGGGGGCTCGGGGTCAGCCCCGCCGGCTGTCGCGCGGGGGTGTCCGTTCGTCTTCCTCGTCTTCGCTGCGGCCGCGGCCGGCATTGTCGATCCACAGGCGGGCACGGTCTTCGCCCACGCGCGACAGTTCCATGCGGTATTCGTAGCGGTCGGGCCGGTAGAGGCCCTGCAGCAGTTGCACCGGGCGCCCGCTCATCTCGCGCACGATGCGCTGCACGGACAGCAGCGGCGCGCCCACGGCCACGTCCAGGTATTGCGCCGTCGCCACGTCCGCCAGGCGTGCCGATACCACCTGGGAGGCCCGGTCGATGCGCACGCCCGAGGCCTCGATCAGCCGCAGCAGCGACTGGTTCGCCAAGCGCTCCAGTGTCAGCTTGACGGTCACGTCCAGCGGGAGCCAGGTGGTGATCAGCGCCATCGGCGTGTCTTCCAGGTGGCGCACGCGGACCAGTTTCTTGATCGGCGTGCCAGGGGCGACCTCGAGCAGCTTGGCTTCGTCGGGCGGCGCCATCACGTCTTCGAATTCGACCACCACGGCGGAGGTCCGCTCGCCGACGTCGATGATGTTCTGCAGCAGGGTCTGGCTGCCGCCGGCCGCCTCCGGATCGTCCGGGCGCACGACGAAGGTGCCCATGCCGCGATGGCGGCGCACCAGGCCTTCCTTGACGAGGTAGTCGAACACGCGCCGCATGGTGACGCGCGATGCGCCGAACTGCCGCGCCAGTTCGATCTCGCCGGGCATCGGTCCGTCACCGAACTTGCCTTCGAGAATCTGCTGGCGCAGCACGACGTAAATCTGGTGGTAGAGCGGTACCACGGCATCGGGCATGGCGGTCGCGGTCCGGGTAGGTCTGGAGCCGATGAGGGTGTAGAGGTGACAGGCAGGCCGCGCCGCAGTGGGCGGGCGGTGCCGGGTGCGGCATGTAATCCGCGTCGGAAGCAGGCCGGTTGCCTGCACATCCGCGACGATAGGCGCTTTTGCTTAACGTGTAAAGTTGTGAATTACCCGTTTGAGATCGCTTCCCGGTCCCCTTCGGCAGCCTCGCCCGGCCGGCCGGCCGGCGCGGTGCTTGTAGCGCGGGTTACGCTCCGGCACCGAGTCCCGCGGCGCCACTTCCTGTCCGGCCGCGTTGACGAGCGCCACGTGGATCGGCGTGCCGCTCGCGCGGTCGCGCAGCAGCACGGGGCCTTCGCCGTCGGGCGTCAGATAGCGGTCTCCCCACTGCATCAGCGCAACGATGGCCGGCAGCAGGTCGACCCCGGCGTGCGTGAGCCGATAGGCATCGCGCACGCGGTCGCCCGGTTCCTGGTAAGGCACCCGGCGCAGGATGCCGTACGCCACCAGCGCCTTCAGCCGCGACGACAGGATCGCCGACGAACAGCCGATCCGGCGCAGGAACTCGTCGAACCGCGTCACGCCCGAGAACGCCTCGCGCAGCACGAGCAGCGTCCATTTCTCGCCCACGAGCGAGACTGCCGCGCCGATGGAGCACGGCGTCTCCATCGAGGCCACCAGTTCGGAGGCGGACGGAACGGGGAACGGTTCAGCAGTGGTCGTCATATGGAAAGCATAGTGCAGGCTGACTTTGCTTGCAAAAGTCAGGGTTTCCGCTAAGCTGGATTCAATTGCGAAAGTTAGTCGGCCCCCCCCGGCGTTTCGGCCGTACCGATCCATCGCGTGAGGAGACCCCGCATGCGTTACACCATTCACCGCTATCCTGCCCAATGGATCGATCGCTGGACCATGCACGACGGCACTGTCGTCACGGTGCGCCCCATTCTGCCGCAGGACGCGCCGCTGGAGGCCGCGCTGGTCGAGGGGCTGTCGTCCGAGTCGCGTTATGCGCGCTTTCTGGTCGGCGGCGGGCGCCTGTGCGATGAGATGCTCGCCGCTTACACGCAGGTCGATTACGTGAATCACCTGGCGCTGGTGGTCAGCGTGGCGGATGCCGATGGCGCCGGCGAGCGGCTGATCGCCGATGGCCGCTTCGTGCTGGAGGACGGCGTGGCCGAATTCGCTCTGCTGGTGGCCGATGCGTGGCAAGGCAAGGGCGTTGGCCGGCGCCTGTTTGCGATGCTGGTCCGGGCCGCGCGCGCGGCGGGAGCGCGGGAGGTCTTCGGCGAAGTGCTGTCGATGAACCGCCGCATGATCGTCCTGGCCCGCGATGCCGGCTTCCATGTCGCCAGCGTGCCCGGCGACGCGACGGTCTGCACCGTGCACCTGCCGCTCATCGACCAGCCGGCCCCGACCGCCTCCATTCCATTGCCGTTCGCCACTGTCGCCGGCTGACGCGTTCCGTCTTCGCGCGCCTCCAGGCGGAGGCGTGCCTGCCGTGTGTCTCTTTCGCCGCCGCCGTGCGGCTTCTTTTCGCCCTGAATCATCGAAATTGGTGATGCTCAGGGCAAAAAAACATCGTTTTCCGAAATCAGACGGCTTGCATAGACTGCTTCCCGTGGCCCGGCGCGCGGACATGCTTCCCCTTTCTGCCCGTGCCGGTGCCGCCTTCCAATCATTCAACCGACTCACCTGTTCGAGCCCTACATCATGAGCGAAGTCACGCCTGTGCTTGCCCCGTTCCACCTAGCCTTCCCCGTGCACGATATTGCCGCCGCGCGCGTCTTCTACGGCGACGTGCTCGGCTGCCCGGAAGGCCGCAGCGCGCCGGACTGGGTGGATTTCAACTTCTACGGCCACCAGATCGTCGCGCACCTGGCGCCCGAGGAGGTCGGCCACCGCAAGACCAGCGCCGTGGATGGCGATGCGGTGCCGGTGCGCCACTTCGGCGTGGTGCTGTCCATGCCCGAGTGGGAGGCCGCTGCCGACAAGCTGCGCGCCGCCGGCATCGCATTCATCATCGAGCCGCACATCCGTTTCAAGGGCGAGGTGGGCGAGCAGGCGACCATGTTCTTCCTCGACCCGTCGGGCAACGCGTTGGAGCTCAAGGCATTTGCCAATATGGCGTTGCTGTTCGCCAAGTAAGCCGTTATTGGCTGGAGTGGCGATTTTTCTTTGCGGTTGTCATTCAATCAATCAAACCGTCGATCAATATCCGGGTTTTCTGCTGAAAGCCCGCGGGAGCCGGCGAGCGGCAGTCTGGCCGCGCTGCTGCTGCTGTTGATCCGCCTGGCGCTGGGTTTCTTCGCTGTCAGGCGTCAGGGAAACCGCGCAGGACGCGCTCAAGTAGCGCCCGTCATGCCAGTCATGTCAGCGCGTATGCTTGGGGCCTCGCGTCTTTCCTGCACGACCCCATGCTTCGAGAGCTGAAGACCTTCATCGCCGTGGCCCGCTATGGCACCTTTGCCGGCGCGGGCGAGCGTATCGGGCTGACGCAGTCGGCGGTGAGCGCGCAGATCCAGCGGCTGGAAGCGTCGCTCGGCTTCCCGCTGTTCGACCGCACGGGCCGCTCGGCCACGCTCAACGCCGCCGGCCGCGATGCGCTGGCGCTGGCCGAGAACATCGTCGCGATGGTCGATCGCCTGGGCGAGCAGGGCGGCAGCAACGAACAGCGCGGGCTGGTGCGCGTCGGCGCGATCGCCTCGGCGCAGGCCTCGTTCCTGGTGGACGCGCTGATCCGCTTTCGCGCCGAGTTTCCGCACTGCCGCACGCGTATCCTGCCCGGCGTGTCGCTCGACCTGCTCGGGCTGGTCGATGCCGGCGAGATCGACCTGGCCGTGCTGATCCGCCCACCGTTCGCCGTGCCGGCCGACCTGGAGTGGCGCACGCTGGTGGCCGAACCCTTCGTGCTGCTGGCCCCGGCCGGCCGGCCCGGCGACGACTGGCGCGCGCTGCTGGAAACCGCGCCGTTCATCCGCTACGACCGCCGCTCGTTCGGTGGCCGCCGTGTCGACCAGTTCCTGCGCGACCAGCGCATCGCCGTGCAGGAAGCCATCGAGCTCGATGAGCTGCAGGCCATGGTGCAACTGGTCGCGTGCGGGCAGGGCGTGGCGCTGGCACCGCGGACATTCGCGCAAGGCGCGTGGCCTGCCGGCGTGCGCGCCCTTGCGCTGGGCGATGACACGTTCTACCGCGAGATCGGCCTGGTGGAGCGCCCGCGCCACAGTCGCCAGGCCATTGCAGGGCGGCTGGCCGATTACATCGACGCGGCGGCGCGGCAGATGGCGCTCGCATAAGCGCCGGCCATCGAAGCCGCAGGGTTTGCCGACGCGCGCGGGCCTCCGTCCTCGCGTGCGACGGGCATGCACCTGCGGATCGGCTTCGCTTGCGCGCACGCAATTTCGTCAGGCTGGGCCCCGGCCGCCTTGAGCGGCGCTAGCATTCAAGACTCCCCGCTCGTCTGGCGACGCACCGATGTGTTCATCGGTGCGGTGTCCGTTGGCACGCACGTAGTTAGAGGCGGTGGGGCCCAGGCGAGCCTGTCCAAGGTTGCGCCATGAAACTCTTCTCATCCAGATCGTCTGTCAACACGGCTTCGGTCGCCGCCGCCCCGGTTTCGGGGCGTGCCGCATCGACGGCAAGCACGCCCCCTCAACCGCCGGCCTCCACGCCCGGCGGTGTCCGGCGGATCGGCGACGCGCTGCGCGGGCTGAAACGCTGTCTGCGCCCTGCCGCCATCAGCGTTACGGCAGTGCCGGGTTTCACCAAAACGACCATCGATCCGCTGCCGATTCCCAAGCGGCCGCCTCCGCCCACGCTGGGCAAGGTGCCGAAGCCCGCAGGTCAGCACAGGCTCGATGGCATCGATCGGCAGGTCCACAACCTCACGGAGAAGCTGTATCCGCCCCTGCAGGCAGGCCTGCACAGCGAGCCCGATGCCAAGCGTTCGATTGCCCACGAGTGGGCATTTGCCGGCGCGGTCGAAGCGCTGTTCGTGCCGTCGGGGGCCAGCGCGGAGGCGGCTTCGCGCCTGTCCGACCTGCTCGGGCATCTGAAGCAGGTCGCCGACGCCCAGCCCGGCGCTGCCGATGCCACGCGCTATGCCGGCATGCTGCAATGCGCCCGCGCGCTGGCCACCGCGACGGGCGGCAATGCGGCGGATGCGTGCGTTGCACTCGAACACCTGCGCACGCATTTCTCGCTGACGGACGGTAGCGGCGGCGCGCCCGCCACCCCGGCACAGAAGCATGCCTGGCGCACAGCCAAGCTGCTGGCCCACACGGCGTCCGGCTTCGATGCCCTGCTGGCCTTGCGCCCGGCGCTGGCCGAGGTGGACGCGCGCCACCCCGACGACGGCATGAATGGCCGCATGAAGCGCGAGGGCCTGCGCACGTTCCTGCAGGCGTCCGACCTGCTGGCGGCCCGCATGCCGGCAGGCGTCACACCGCCGCAGACGCCGCACGCGCAGTGGCAGGACGCGCACAGCCGCCTGAGCCATGCCGCTGACCGCACCTCCCTGGGGGGCGATGGCCTGGTCCTCAATGCGCTGCTCTGTGCCGCCAAGGTCCATGCCGCTCCGCACGATGCGGCCAACGCCATTGACGACCGCACGCAGGTCGCCGCCTATGTGGCATGGCGCAGCGGGTACCGGGAAGGCGGCAAGGGCACCGCGCTGGAACGCTCCCTGGGGCGCATGAACAAGTTCACCACCTGGGCCCGGCGCGCGGAACATCGCGCCAACCACCGGCTGGCGGCGTTCGACCCGCGCCGCCTGCTGGGCATGCGCAAGTCGCCGCTGACCGCGGCGGCCTACGGCACCGGTGGCGCCAACCTGGGCCTGCTGAACCGGGAAGCGCAGGCGCTGCACGACACCGTCAAGGACGGCCTCGAAGCCATGCTGGCGCACAGCACCGTACTCCGCGAGCCGGGCGGCGGCCATTCGCTTTCCACCGAACAGCGCGGCCTGCTGTTGCTGCGCGAGGCGGTGCTCAAGCATTGGGGGGCGCATATCTCCCCCGCGTGGCGAGCCAGCAAGCTCAAGCTCACCGATGCCGACAAGTGCGACATCGCACAGGCCGTGCGTTCGGCCGCGCACGGCACGGGCATCGACGCGAAGGCCGTGCTCTCGTATCGCGAATTCCGCAAGCTCGACAAACTGGACCTGAAGACCCTGGCGCGCTGGCTGGATGAGGCGGCATCGTTCGATCCCGGTCCGTCCGCGTCACCCACGCTGCATCTGGCCCGCACGAAGATCGCCGAGGCCGGCGGCATCGAGCGGGGACGGCCGATCAAGCCCCAGGGCGCGACGATGGCTGACTTCCGCAATGCGATGACCGGCGCGATCGACACGATGCCGCTGGGCAACTATGTGCGCTACTTCGACGGCGGTACCTACGGCGCCAACATCAACATGACCGTGAACCAGCACGCGTTCTCGCACAACTCGCTGGTACCCGCGCTGGGATTCGGGCCGGGCGCAAAAGCGCTGCGCGGCCGCCACGCATTTGTCGAGATCGGCTCATCGTCCTACGGCGGCGAGGTGTTCATCGGCACGGACAAGCGATCTTCCGACGGCACCGGGATGGGCGCCTACGCCGGCTTGAAGTTCGGCACCGAGGATTGGCACCTGTCGGCGGGCTTCAGCGCCGGCGTCACGCATTCGCACGACCGCAGCACGCCCGCCGGCGTCATCATCCGCACGGGATTGAGCTACGACGCCGAGGGCAAGCCGACCAGTGCGTGGCGCGACAACGTCGCCGATGTGACACGCTTCCTCTTCCAGACCGCCGCGGTGGGCCAGTCCGCGCGGCCCGTCCCGCCGGACCGGATGTGGGAGCAGTTCGCCGACCGCTTCTTCCGCACACCAGACATCTCCGTCAACTGGCGCGACCAGCAGCGCAGCAACCATACCGTGACGAAACACGGTAGCGCCGCGGTGCGCGTGGCAGCCGGTCCCGTGCGCGTCGGGCCCGCCTTTGCCGTGGGCCACGAACGGCTGCTGGCCAGCAAGAACGACCGGATCGATGACAATGGCTGGCTGCGCGGCGTGGAGCGCGCGCGCGCGCGGTCCGCGAACGTGCACGTCAGCGCGTCGCTGGCAGCCAGGACGTCGGCGGTTGGCCACTTTTCCAACCACAGCGGTTTTCCCGACTCGATCACCCTGCCGAACGCGCCCATCGTCGGAGTGGCCGCGAGCATCTTTCCCAGCGGCACGAGCGTGACGCTGCGGCGGGTGGACGAGCACGGGCGGCTGAACCCGCGCTTCATCCGCCGGCTGGTCGAATTCATCGATCCGTCCGCCTTCCTGTCGCACATGCAGGCCCGCCTGCCGCAGATCGCGCGCACGGACGCCAGCCGGGCCCAGGTCGGTGCCTTCATGAGCGCGATGGACGACATGGGGACCCAGGGCAACCTGGCCTACGGCGAAAGCTGGAAGATCCGCCCGGAAGTGACCGAGGTCCTGAACGCCTACACGGACGAGATCCAGCTGATCCTGAAGTGCGCGCGGGATTCTGCAACGCAGGGCGCAAGCGCGCAGGGGGCCCATGCCGAGCAGGTCTATCGCGGCATCATCGAACGCATCTTCGAGACCGTGGAGCGCGAGACGGCGATGAGCCCGGAGGCGCAGGCGGAAGCCTTCCGGCAGGCGCTGGCCGGCCTGCGCGAGCACGACGCCGGCCAGATCCTGCGGCTCGCCACCGAGACGATACGCGTGCTCAAGGATGTGCAGAGCTGGAAGCTGTCAGGCTATTACGCTTACGACATCACCACGCACGGCTATACCGCCGGGCCGTCGCTGCTGCTGCATGCGACGGCCTCCACCTCCGTTGCCGGCGAGCGCGTGCTGGCCGAACTGGCCGTGCGCGACCTGGAAATGATGGACGATCCGGTGCTCGCCGCGCAGGATCATGACCCGGCGGCCGGCGAAGTGCTCTGATGCGCGCGCCGCCGCTGCCGGCAGGACGGATCAGAAGGAATACGACAGCGTGCCGAGGATGCTGCGCGGTGCACCGGGTGTCACCCACACGCTGTTGTAGGAGCTGGCGTAATACGTGCGGTTGAACAGGTTGCTGAGCACCACCGAGGCCCGCAGGTGCTTGTCGAGCTGCACGTAGCCGTTGAGTTGCACGGTGGCGTAGGCGGGCAGCTGGAAGCCGTCCTGTGTGTCGGCGGTGTTGCCGGCGCGGCGGCCGACGTAGACCACGCCCGCGCCCACGCCCGCCTTTTGCGCGAAGCCCGGGGCGAACTCGTACATCAGCATCGCGCTGCCGTTGACGCGCGGGATGTTGACCAGGCGCGCGCCCGGCGTGAGCACGGTGTCACGCGTGACTTCCGCATCGACGTAGGCCAGGTTGGCGATGCCGCGCAAGCCCCCGCCGAGTTCGCCGTTCCACTCCAGCTCCACGCCGCGGCTGCGCACTTCGCCGGCCGCGCGCGAAAAGCCGTCGTTGGCCGGGTCGGCGGTCAGCACGTTGCGCTTTGTCACGTTGAATGCCGCCACCGTCGCCAGCCAGCCCGGACCGGCCCATTTGGCGCCCACTTCGTAGCCGCGCCCCTTTTCAGGATCGAAGGCGTTGCCGTTCACGTCGGTGCCGCTGTTGGGGCGGAACGAGTACGCGGTGTTCGCGTAGACCGAGAAGGCCGGGTTCCACTGGTAGACCACGCCCAGGCGCGGGCTGAAGGCGGTCTGCTGCTGGCTGGTGGTGGTGCCGGACTGGCGGTCCTCGATCGACTGGCGGTAGTTGTCCCAGCGCAGTCCGGTGATGACTTTCCAGCGCTCGCCGAGCGCCAGCGTGTCCTGCGCGTAGGCGCCCTGGTCCTCGTCGCGCTCCAGCGCGTTCACCGCCGTGCTCAGCGCGGGAGCGGGCTGGCCGTAGACGGGGTTGAAGATGTCGATGGCATACGGCGCGGCGGCTGTCGGCCGGGAGCGCTGGAACAGTTGGTCGTATCGGAACTGGTAGGCGTCGGCACCCATCACCAGCGTGTGGGACAGGGCACCGGTCTGCAGCCGGCCGGTGATCTCCAGGCGGCCCTGCAGGTCGCTGGTGTGGAAATTCGAGTAGCGATAACGGCGCCACAGCGTGCGTGCGTCGGCCTGCAGCGCGGTGGCCTCGGTGCCGTAGCCGTACATGTCGGTCTCCCGCTGCGCCACGCCCGCATTGACCGACCAGTCCGCATTGATGTGGTGGTCGACGGTGAACTGGTGGCCCAGGTTGCGGACCTCGTAGTCGCCGTCGCGCGGCTCGCCGAGGAAGCGCGAGGCCGGGATCACGCCCAGTTGGTTGTTGACCGCCACCACGCCGCGGTCCAGCGGCGCGCGCTGGCGCACGGCCTCCATCTCGTAGTGGACGATGGTGTCGGGGCTGGCCTTCCACGTGAAGCCGGGCGCGACCAGGTAGCGTTTGCTGGACACGGTATCGCGGAAGCTGCCGTTGTCCTCGTTCATCAGGTTCAGCCGATAGGCCAGCGTGGGCGACAGGGCACCGGTGGAATCGAGCGTCTCGCGCGTGGCGCCGTAGCTGCCGGCCGATACGCTGACGGTGTTGGCGCTCTTGAACTGCGGCTGCTTGGTGGTGTAGCTGATGATGCCGCCCGGATCGCCGCGCCCGTACAGCGCGGAGGCCGGTCCCTTGAGCACCTCCATGCGCTCCAGGCTGGCGGTGTCGCGCGGCACGCTGTTGCCGCGGTTCCACGAGAAGCCGTTGAGCAGATAGTCGGTGCCGGCCCAGTTGCCGTCGCCGGCGAAGCCCCGCACGGCGTAGTTGTCCCACAGGCCGCCGAAGCTGTTCTGGCGCGCGACGCCGGCCACCCAGTCGTACAGGTCGTCGCCGCGGCCGGCGGCCACGGTCCGGATCAGCTCGGTGTTGACGCTGCTGACCGCAAAGGGAATCTCCATCAGGTCGGCATCGGTGCGCGTGGCCACCGACGATTCCCGGGCCCGATAGCCGGACGCCTGCCGCTGGCCGGACGCCGTGGTCGCCGGGAGTTCCACTTCCTGTGCCGAGACATCGCCGATGCACGGCAGGCCCATGAGCGCGACCGCGAGACCGGCCGCCCATCCTCCGCTGTTCATTACCCCGTTCCTTGTTGTGCGTACCGGGCTGCCACCGGAGAGACGGTGCCGTCTTGTCTGATGCAATCCGGTATCGAATACGATTGATTATCAATTGACTCATTCGAGCGGCGGGATTGTCGCAAGTCCGGGGAGGATCAATACTCAAAAAATCTCACAGGGGGGCGGTGCACCCAACCGAATGCGATTGCGTACGCAAGCCTTGCGAGCACTTCGGCTGCGGGCATCGGCAATGACGGCAACACGCTCTTGTGCGACCGGTGCGGGTGGTGATCCGGCACGAAGCCTATATGCGGCGTTTACGCGGGGGCCGCAAATCTATGCACGGTTTTGATGGGCCTTTCGCTAGATTGCCTGCCTGACCTTGAGCCTCTTGAGCCGGTGAGCAGCCATGAAAATATCGCTCTGGCGTACGCAGTCCCCCGATCGCCGACATGACACTTCCAATGCCTCTGCGGATAGCGCGGGCAGCGCTGCGCGGACGCGGCCTGCGCCGGGCGGCGGGCTGGGGAATCTCCTCACCCGAAGGAAACGGGCAGAGATGGCCGGAGAAGCCGCATCGGCCCCACGCCATCGACCTCTGCCCCATGCCGGCACGCAGGGCGCCTCCCTGAGCAGCAAGCTGCAGAACTGGCTGGGGCAGGACAGCGCTGGCCTATCCCCACTCGCGCTCAACCGGATGCCCGATGCGTACGCCATCGAATCAGCAGGCAATGCCACGGCCGGAGCGACGTATACGTACGATGGTTTGCTTGCGCACGACGTCCTGAACCTCGTTGCCGCGGGCCTCGGCGTTGCTTCCCGCTGCGCCTTGATGGAGCGCTACCGCTCCGCACTCGGCGTCATGCTGCGGGCGGACGTTGCCACCCTGAAAAGGGCATCGGCTCTGAATGCGCGGTCGCGCCGTTCTGGCAAGCCATCCGCCAGACCGGCGGACAGCGCGGAGCGGGCGCGCTACCCGGCGCTCGACGCGCACTACCGCGAAAGCGACGCTTCACGGGTGGAGAACCTGATCGTCACGCGCGACCATCGCGGTCGGTGGCAATACGATTCGCAGAAACTGCTGCGCATCGCACGGGACGACGCGCACCCGCATGCGCCGCATGCGCGCGACGTCCTGATGCTGGTGCACGTGTGCGGCCAGCAGGGCATGCGTCGACGCAACGATGCCGTGTATCAGACCTTCCTGTCGGGTCTGGGCGCGGGTGCGAGCGCGTTGATGATCGCGGGCACCCATGGCGCGGCGCTGCCGGTGGTTGCGGCGGGCTACGCGGTGGCCGCTGCCCGCGAAGTGCTATGGCTGGGCAAGCCGCTTGCCGAAGAAAAGCAAAAGATGCGCGACGCAAAGGCCGAGCAGATGACGCGTATCGTGAACCTGGAATTGAAGCAGCTCGACCCCCGTGGGGCCGATCAGGATGCAGGCACTTCATCGACGGTCGATCCGGGCAATCTGCCGCTGG
This sequence comes from Ralstonia syzygii subsp. syzygii, assembly GCA_919592095.1. Classification (GTDB taxonomy): domain Bacteria; phylum Pseudomonadota; class Gammaproteobacteria; order Burkholderiales; family Burkholderiaceae; genus Ralstonia; species Ralstonia syzygii. The sequence continues at coordinate 1,079 of CAKKOY010000103.1, read as the reverse complement.
AGGCGAGGGCCGGCATCGTCGCCGCCGCGTTCGCGAACGCAGAGAAACGGGTGGCGGACCAGAACTTCGGAAAAGGGATTCCCGGCCGGTGGATCAACCATCGCAAAGCCACGGCGTTCAAGGACGAAGAGCGCAGCATCGTGGTAGACCACGCACTGCAGCTGATCGGCGACGAACTGATGCGTGAGGCAACGCGATCGGCCGATACCTTGACGGCGTTGCAGGCCATCGCACAGGCCCCCGATCTGTCGTTGTCCCGCCGCGCGCGCAAGCTGGCCCGGCACGTCAAGGCTTCCCCCGGCCTGCTGGCGATCCATACGCTGCTGACCGACATGGGCATGCGCAAGGGCGAAGCGCTGCATGTCCTGAGTCGTCTCGTCGACGTGCAGCTCGCACGTGCGTCGGGTGGCGATGCGATTCCCTTCTTGGGAGACGATGCGGCGCGCATTGCGGACTGGATCCATCAGCCGCAACTGAAAGAGGCGCCGCTGCAGGTGGCACACGGGACCCTGCATGGCGCGCTGCGCCGTCGTTCGGAGCGGGTGTAGGGCGTTGCGCGCGGGTGGCAGGTATCGCTGCGTGTGGCGCAATGCGGAAGGCGTCGAGATGGGCACGGGTGGCACCTACCGGGAGATCGTGCGGCCCGAACGCCTCGTCAGGACCGAGCGCTTCGACCAGGACTGGACCGGCGGCGAGACCCTGTGCACCGCCGTGCTGACCGAGCGCGACGGCGTGACCACGCTCGATACGACCGTGCGCTACAGCACCATGCGAGCCCCGGACGGCGCGCTGGCGAGCGGCATGGAAAAAGGCATTGCGCACAGCTACGACCGCATGGAGGTCCTGCTGCAAGAACAGGCCGCCTGCACCGGGCCCGGGCGTGATCTCCGGCACGGCAATGGTGCTCGACTAGTACCTCAGCACAGAGGTTATGACAGTTTGGGTAGGTTGTAGGACAGGCAAGCAGCTGTGGTCAACGAGCAGCTCAATGCTGCGAGCGATGCCTGCTTGCCGGCGGAGCAGTCCATCACGTTCGAGGTTAAGCACCATGTGATGGACGGAAGGCGCGGTGACGCCAA
>CAKKOY010000102.1 GCA_919592095.1 Ralstonia syzygii subsp. syzygii | reverse complement strand
ACCCTTCCAGCTCTCTCTCCCAGCCCCTCACCGTTCCTTGCATCGGACCATGATCGTCTCATCTCACATGGACAACATCATAGGCGATAGGTACGGCTGTAGTACTAGAGCCCGGCTGCTTGAAGGCGCGCGTGGATCTCCGCCAGCGGCAGCGCCATCGCAAACAGTCGTGTCAGGGACTGGCTCGCGTAGTGCGGCACGTCATCGGCGCTGGCCCAGCGGTAGGCGTCCATCTCGGGGCGCAGTCTGCCCGAGCGGTAGCTTGTGAACATCGACGTGCAGGTGAGGGCATCGAGCGACACGTCGGCGCGGTGCAGGCGCGTGGCGAACAGGTGCACGTCCTTGCCGTGCCGCAGCGCAAAGCGCCCGAGTTCGATCAGCGTGTGGGCGTCGAGCACGAGGCCGGTTTCTTCGCGGGTCTCGCGCAGTGCGGCTTCGCGGTCGGATTCGCCGGGTTCGGGCGCGCCCTTGGGGATGTCCCAGTGATGCGTCTCGGTGGCATGCGCGAGCAGCACTTCGGCGTCTTCGTTGAGCAGCACCAGGCCGCAGGAGAGGGCAACGGCTATCGCTAGTGCGCCCCGGGGGGCCGCTGCACGATGCGTGCGGACAGCAACTGGTGTTTGTGGCTGAACAGGCGCCGGTAGGCCAGCAGCACCGCCGCCACCGTGCCCAGCCCCGATGACGCGGCCAGCAGGAACATGATCACGATCTGGTAGCGCACCGCTTCCAGTGGCGACTGCCCCGCCAGCACCTGGCCGGTCATCATGCCCGGCAGGCTGACCACGCCGACCACCGACATCTGGTTGAGGATCGGCGTCATGCCGGCACGCACCGCCGTGCGGGCCGCGTTGCGCGCCGCTTCCCAGCGTGTGCCGCCGAGCGCCAGGATGGTTTCCACCTGGTCTCGCGTGGCCACCAGCTCGCCGGTCATGCGCTCGAGCGCCAGTCCGACGCCCGTGAGCGTGTTGCCGAGGATCATGCCCATGATCGGGATCGCATATTGCGGCGTGTACCACGGCCGCGCCTGCAGCACGACCACCAGCCCGATGGCCCCGATCAGCCAGGTGCTGCCGAACACCGACAGCGTGCCGTCCAGGCGCAGCCCGGCATAGCCGCGCGCGCCACGGCTGCCGGTGGCGTGTCCGGCGATCAGCGTCATCAGAGCAATCACCGCGAGCACCACGGCCCAGTGCGCGCTGGCAAACACCCACTGCAGCACGAAGCCGATCAGCAGCAATTGCACGACCGCGCGCACCGCCGCCCACGCCAGCCGGCGTTCCAGCCCGAGGCCCAGGCCGATGGACAGCGCGCCGTTGATGAGGATCAGCAGGGCCGCAATGCCGACCTGCCAGGCGGAGAGCATCTGTTCGGGGGCGGGTGCGTTCATGGCTGGGGCCTCAGGTTTCAGGCTGCCGCGGCACGGGCGCCTGGGTATCGAGGCGCCCGGCCGCGACACAGCCAGTAGCGGCTGGCGATCCGCGTCGCCTGCGCCGGATTGTGCGTGATCCAGACCCAGGCCCGGCGCTCGGGCGCCTGCGCGAACCAGTGCAGCAGCATCGCCTCGATGGCGCGGGCCGATGCGGGGTCGAGCGCAGCGGTCGGCTCGTCCAGCAGCAGGATGGCCGGACCGGTCTGCAGGGTGCGCACCAGCGCGGCGATCTGCGCTTCGCCGCCCGACAGGTCGGTCGCGCTCTTGTCGAGGAAGCGCGCATCGCGGTCGGCGCGGGCCAGCAGGGCGATGGCGGCGGCGCGGTCGAATCCGGGGCCTGTCTTGCGTGTGTGCAGGCGGTAGGGCAACTGCAGGTTGTCTTTCACCGAGCCGGGCAGCAGGGCGGGGCGCTGTCTCACGTAGGCCACCTCGCACCGGAACGCAGGGACGCCGGCGGCGGACACGGTTTCGCCCCGCCATGTCACATGACCGTCATCCAGCGGATCGAGCAGTGCCAGCGCCCGCAGCAGCACGCTCTTGCCGGCACCGGACGGCCCGGTCAGCGCAATGCGGTCGCCCGGGTGGACAGCGAGCGAGGCCGGGTGCAGCAGCGGCGTACCGGTCTGCACGTCCCGGCGCTGGATGGCGGTGGCGGTCAGCATGATCTGGTGTGGAGTGTTGCCTAAAGTAACGCATCAATACGGGACATTGATGCATTGTAGGTATGGGCAAGCGGAGTGTGCTTCGTCCGAAACGCACGGGTTGCGGGAGCCGTCCCGGACGCGGCATCGCATGGCGACTGGATCCGCCGAGGTGCTCGGGACGTCCCCTAACCCGAATGGGTGGGGCCCGTACGCCTTGGGCGGGAATGATGTCAGACGAATCTCACACAGAGTCCGGTTTTGTGCGGATCGCCAATTTCATGGGCCAGGCATAGCATCGGAAGCATCACGATAAAAGCCGGAGGAGGGGCGCCATGGAAACCGCGAAGACAGGGATGACGCACCCGTGGTGGCAGCCAGGCGTATTCGCCTCGGCTCCGGCGATCTTTCTATGGGCCTGTGCCCAGCTCCCCGCTGACATGCTCGGCAACCTCTTCCACGCCGGGACTTCACCCGACTCGCTGATGCATGTGGGCGACACGCTGTTCGTGGTCGGCTGGACCGCCAGCGGCGTTCTGCTGTGGCATGGCCGGCGCCGCATCGCGCCACAGGTGACGGAGACGGCCTCACCCGGAGCGGCGGTCGATACCGCGCCGGGGGGCACGGACGCGCACGGCCTCGCGGCACTGCGGCGCAACGTGGCGCGCCGGCTGGAGCGGCTGCGCCATCCCATTCCGCTGCACTGACCGCACCACGGAAAAGGCCGGATCGCTCCGGCCTTGGTCTTGTCTGCGGTTGTCCACGCTCAGGACGTGCTGCCCGGGATGATGTCCGCGGAGGGTTCCGGCGCTGAGCTGCCCGCCGCGGCCATCGGTTCGGCCGCGCGGTCGGCCTGTGTTTCCTGCCATTTGCGATAGCCCCACCAGGCCGCGCCCGCTGCCAGCCCGAGCTTGCCCAGCCGCCGCGTCACCCGTCCGATGACGGTGCGGCGCAGGCCGGCATAGGTGAGGGACAGGACCGCGCCGAGCAGCGGATATTCGCGCGCGATGCCCAGGGCGCGCATCAGGCTGTTGGGACGCGCCAGCGGCCGGACCAGGCTCGGCAGCAGCGCACCGAGGCCGCCCAGGCTGAAGGTGCGGCCGGTGGCCCGCCGCACGTCGTTGCGCGCCTGGGCGTAGTCATAGCGTTCAAGCGCGGCGAGCGTGAGCAGCAGTTCCTTGCGTACGGCCAGCGGCAGCCGTGCCTCGCCGCCGCGGCGGGACGGGCGGACATGGTGGCGCGCGGTATGCGCGGCTTCGTGGTCGGGCACGTCGCCCGGTCGGTTCGGCTCGGTCATCGGCGCAGGATCTCCCGGTCTTTGTCAAGCTCGGCCAGCGTCGCCTCGAACAGGGGCGGCGCATTGCGCAGCGATGTGCGGACTTTCCACAGGCAGGCCGCCGCTCCAAGCGCGTACAGCGCCGCCATGACGGCCAGTGATTGCCAGCGGTAGGTATCCCAGAACAGGATGGCGATGAGCGCGGTCAGCGTCATGATGGCCAGCGCGATCAGGCTGACAGCCAGCATGCCGAGAAAGGCGGCGCCGAGCAGGCGCTCTTTTTCTTCGGCCAGTTCGATGCTGGCGAGTTCGAGGCGCGTCTGCGCCATCGAGACGACCGTACCGGCCAGTTTTTTCAGCGAGGCGAACAGCTTGGGGCTGTGATCGTCGGTCATGAAGTTCCCGGGATGACGCGGGGCCAGGGCAGTCTGCTCTGCCCGGAACGCAGGCACGGCATCGGGTATTGCGCTGCGGCCGCGTCCGTCGTTTCGGTCATGCCGTGGCGAGCACATCGTGCCCACGGCGGAATCCAACCAAAATGCAACTGGCCGATGGCGCGGCCCGCGAGCGGTGCGCCATCGGCCAGGAACAGGGTTGCCGGCTTATTTGCGGTTGAGCAACAGACCGATCAGCAGGCCCAAGCCGGCGGCGACGCCGACGGCCTGCCACGGATGATCGTGGACGTAGTCGTCCGTCGCGCGGGCGGCGGCCTTGCTCTTGGTGACCACGGCGTCCTGCAGGTCCTGGGCTTTCTCCTTGGCCTGCCGCAACAGTCCCATGCCGCGCTCGCGCAGTTCGGCAGCTTTTTCGCCGCTCGAGGAAGCAGCCTGCTTGAGCAGCGCTTCAGCGTCGGACAGTACGGTCTTCACGTCGGTCATCAGTTTCTCCTTATTGACGGATTCGGCCAGGTTGGGGGAAGTGTTCGTCATGGTCGGCACCTGCAGTGTGTCGGGGGATCAATCGTCAATATGTTGGCGTGCATATTCGCTAGCATATGTGTGGGTGTCTCGAAACTTCAAGCGCCCAAGGCATGCATGCTGCGCCAGGACAAATTTTGCCGGGTCGCCGGGCATGCACTTCATCCCTTTGCGAGCAAGTTGCGCGCCAAATGACAAAAAGTGATGTTGTTGTGAATTTATAGTCGTTTTGGTTGGTTGGCAATCTGGCTATAGTGGTTCCCAACAAGTGTATGGAGGACACGATGTCTCTACGTCTGGGCGATATCGCCCCCGATTTCGAGCAGGATTCCAGCGAAGGCCGCATCCAGTTTCATGCGTGGCTGGGAGACAGCTGGGGCGTGCTTTTCTCGCATCCGTCGGACTTCACGCCGGTGTGCACCACCGAACTGGGGCTGACCGCCAAGCTCAAGGAGGCGTTTGCCAAGCGCAATGTGAAAGTCATTGCCCTGTCGGTGGACCCGGTCGATTCGCACAAGAAATGGATCGACGACATCAATGAGACACAGAATACCCGCGTCAACTTCCCGATCATCGCCGATGCCGACCGCAAGGTCTCGCAGCTCTACGACATGATCCACCCGAACGCGAGCGAGACGTTCACCGTGCGTTCGCTGTTCGTGATCGATCCGAACAAGAAGGTGCGGCTGACCATCACGTATCCCGCGTCCACGGGACGCAACTTCGACGAGGTGCTGCGCGTGATCGATTCGCTGCAGCTGACGGACCACCACAGCGTGGCCACGCCGGGCAACTGGAAGGACGGCGACGACGTCGTCATCGTGCCGTCGCTGAAGGACGAAGAGGTCATCAAGCAGAAGTTCCCGAAGGGCTACAAGGCCTTGCGGCCGTATCTGCGCCTCACGCCGCAGCCCAACAAGTAACCGTCTCCTTGGTAGTGTGATTGCCGCCCGGCCCTCGCGCCGGGCGTTTTTTTGCGTGCGTGCAAACGGTTGAAATGCGCGCCGCAAGCAAAGCCGGCCAGCCCTCGCGGGTCTGGCCGGTTTGGCTTTTCGCCGGCGGGATTCGCAGGGAATCAGATCGCCCAGCCGCCTGCGTAGAACGTCGCCAGCACGATGGCGATGGCCACGGTGCCCACATTGAGCCTGCCCCATTCGCCCGCCACGATGCGGCCGACCACCAGCGTGCAGAAGCCGAGCATGATGCCGGTGACGATGTTGCAGGTCAGGACGATGAACACGGCGCACACCAGGCCGGCCAGCGCATCGACCATGTCGTCCATGTGCAGCCTGCTCACGCTGGAGAGCATCAGCAGACCCACGTACATCAGCGCCGGCGCGGTCGCGTACGACGGCACCAGGCCCGCCAGCGGCGAGACGAACATTACCGCCAGGAACAGCACGCCGACCACCACGGCGGTCAGGCCGGTCTTGCCGCCGGCCGCCACGCCCACGGTCGATTCGATGTAGGCCGCTGCCGGCGCACTGCCGAAGAAGGCCGAGACCATCGAGCTGATCGAATCTGCCGTCAGCGCGCGGCCGCCGTTCTGGATATGGCCTTTGCCGTCGAGCAGGCCGGCCTGCCCGGCCACCGCGCGGATGGTGCCGGTGGCGTCGAACACGGCGGTCATCACCAATGCGAGCACGCTCGGCAGCACGGCCGCGGTCAGCGCACCGCGGAGGTCCATTGCACCGATCAGCGAGGTGTGGCCCGGCGCGCTGAGCGAGGGCAGGGCGAACACGCCGGTGAACTTCACGGCCGGGTCAAAGATCAGCCCCAGCGCCGAGATGGCGACGATGACGATCAGGATGCCGCCCGGCACGCGCCGGCGCTCCAGCCCGAAGATCGCTGCCAGGCCCAGCACCGACATCACCACCGGGAAGGCCGTGATGTGGCCCAGCGACACGGGCAGGCCCGGACCCGGGTTCTTCACCACGAGACCGACATCGTTCGAGGCGATCAGCAGCAGGAACAAGCCGATGCCGATGCCCGCGCCATGCGCCACGCCGGCCGGCAGGTTGCGCAGGATCCAGGACCGCACGCCGGTGACCGAGATGGCAGTAAAGACCACGCCCATCAGGAACACCGCGCCCAGTGCTACGCCGGGCGTGAGGTGCTGGCCCAGCACCAGCCCGAAGGCCATGAAGGCGGTCAGCGAGATCGCGCAGCCGATGGCGATCGGCAGGCGGGCCCACAGGCCCATCAGCAGCGAGCCGAAGGCCGTGGTCAGGCAAACCGCCACGAACACCGCGCTGGTGTCGAAGCCTGCCTTGCCCAGCATGCCCGGCACCACGAACACGGCATAGACCATCGCCATGAAGGTGGTGATGCCGGCCACGACTTCGCGCCGATGTGTGCTGCCGCGTGCAGTGATCCGGAAGTAGCGATCAACGGCGCGCGTATCGGCAAAGCCGGCGGCGTCGCGTTCCGTCACCGACGGAAGGGACTGTTCAGCCATGGTGGTTGTCTCCTGGCAGGGCTCCGCGCCGGCCGGCCCGAGCGGCATCCTCGGGGTGCGTCGGCATGCGGGGACCTGTTCTGGTTGTGGTGCGGGCGGGGCGCCTGCGTACGCGCGCGGGCGTTCTCCTGACCGTTGTCTCGCGATGGTTTTTGTACGCGTGGCGTCGCGGTCTGCGTGTGGACCGCGCGCGTCTTATCGGCGTGAGGGCGGTGCGGGCATTCACTGTCCGCCGGCACTTGGAGCGAAGAATAGTCGCCCGCAAATGGCCGTTTCATGTGGCAAACCGTATCCCGGTCATTTGCAAACGGATATAGCGCGAACAGGAGAGAACCCCGATGCCCAGGACGGGCGGGGATGCGGCGGGCGACGCACGCGTGTGCCTCGGCCCGCCACGGATGGGGCGCCGTTTCAGAAGAACGCCTGGATGCCCGTCTGCGCGCGGCCCAGGATCAAGGCGTGGATATCGTGCGTGCCCTCGTAGGTGTTGACCACCTCCAGGTTCACCACGTGGCGGATCACGCCGAATTCGTCGGAGATGCCGTTGCCGCCCAGCATGTCGCGCGCCATGCGGGCGATGTCGAGTGCCTTGCCGCACGAGTTGCGCTTCATGATCGAAGTGATTTCCACCGCGGCGGTGCCCTCGTCCTTCATGCGGCCCAGGCGCAGGCAGCCTTGCAGGCCGAGCGCGATCTCGGTCTGCATGTCGGCGAGCTTCTTCTGGATCAACTGGTTGGCGGCGAGCGGGCGGCCGAACTGCTTGCGGTCCAGCACGTACTGGCGCGCTGTGTGCCAGCAGGACTCGGCCGCGCCGAGCGCGCCCCAGGCGATACCGTAGCGCGCGGAGTTCAGGCAGGTGAACGGGCCCTTGAGGCCGTGCACGCCGGGCATCAGGTTCTCTTCGGGCACGAACACTTCGTCGAGCACGATCTCGCCGGTGATCGACGTGCGCAGGCCGACCTTGCCGTGGATGGCCGGGGCGGACAGGCCCTTCCAGCCTCGCTCCAGGATGAAGCCGCGGATCTGGTCTTCACCGTTGTCGTCCGGCAGCTTGGCCCACACCACGAAGACGTCGGCGATGGGCGAGTTGGTGATCCACATCTTGGCGCCGCTCAGCGAGTAGCCGCCATCCACCTTCTTCGCGCGCGTGACCATCGAGGCGGGGTCGGAGCCGTGGTCGGGCTCGGTCAGGCCGAAGCAGCCGATCCACTCGCCGGTCGCCAGCCTGGGCAGGTACTTTTGCTTCTGTGCCTCGCTGCCGAACGCGTGGATGGGCACCATTACCAGCGACGACTGCACGCTCATCATCGAGCGGTAGCCCGAATCGACGCGCTCCACCTCGCGCGCGATCAGGCCATAGCTGACGTAGTTCAGGCCCGGGCCGCCGTACTGCTCGGGAATCGTGGGGCCGAGCATGCCCAGCGCGCCCATCTCGCGGAAGATCGCCACGTCGGTCTTCTCGTGCCGGAACGATTCCAGCACGCGCGGCATCAGCTTGTCCTGCGCGTAGGCGGCAGCGGCGTCGCGCACCATGCGTTCGTCGTCGGTGAGTTGCGCGTCGAGCAGCAGGGGGGCGGCCCAGTGGAAGGCGTTGCGAGCGGTCATGGCGGTGGTCTCCAGATCCCTGGCGTTCCGTTATACGGAACATAGTTTCGAAATTTAGAGGTATCATAGCGCAGCCGACGGCAATTTCTACCCTTTCCTGGCGATGCGCACCGAGAGTCTCCCCGATACCGAATCCGACGCCGGACGCGAAAGCGACCCGAACTTCGTCACCGCCCTGGCGCGCGGGCTGGAGCTGCTGCGCGCGTTCCGCCCCGGCGACACGCTGCTCGGCAACCAGGAGTTCGTGCGCCGCACCGGCTTTCCCAAGGCCACCGTCAGCCGGCTAGCCGGTACGCTGGTTGCGCTCGGCTATTTGCGCTACGACGACGCGCTCGGCAAGTACGGGCTCGATGCGGGCGTGCTGGCACTGGGGTTTGCCTACTTGGCTTCGAGCGATGTGGTACAGCTGGCGCGTCCGCACATGAGCGCGTTCGCACAGCGGCACGGCGTGTCGATCTCGCTCGGCCGGCGCGAGCGGCTGGACATGGTTTATCTGGAAACGATCCGCCATGACAGCCCGGCGATGGGCGGATCGTCGGGGTTGGGCGTGGGCTCACGGCTGTCGATGCTGTCGAGCTCGATGGGGCGGGCGTATCTGGCCGCGTTGCCGGCGGCGCGGCGCGAGCGGTTGTTCGACGCGCTGCGCACGCAGCAGCCCGCGCAATGGGCCGCCGATGGCGCGGCTGCCGCGGATGCCGTCAAGGCCGGCATCCGCGAGGGCTACGCGGTCTCGCTGCGCGACTGGCATCCGGCCATCCACGCCTGCGCGGTGGGGTTCTTCGCACCGGGCCAGCGCGAGCCCTATGTGGTCAGCTGCAGCGCGCAGCATACGGCGGCCGATGCCGAGCGCATCCGCGCCGAACTCGTGCCCGCCCTGCGGGAACTGGCGGCGCGGCTGGGGCGGGCGGTCCAGCCGGCCGGTTGAGACGGGGCGATCAGAGATCGGTGCGCAGCTTCCACAGCTCCGGAAACAGCACCACGTCCAGCATCTTGCGCAGGTAGTTGACGCCTTCGGTGCCACCGGTGCCGCGCTTGAAGCCGATCACGCGCTCCACCGTGGTCGCATGGCGGAAGCGCCATTGGCGGAAGGCGTCTTCCAGGTCGACGAACTTCTCGGCCAGTTCGTACAGTTCCCAGTGGCGTGTCGGGTCGCGATAGACCTCCAACCATGCGGCTTCCACCGACGCGTTGTACGTGACCGGGCGCGACCAGTCGCGCTCAATGCAATCCGCGTCGAAAGCGAAGCCGTGGCGCGCCATGTAGCGGATGGCCTCGTCGTAGAGCGACGGCGTTTCCAGCGCGGCCTTCACCTGCGCGTAGTGCTCGGGGCGATGCGCGTGCGGTTTGAGCATCGTCGCGTTCTTGTTGCCGAGGATGAACTCGATCTCGCGGTACTGGTAGGACTGGAAGCCCGACGATTGTCCGAGGTGCGGGCGCATCGCCGAGTATTCCGGCGGCGTCATGGTGGCGAGCACGTTCCACGCCTGCACCAGCTGATTCATGATGCGCGAGACGCGCGCCAGCATCTTGACGGCGGGCGGCAGATCGTCGTTGCGCACGCAGTCGCGGGCGGCGCACAGCTCATGCAGCATCAGCTTCATCCACAGTTCGGTGGTCTGATGCTGGATGATGAACAGCATCTCGTTGTGATCCGGCGAGCGCGGGTGCTGCGCGTTCAGGATCTGGTCGAGGGCGAGGTAGTCCCCATAGCTCATCGACTGTGAGAAATCCGTCTGCGCGTCGTGCCAGCTCTCGTCCGGTGCGCCGTGCATGGGGCAGCCCGACGCCACGGGCCGGGTCGGTTGAATCGGTTCGGACATCTCAGGTCACCAGCGTACGTTCGTTGAATTGGGCCGATTGCCACGCGCCGGTTTCCAGCACGTCGCGCAGCACGTCGCGCAGCACGTCGACGGCGTCCCGCACATCGGCGAAGCGTGTGTACAGCGGCGTGAAACCGAAGCGCATGATGCGCGGCTCGCGGTAGTCGCCGATCACGCCGCGCGCGATCAGCGCCTGCATCACGGCAAAGCCATCCGGGTGTTCATAGCTGACGTGGCTGCCGCGCACCGCGTGGTCGCGCGGCGTGGCGAGCGTCAGCGGGTAGCCGGCGCAGCGGGTCTCGACCAGTTCGATGAAGAGGTCGGTCAGCGCGAGCGACTTGGCGCGCAGCGCGGTCATTGAGGTCTGCGCGAAGATGTCCAGCCCGCATTCGACCATCGCCATCGATGTGATCGGCTGGGTGCCGCACAGGAAGCGCTTGACGCCGGCGCCGGCGTCGTAGCGCGACTCCATCGCGAACGGCCGCGCATGGCCCCACCAGCCCGACAGCGGCTGCCAGAAGCGCTCGCGTAACGCAGGCGAGACCCACACGAAGGCCGGCGAGCCGGGGCCGCCGTTCAGGTACTTGTAGGTGCAGCCGATGGCGTAGTCGGCGCCGCCGGCGTGCAGATCCACCGGGACGGCGCCGGCCGAGTGCGCGAGGTCCCAGACCGCCAGCGCGCCATGCCGGTGGGCGAGTGCCGAGATCGCGGCCATGTCGTACATGTGCCCGCTCTTGTAGTTCACGTGCGTGAGCATCGTGACCGCCACGTCGTCGCCCAGCGCGGCTTCCAGCTCGTGCGGCGCATCGATCAGGCGCAGTTGGTAGCCATCGCGCAGCAGGTCGGCCAGGCCTTCGGCGATGTAGAGGTCGGTCGGGAAGTTGTGGGTTTCCGAGACGATGATCTTGCGCGCCGGCGCATCTTCGCGCTGCACGCGCAGGGCGGCGGCCAGCACCTTGAACAGGTTGATCGACGTGGTGTCGGTGACGACCACCTCGTCCGGGCGCGCGCCGATCAGCGGGGCGAGCTTGTTGCCCAGGCGCCGCGGCAGTTCGAACCAGCCGGCCTGGTTCCAACTGCGGATCAGGCCCCCACCCCATTCGTCCGCGATGACCTGCCGGGCACGGACGAGCGCGGCATGGGGACGGGCGCCGAGCGAGTTGCCGTCCAGGTAGATCACGCCGTCGGGCAGCGCGAAGGCGTCGCGCAGCGGGGCAATCGGGTCGGCCGCGTCGCGTTCGAGACAGGTGTTGCGGGTGAGGGGCATGGCGACTGTGGGGCAGTGAAAGCGTTGAGGGGGAATCAGGGCAGGCGGCGCAGCACGGCGCGCACCGGGCTGGCATCGAGCGTGGCGAACTTGAGCGGCAGGGCGATCAGCTCGTAGTCGCCGGCGGGCACGTCGTCGAGCACCAGGCCTTCGAGGATGGCCAGGCCGTGGCGGCCGACGGCGTGGTGCGCGTCCATGGTCTTGGAGGTCTGCGGGTACAGCGAGGCGGTGTCGGTGCCGATCAGGCGCACGCCGTGCGCGGCCAGCAGTTCGATGGTCTCGGGGGCGATGGCAGCGAAGCGGTCATCCCACGCGCTTTGCGGCATGCGAGCGTAGGTGCGCAGCAGCACGCGCGGCGGCGTGCCGTCGAGGGCATCGCGCACGTGCTCCGGCTCGACGCGCGCCACGCCCACGCAGTGGATGACGCGGCAGGGGCCGAGATAGGCGTCCAGCGGTACGGCGCCGATCGGGGCGCCGTCCGCGCGGTAGTGCAGCGGTGCGTCGGCATGCGCACCGGTGTGCGGCGACAGCGTGATGCGCCCGACGTTGACCGGGCAGTCCCCCTCCAGCTTCCACGCAATTTCCTGCGAAAACGGTGTGTCGCCGGGCCAGGTGGGCGTGGCGGTCGAGAGGGTGGGGCTGATGTCCCACAAAGTGCGTTCCAAGGCGGCTCCGGTGGCAAAAACGCGGGTCGGAAAGCGTGCATCCGTGCCGGAATGATAGGGAAAACCGCGCGCAATGGGTTTGCATATTCGTGCGTGAAATTTCTCAGAATTCGCATAAAATTCAACATAATTGACAGATCGCATAATTTAATTCGACACATGCAACTCGACACCACCGATCTGCGCATTCTCCAGGTCCTGCAGGAGGACGGCCGCATCAGCAACCAGGACCTGGCCGAGTGCGTGGCGCTGTCGCCGTCGGCCTGCCTGCGGCGGGTGCGGATACTGGAGGAGGGCGGCGCCATCACCGGCTACCGGGCGCAGCTCGGGCGCGCGGCGCTGGGGCTGGAGTTGGAGGCCATCGTGCAGGTGTCGATGCGGCAGGATGTGTCGGGCTGGCACGAGACCTTCATGGCGGCGGTGCAGCGCTGGCCCGAGATCGTCGAGGCCTACATCATTACCGGGCATTGCAACTACATCCTGCGGGTGCAGACGCCCAACCTGCAGCACTATTCCGAGTTCATCATCGAGCGGCTGTACAAGACGCCGGGCGTGATGGATATCCGCTCGAACATCGTGCTGCGCACGCTCAAGGAGCGCGAGGGTGGGCTGGCGCTGCTGATGGAGGCGCGCGGCGTGCGGCCGCTGGAGGGTGGGGCGGGCAAACGCGGTCAATCCGGCTAGTACCTCAGCACAGAGGTTATGACAGTTTGGGTAGGTTGTAGGACAGGCAAGCAGTTGTGGTCAACGAGCAGCTCGATGCTGCGAGCGATGCCTGCTTGCCGGCGGAG
>CAKKOY010000101.1 GCA_919592095.1 Ralstonia syzygii subsp. syzygii | reverse complement strand
TGCTGGCATGGTCGCGATGGCGGCGCGCGCATCAGTGGCGCGCTCAGCAGTGTCACTACCGGGCGCGGGGATGTGCTCCGCCATTTTGAGCTACGGCTGTAGTACTAGGCGGCGCCACGGCGACGGGCGCGCCGCTGCAATTGGGCCAGCTCGGCGCGCCAGGCGAGATAGCCCACGCCGAGGAAGGGCCAGACCCAGCCGATCCATTGCGACAGGCTGTTGAAGTGCACGAAGCGCCCGAGCCGCCAGCCCTGCGCCGACACCCACGAATACGGCCCGGGCGGCAGCACGTTCGACAGCACGATCAGGGCCAGCAGCAGCAGCATCGCCAGCGCGCCGCGCAGCCCGCGCGGCAGGCGCACCAGCAACACCAGCACCAGCGACCCGACCACCAGCCCGAAGCGCCCGCCGGACGACAGCCAGTCCCACGCGCCGGCCGCAGGGAACTGCAGCAGCGTTGCCCCGGCCTTGACCAGCAGCGCGCTCGCGAGCAGCGCCGCCAGCAGGCGCAGCACCGGTGCGCCGCGCCGCATCGCCACGGGGGCCAGCAGGCCGGTGCCGACCCAGCTGCACGCGGTGATCAGGGCTTCCAGCAGCTCCTGGCGCCGCAGCGCCTCGGGGTGCGCCTGCAGGCGGTCGTGCCAGTCGAACAGCCCCGGAAACAGGCTGTGGATGATGCCGGTGAGAAAGGCATCCGGCGACGGGTCCAGCAGAACGCTGCGCACCACCCCGCCCATGCTGAAGAGGAACTCCTGCGGGAATATCTGCGCGAACGGCCACAGCAGCAGGAGCGGGATGGCAAAGGTGGCCTGCGGCTCGAACCACCGCCAGCGCAGCCGCCGCAGGCCACCGCGGTCGATCAGCCGGACCGCGAATGGCGCCATGACGATGCCGCCCAGCAGCGCCCCGACCGTGTTGGCCGCCAGATCGACATTGGACGAGATGCGCGTCGGCAGGTAAGTCTGGGCGGCCTCCATCGCGCCGGACAGCAGCAAACCCGCCAGCATCGCGAGCGCCACCGCGCGCCAGCCGGTGATGCGCGGATGCAGCGACAGCACCACCAGCATGCCCAGCGGCATATAGCCCCAGATGTTGGTCAGCAGATCGAAGAGCGTGTTGTAGCGGGGCAGCGGCGCGGTCAGGTAGGCGAACGGCGACACGCCGGTGTCGACCCAGCCCGAGAACGGATACAGGCTTGCGTACACCACCAGCAACACGAACCAGGCCAGCCCGGCCCGCGCAAGCGGCGAGTGGCGATGCGTCGAAGGCGCGGCGGGAAGAGCGTGGAGGTCCGTCACCGGCGGAAGCTGCGGAAAACCGAGGAGATGCCCATGATACTGCCGGCCGCCGCGTACGGAAGGCCGCGCCGGCACCGGACGGTCACGGCGTGCGCATCGGCCCGGCGGACTTGGCCGCCGCCGGCAGCGCCAGCCCCGCCACCCAGTCCAGCACCTCGCCGATGGCGCGATCGGAAGCCTGCGCCAGCGCGCTGACACCGCCCACCGCGTCGGCGCTCGGTGCCGGCACGTCGGCCTGCACCACGCGCTGCGCGACCAGCCCGCGCGCCATGAACACCGAGGCCCGCAGCCGCACCACGCCGCGGCTGGTGTCCGGCCGGTCGAACACCTGCGAGAAATCCACCAGCTCGATGCGCAGCGTCGGCACCTCCGGCAGGCCATAGCCGATCACCTGGCCGCGCGCGGCCACCGCGTTGCGCAGGCGCGCATCGAACAGGTTGACGGGCGACTCCACCCAGCGGCTGGCGGCATACAGCTCGGTGCGCTGCCCCTGGGCGTAGGCGAGGCGGTAGTAGATGGCGTTGCCGTCCATCCAGCCGGGACCGACCACCTCGGCCACCCGCAACGCGGTCGGCTGGCGAGGACCGCCGGTGACAGCGGGAGCCAGGCCGAAGTCGTAGACCGCGGCCGGCGCGGTCGGCGTACTGGAACATGCAGCCAGCGCAGCCAGGGCGGACAGCACCAGTGCGCGGCGAAACACGGTCGGCAGGATCAGCATGGAATCTCCTCAGGGCCGGGCCGTCGCGGGGACGGCCACCGACGGGGCCGCCGACACCGACGGCGCGGTGAAGCCGGTCTCGCCGGGGCCGGGCGCGGCGGGCGCGGGGCCGAACAGCACGCTCTGCGGACGGGTGTTGAAATCGGTCACCGCATGGTCGAAGCTGCGCACGGCCTGGCGGGCCTCGCGGGCGAAGCCGTTGAGCTGCGGCAGGGTCTCGTAGGTCAGCACGTTGGTGGCCGCCTGCATCGACTGCGCGGCCGAGCTCAGGTCGCTGCCGGCGTTGGCCAGCGGCCCCATCAGCGGCCCCTTCGGGTCGGACAGCGATTGCGACAGCCTGCGCGTGGCGGCCAGGGTGGCATCGAGGTGGTCGGCGATCTGCGGCAGCTTGCGCACCGTCGGTTCGGCCTGGCGGGCGAGCGCGTTGTAGCTGTCCATGGTGCCCTGGAACGATCGCATCGCCGCCATCAGCGCCTGCCGGTGTTCATCGTCGAACAGGGCGGAGAGCGAACTCAGCGTCTGGTCGAGCTTGGTCAGCATCTGGTCGCCGCGCTTGTCCAGCTCGTCGAGAAAACCGGCCTCCATGGCGATGCGCGCGGGATGCTTGTCGGAGGTTTCAAGACGGGTCGGGTTGGCCGCGCGCTTGCCGCTATCGTATCCACGGTCATCGAGCTGCACGTAGGCCAGGCCGGTCACGCCCTGGTAGGCCAGCCGGCCGTAGGTGGTGGTGGTGATGGGCGCGTCCTTGTCGACCAGCACCCGCACGACGATCTGGCCCGGAACCTTGTCGTCGAAGCGGATGGTGTCCACCTTGCCGACGTCCAGCCCGCGATACTTGACGGCCGCCTGCGGGCTCAGCCCGTTGACGGTAGAGCGCGTCACCACCTCGTAGGGCACGCGCACGGTCTGGTCGCGGTTGAACCACACCACCGCCAGCGCGATGAAGATCACCAGCCCGATCGTGAACAGCCCGGCGAGGAACGCGTGGGCACGGTTTTCCATCAGTCCTCCTGGATCGAAAGGCTGGCCGCGGCCACCGCTTCCGTCATCTCCGGGCCCAGCGCCATCAGGGCCCGCTTGCCCCGCTCGCCCAGGAAGTATTCCTTGATGAACGGGTGATCGATCTGGATGATCTGGTCGACCGGCTTGGCGGCCAGCACCTTGCGGTCGGCCAGCACGGCAATGCGGTCGGACAGCGCCACCAGCGTGTCGAGGTCGTGCGTGACCATCACCACGGTCAGGCCGAGCTCGCGGCGCAGTTCGCGGATCAGCGCGACGTAGTCATCGGAGGCGCGCGGGTCCAGCCCCGCGGTCGGCTCGTCGAGGAAGACCAGCTCCGGTTCGAGCGACAGCGCGCGCGACAGCGCCACCCGCTTGATCATGCCACCCGACAGGTCAGAGGGCATCTTGTCGGCATCGCTCGCCTTCAGGCCCACCATCTGCAGCTTGAGCATGGCCACGCGCATGACGAAGGCATCGGGCAGCGTGCGCAGCTCGCGCATCGGCAGCGCCACGTTGTCGATCACCGACAGCGCCGAGAACAGCGCGCCGTGCTGGAACTGCATGCCCCAGCGGTTGCGCATCGACTGCAGCTCGTTGCCCACCTGGCAGGTCAGTTCCTCGCCGAAGATATGGATGGTGCCCGAAGTCGGCTTCTCCAGCCCGACCACCTGGCGCAGCAGGGTCGTCTTGCCGCTGCCCGAACCGCCGACGATCGACAGCACTTCGCCGCGGAACACGTCCAGGTTGATGTTGTCGAGCACCGTCACGTCGCCGTAGCGCTTGGTGATGCTGCGGACTTCGATCACGCGTTCGCGCGCGGGCGTGACCGGCGCGGCTGCCAGGCCGGTGCCACGCGCAGGCTCGACATGCGGATGGCGCGGCCGTGTCATATCCCGACGTCCTTGAAGAGGATGGCGAACACCGCATCGGCCAGGATCACGATGGTGATCGACACCACCACCGAGGTGGTCGTGCCCTCGCGCAGGCTCTGCGTGTTGGGCTGGATACGCAAGCCGAAGTGGCACGCCACCAGCGCGATCAGCATGCCGAACACCACGCCCTTGCCGATGCCGAGCCACAGGTTGGCCACCGGCACCGCATCGGGCAGCGAGGTGATGAAGTAGGTCGGACTGATGTCGAGCTGGAACTTGGCGGCCAGGATGCCGCCGGCCAGCGCCAGCAGGTCGGTCCACGCCACCAGCAGCGGCATGGCGATCGCCAGCGCGATCACCTTCGGCAGAATCAGCCGGAAACCGTGCGAGATGCCCATCACGCGCATCGCGTCGAGCTCTTCGGTCACGCGCATCACGCCGATCTGCGCGGTGATGGCCGAGCCCGAGCGCCCGGCCACCAGGATGGCGGCCAGCACCGGCCCCAGCTCGCGGATGATGGCCATGCCCAGGATGTTGACGATGAAGATGCTGGCGCCGAACACGCGCAACTGGTTGGCCGACAGGTAGCTCAGCACGATGCCGATCAGGAAGCCCACCAGCGCGGTGATGCCGAGCGCCTTGTAGCCGGTGCTGTAGATGTTGGCGGAGATCTCGCGCCAGGGCCCGCGGTGCGGCGCGCGCACGAAGCGCAGCAGATCGAACATCAGCTGGCCGACCATCGCCACGCCGATCTGCAGGTGCCCGGCGAAGTCGAACATGGCGCCCCCCAACACCGTCACCGGGTTGATGCGCGGTGCGATGCGCTTCTTCCAGCCGCCGGGGTCCAGCCGGGCGACGCGGTCGATCATGCGGCGCTGGTCGGGGCGCGCGTCCAGGCGCTCAGGCCAGCGGTTGCCCCACGCACGCCACAGCAGCTGCGCGCCGAAATGATCGATGCGGCCCACTTCCGTCAGGCACCAGGCGTTGGCATTGTTCAGCCCCGCGCGGATCTGCCGGCGCGCGCTGCGCACGCCCGCCCGTTCGGCCAGCGCGAGCGTGGTCCAGTCGCCCGACAGGTAAGCGACCGACCGTCCGTCGACGACACGAACCTCGAGCTGAGGGGGACGACAGGTGATCAAGCGCGGGTCTCCTGGAGGGGGATGCTGGTCGAATTGTAGCCAACGCGGATGCCGGGGCGGTCACCGCCATGAGACGTACCAGCCGCCCGCAGCATACGCGGTGCCCGCGATGTCCTCGCTACAATGCGCCATCATCCAGCCATTCCCGTGTGTTTGCCCCGACCATGTCCTCCGCCCCCACCCCTGCGCGCTGGCGCCTGACCCGCGACCGCATCCAGCCGACCGGCGTCGCGGCCGGCTGGCCGGTCGAGGTGGTCGAGTCCACCGGCTCCACCAATGCGGACCTGATGGCCGCCGTGCGCAACGCTGTCTGGCCCGCGACCGTCGGCACGCCGGCCGGCGCGGCGCCGCTGGTGGGCGCGCGCGTGCTGGCGGCGCGGCGGCAGACCGCCGGCCGCGGCCGCCAGGGCCGCCCGTGGGACGGCGATCACGGCCTGACCTTCTCCATCGCCTGCGCCTTTGCCGGCGGGCCTGCGCAGTTGGCCGGCCTGAGCCTGGCGGTGGGCGTGGCCGTGGCCGACGCCGTGGCCACCTATGCGGAAACGCACGGTGGCAGCGCGCAGGCCCTGACGCTCAAATGGCCCAACGATGTCCAGATCGCCGGGCGCAAGCTCGCCGGCATCCTGGTCGAGACGATGCGCGCAGCCCCCGGGCAGACCTGGGCCGTGATCGGCATCGGCCTGAACCTGGAGCGCCCGCGCGCGCTGGAGACAGCGCTGGGCCGATCGCTGTCGGGCGTGGAAGAGCTCGTCGACCGGCCCGAGCCGAATGCCGTGCTGACCATGCTGCTGAGCACGCTGGGCGAGCACCTGCTGCGCTTCGGCGCGCACGGCCTGGCCCCGTTCGTCGCGCCGTTCGCCGCGCGCGATGCCTTTGCCGGCCAGCCCGTGCGGCTATGGCAGGACGGCGCCGTGGTGCTAGAAGGCGTGGCGCACGGCATCGATGCCCAGGGGCGCCTGGCCATCGAATCCGGCGGACGCGTGCAGTGGATCCACAGCGGCGAGGTGTCCTTGCGCGCGGCCGACGCGGAGCAGCCATGATCCGCCTCAAGGCCCCTGCTCCCGAACGGCCGCTGTTGCTGATCGATGCCGGCAATACGCGCATCAAATGGGCCTGGACCGCCGGCGACGTCGCCCCGCTGCCCGCCGCACCCGGCGGCACGCCCTGGCAGCATGCCGGCGCCCGGCCGCACGACCAGCTGGCCGAACTGGTGGAAGATTGGCGCGACTGCCATGCCGGCGCGGGCGTGGCACCGCCCGAAGTGTGGATCAGCGCGGTCGCCGGCCCGGCACTGCGCGATGCGCTGTGCGCCCGCATCGCCCGCGTCTTCGATGGCGCGCGCATACGCATCGTCGCCTCCGAAACCGCCGCCGCCGGGCTGCGCAACGGCTATCGGGACCCGGCCCAACTGGGCACCGACCGCTGGGTGGGCGCCGTCGGTGCCCGCCACGCGTGGCCGGACACGGCGCTGCTGCTGGTCACGGCCGGCACCGCCACCACGCTCGACATCGTCGCGCCCGACGGCCTCTTCGCCGGCGGGCTCATCCTGCCCGGACTCACACTGATGATGCACGCGCTGTCGCGCAACACGGCGCAGTTGCCCGAGATCGACATCGGCTACCTGGCCGCGCGCGACGCCCAGGCCCGGACCATCGTGCCGCCCTGGGCCGACAACACGCAGGATGCGATTGCACTGGGCTGCGTGACCGCCCAGGCGGGCGCCATTGCCCAGACCTGGCAGGCGCTGCAGACCCACTATCCGGGGCCGTCCCGCTGCGTGCTGAGCGGCGGCGCGCGCGCGGCGCTCGGCCCGCACCTGCGCATGCCGTTCCAGATGCACGATAATCTGGTGCTGCTCGGCCTCCAGGTGCTGGCGCACGCCGGCCACGAGGGCCGCCCGGGCGACATGACGCAAACCTGAGCCCCATCACCGTTCCCGTTTTCCTGTTGTTGCCGTGTTCCTGCATTCCGAACCACCGTCCGACGCCGTTTCCCGCACCATGACGCTTCGCCTCGCCCTGCTGCTCCTGCTGCTCGCCAACGGCGTCTTGCTGGCCGCCAACCTGGGCGTGTTCGGCCCCGACGTTCCGTCCGGCTGGTTCGAGAGCGAGCGCGAGCCGGAGCGCATGCGCCGCCAGATCCGCACCGAGGACATCCGCCTCCTGGGACCGGCGCCCGCGTCGACGCCGGCCGCGTCCAAGGCGCCCCCGGCCGCCGCCTCGTCGCCCACCGCAGCCAGCGATGCCAGCCCGGCCATCGAACTCACCGCGCTCGCCACGGCCGACGGGAACGCCGCCGCCAACTGCATGGAACTTGGCGGACTGACCGAGGCCCAGGCCACACGCGGCGCCGATCAGCTGCGCCAGCTCGCAGGCGTGCAGGTCGAGCGGGTGACACGCCAGGATGAAGTCCGCTGGTGGGTCCGCATGCCCGCGCGCGAAACGCGTGAAGACGCCGACCGCAAGGTGACCGAACTCAAGCGCCGCAGCGTCACCGATTCGGCCATCGTGCAGGAAGCGGGCGGGTTCGTGGTCTCGCTCGGGCTGTTCCGCGACAAGGGTCGCGCCCAGCAGAGGCTGGACGACCTGCGTGCCCACGACGTGCGCAGCGCCATCCTGACGGAAACGCACCGCAATGCATCGCGCGCGTGGCTGCGCGTCACGGCATCGAGCGATGCCGCACCGGACCTGGGGGCCCAGTTGGCCACCCTCAAGACGCGCCTGGGCGCCGAGGAATTGCGCGCCTGCGCAGCGCCACCGACAGCCACCATTGCCGCCGCGCACTGAAGCGCGAAGCGACGCCGGACCTCAGGAACTCAGGAAGTCGCGCGCACGCGCTTGAGCAGCTGCGTCGTCGAGCGATCGTGCTCGAACGGGATCGCCAGTGCCGCCCCGCCCCAGCCGCGCACGACGCGGGTTTCTTCCAGCGTGTCGATGTCGTAGTCGCCGCCCTTGACGTAAATGTCGGGGCGTACCCGTTGAATGAGTTCAACCGGCGTGCGCTCGGCAAACAGCACCACTAGGCTCACCGATTCCAGCGCGGCCAGCACGGCCAGGCGGTCGTCCTGCATATTGAGCGGGCGGTCGTCGCCCTTGCCCAGCATGCGCACGGAGGCATCGGTATTCACGCCCACCACCAGCGACGCCCCCAACGCGCGCGCCTGCGCCAGATACGTCGCATGGCCGCGATGCAGGATGTCGAACACGCCATTGGTGAAGACGATCGGGCGCGGCAGGGCGCGCACGCGGGCCTCCACATCGGCGGGGTCGCAGATATTGTGTTCAAACGCGGGCGCGGGCTGACGGTCGGCGGACATTGGGGGAAGAAAACGCGGGTGGAAACAAAACGGCCCATCGAAACCGATGGGCCGTCAGGGGTGCGGCAGACGCGTGGCGTCAGGCCGGCTGTTCAGACGCAGACGCGCCGGTCGAACCGACGATGCGTGCGTTGAGGTCCTTGCGATAGCGGTTCAGGTCTTGCACGGTCTCGAAGGTACGCTCGAACAACAGCGACATGTTGTGCAGGATGCGCTCGATCACCTTCTTTTCCCAGCCGGCATCGAACTTGATCTGCTCGTCCAGCCAGTGCTCCAGCCAGTCCGGGTTGGGCAGGCGCGACTGCACCGTGTCTTGCGGGAACAGCGCCTTGTTGACGTGCAGGTTGGTCGGGTGCAGCGGCTTCTCGGTGCGGCGGGCGGAGGCCATCAGCACGCCGATCTTGGCGAACGCGCTGCGGGCGGAGTCGCCGAACTGGCCCAGGTACTTCTTCATGTAGCGCAGATAGGCGCCGCCATGGCGGGCTTCGTCTTGCGACAAGTGCTTGTAGATCGACTTGATGACCGGCTCGGTGTGCCATTCGGAGGCACGGCGGTACCAGTGGTTCAGACGGATCTCGCCGCAGAAGTGCAGCATCAGCGTTTCCAGCGGCGGAGCCGGGTCGAACTCGAAGCGCACGTTGTGCAGCTCTTCTTCGGTCGGCACGAGGTCCGGGCGGAAGCGGCGCAGGTATTCCATCAGCACCAGCGAGTGCTTCTGTTCCTCAAAGAACCACACGCTCATGAACGCCGAGAAATCGGAGTCGTGGCGGTTATCACGCAGGAACATCTCGGTGGCCGGCAGGGCGGACCACTCGGTGATGGCGTTCATCTTGATGGTCTGCGCCTGCGCATCGGTCAGGAGCGATGCGTCGAACTGGTCCCATGGAATATCCTTTTCCATATTCCAGCGGACCGCTTCCAACGACTTGAACAATTCGGGATAGAGCATGGTAAGCCTTTGAATTTGCAGGCGGATTCTAGCAGACAAGCTTGACTACCCCCGCTTTTTCATGTCTGCGAGGCAATCAAACGCATCCGCCCGTTTCCTCTTGACAACAGGCCTGCCGGGACCACGAAATGCGACGTGTCTGGGCGACCCCCTTGGCGCGTCTTCCACGGACGCGCTGCCTCGCGGTGCGCCGCGATGTGCTGTAGCGGCGATTGCCGCGCTTGTGGGGCGGAGCGGACCAAGTCGTCGCCCGGCGCCTCCACAGTATAGGAAGCGTGACGGCGCCCGGCGGCGGCAAGCCACGCCCGGCGCACTTCGGCTGCGACAGGCTCCGCCAGCGTTATACCCTAGACTGAAGACAGTTCCATGCACCGCCCGCGACTCCGGAGACTGCCATGTTGTCGCCTTCCATCGCCACGCCGCCCCTTGCCCGCGCACGCGACCGGCTCACCCGCCGGCACGCTGCGGGCGTGCTGCGCCGGCATCACCTGCTGATCATCGCGATCGCCATCGTCATCGCGATCATCGCGCTGCTGCTGCCGCGCACCGGCCACGCGGCCGCCGGCACCCAGGCCGCCCCGGCACCGCAGCCCGCCGCTGCGGGCAAATGCCCGACCGCCCTCGATTTCCGCGTCAGACGCCTGCAGGACGACGCGCCGCAGGACCTGTGCCAGTACACCGGCCGCGTGGTGCTGGTGGTCAACACCGCCAGCTATTGCGGCTACACCTACCAGTACGAAGGGCTCGAAGCGCTGTACGCCAAGTACCGCGACAAGGGCCTGACCGTGCTGGGCTTCCCCTCCAACGACTTCGAGCAGGAGCCGGGCACCGGCAAGCAGATCGCCGACTTCTGCTACAACACGTATGGCGTGAAGTTCCCGATGTTCTCGAAGACGTCGGTGGTGGGGCCGGCGGCGTCGCCGCTCTACCATTGGCTCACCCAGCAGACCGGCAGCCGCCCAAGTGGAACTTCCACAAGTACCTGCTGGACGGCAGCGGCCGCGTGGTGGCGGTGTATCCGAGCAGGGTCGAGCCGGGCGATCCGGCCCTCGTCAACCGCATCGACGCCCTGCTCGCCGAGCCCTCGCCCCGCTGAGCGCCGGCTCACGCCGCCATCGTGTCCGGCACCACGCCGTACAGGAAGGCGGCCAGCTCGTCGCGGCGGGCCAGTGCATCGCGCTCGCCCAGGTCGATCAACTCACGGGTGAACTCGGGTTCGAACAGCAGATAGCTGGCGAAGGCCGCGCCGCGCGCCTCGGTGCCGCCCAGCGGCCTGAGCAGCGCGCGCACGGTGCCAGGCAGCCGCTGCACATGGCGGGCGGCGATCAGCTCGATGCGCTCGGACGGCGACATCACCAGCACTTCGATCTTGCGCCAGCCGTCGCGCGCATCGGCGATCTCCGGATTGCGGCTGACCATGGCGTTAACATGCTGCAGCCGCTCGATGTCGGCCGACAGCCCGTCGAGGAACACGCTCGCCAGCGCCTGCCCCGCCAACTGCGCCAATGACGGATAGCCCGATGCCGGCACCGTGTCGTACCAACCCGGCTGCTGGCGCGAGGCCGCCCCCACCACGAGGATGTGGTCCGCGCCCAGGTGGATGGCGGGCGACAGCGGTGACATCTGCCGCATCGTGCCGTCGCCGAACCATTCGTCATTGCCTTCGAGCTGCACGGGCTCGGCGGGAAACAAAAAGGGGATGCTCGACGACGCCAGCAGGTGCGGCACCCCGATCGTGTCGGCCACGGCAATCCGCTGCGAGCGCCGCCACGGCAGCACGACATGCGGCGACTGATAGAACGTGACGTGGCGCCCCGTGGTGTAGCTGAGGGCCGTGACCGCCAGCGCGCGCAGGGCGCCGGCATCGAAGGCCGCCTGCAGCTGCTGCGCATCGTGCTCCTCCTGCAGCAGTTCGCGCAGCGGCGTGTTATCGAACAGGGCGCGCGGGGTGCGGCCGGTCATCCAGCCGAACGCCAGCGCCGTCAGCCAGCGCGCGCCGCTGGCGCTGATGCGGCTGACATCGGTGCGGTACACGCGGTCGGCATGGAGCCGGGCCCACAGTTGCACCAGCGCCTCGGCGGCCCGCAGAAAGTCCTGGGCGCCGCGCGCCAGCCCGACGCCGTTGATGGCGCCGGCCGACGTCCCGCAGATCACGTCGAACGGCGAGCCCGCCGCATCCGGCACAAACTCGCGCGCCAGCCGCGCGATGCCGCGCAGCACGCCCGCCTGGTAGGCGGCGCGCGACCCACCTCCCATCAACAGTAGCGCGGTCGAATCCATGCGTGCGTGTTGGTGGAAGCGCGGGTCTCAGGAAGCGTCGGATGTCGGCTTGGGCGCGGCGGCCTTGACCGGGGCCTTCTTCGCGGCCGCCTTCCTGGCGGGCTTGGGGGCCGCGGGCGCTTTCGCGCGCTTGCCGGCCGTGGCCTTGGCAGACTTGGCCGCGGTCTTGGGCGCCGCCTTGGCGGAAGCGCCCTCGCCTTCGATGTCTTCGGGCGCGCTGTCCAGCCCCTCGGCGCCGGGCGCACCGCCAAAGCCGGGAAAACCGCCCGGGAAGCCCGGCATCAGGTTCTGCGGCATCGGCATGGCCGCCGCCGCGGAACTGGCGATCTGGCTGAACTGCTGCTGCAGCAGGTTCCACCACGGCGACGGATTGAGCGCCGCCGCAGCCGCCTGCGCGGCAGCCTGCGCCTGCGCTTCGGCATGCGCGGCGGCCTCGGCCCGGGCGAGCGCATCCTCCTCGGCGGTCGGCGCCTCGGCTTCGGTCCGGACCGGCTTCGCGGCCGTGGACGTATGCGGCCACGCCGGCTTGGGCTCCGAAGCCGCCTCGGCGGCCGGCTCCTCGCTGCCGGAAAGATTGTCGAACGCGGTCCGCATGGCTTCGGGCGACAACGCCGAGCCGAAGGTCTGCAGGGCAACCAGCGTGGCGCGCTGCACCTCCAGCCCCTGGATAGCGGTGCGCAGCAGGCTGGCGTTGAGCTGCAGCCAGCTTTCCACCGCGCGCAGGTCGTGGATGCGCTTGTCGAGCTCCTCCAGATCCATCGGCGGCGCAGCAAAGTTGGCCATACCGGGTATCCCGCCCCCGGACATGCCGGCGAACCCGCCGCCCCACAGCTTGCGCAGGAATTCGAAGCCGCCTTCGGCGAAGTTGGGCATCTGCGTGAACATGGTATCTCCTATCTGGAAATCGTTTCTGAACGCCGCGCTCAGGCGGCATCGAAGCTGGGCGGCCGCTTCTGGCGCAGGCTGGCAATGCCCTCACGTACATCCGGCCCGGCGAACCCCATGAATTCGAGCGCCAGCGAAGTATCGAAGGTGGGCCCGGCCAGGCGCAGCCAGCTGTTGAGCGCGTACTTGGTCCAGCGGATGGCCGTCTGCGAGCCCGCCGCCAACCGCTCGGCGATCTCGAAGGCGCGGTTGACCAGGTCCTTCTCCGGCACCGCCAGGGACACCAGCCCGATCCGCTCAGCCTCCTCGCCCGACATCGATTGGCGTTGTTGCATAAATCCGGTCGCCCGCGCGCGGCATGATGACGTTTACGCGCAACGGTCTGGGCAGATGGCGCGGTAAACAATCCGGCTGGCTGCGTAGATTGTCGTCT
>CAKKOY010000100.1 GCA_919592095.1 Ralstonia syzygii subsp. syzygii | reverse complement strand
CTCGCATCAACTGGATGTTCTCTACTGAAACGGCCCGCAAAAAATTGGCCAAAGCCTACCCTGTACCCACCTCTGACAAACCGTCATAACCCCTGTGCAGAGGTACTAGGTGGGTCGTTGATAGGCCCAAGCATGGAAGACGGCATCAAGCCATGGCGGGCCAAGCAAGCGCCGGCGCGCTGACGCGTCTTACATCTTGTACCGCACCCCCAGCAGCGCCATGCGCGGCGCGCCCGGCAGGTTGTAGTTCTCCGCGCCGCCATGGGCCGAGACGTAGTACGTGCGGTTGAACAGGTTTTGCAGGTTCAGCGTGACGTCGACGTGCTTGCTGCGATAGCCGGCACCCAGGTCGACGGTCATATAGCCGGGCAGCGTGGTGACGTTGTACTGCGACGCGAAGCGCGCCCCTTCGGCACGGATGCCGCCGGCCACGTAGAAGCCATTGGGCAGATCGTGCTTGACCCACAGCGAGCCGCTATGGCGCGGCGTCAGCGACGGCTGGTTGCCCGTCACCGCCACACCGTTGCTCTTGTCGAACGGGTTGGTCAGCACGCCGTTCAGGTAGGCATAGCTGGCGATCACGGACCACGTCTTCGCTACCTCGCCGCTGAAGGCCAGTTCCAGCCCGCGCGTACGCTGCGTGCCGATGGGCACGGCCAGCTGCGTCGCGGGGTCGACGCTGGTCAGGTTGGTCTGCTTCATGTCGAACAGCGCGGCGCTCACGCTGGCGCTGGCCGATACATCGTATCTGGCGCCGATCTCGTAGTTGGTGGTCGACTGCGGGGCCAGCGCGCTGCTGTTGTTGTAGTAGGTGAAGCTGTCCGCCAGCGGCTGGAACGCGCGGCTGTAAGACGCATACAGCGACAGCGGCTCGACCGGGTGGTACACGATGCCCAGGCGCGGGCTGACCGGCTTGT
Source organism: Ralstonia syzygii subsp. syzygii (assembly GCA_919592095.1). GTDB lineage: Bacteria > Pseudomonadota > Gammaproteobacteria > Burkholderiales > Burkholderiaceae > Ralstonia > Ralstonia syzygii. The sequence goes on along the minus strand of CAKKOY010000100.1, from coordinate 11,980 downwards.
CGGTGCGCGACAGGTCCTGGTTTCTCGGCGTCAGGTCATCGCGGCTCTGCTTGAGGACTTCGTAGCGCAGGCCGGCCAGCAGCGTCCATTGCGGCGAGAACTTGACGAGGTCCTGCGCGTATACCGCGTAGGTCTCGTTGTGGGTGAGGCCGTAGTTGCTGGGCGTGGCGTTGCCCGGGACCGTCGGCAAGACCGCCGGCACCGGGTTGAACAGGTTGTAGGTGAAGTTCTGCGACAGGGCGGCCACGCGGTCGCTCTTGTCCTGGTAGCCCAGTTCGATGCCGTACAGCAGCGTGTGCTGGATGCCGAAGGTCTCGGCCTGCTGCGTCAGCTCGTTCTGCCAGACGGTGCCGCGGTCGCTGCGGTTGCGCTGGTTGACGTTGAGCGTGACGGTCGGCACCCGGCCGTCGTTGCCGCTCCTGACGCTCACGTAGTTGTTGCGGCCCAGCGAGTATTCATAGTTGCGCACCACGCTGTGGAACGACCACCGGTCGTTGATGCGGTGGTCCAGTGTGCCGGTCACGCTCTTGACGGTGGTCTCGACATTGCCGTCGCCCGCGCTGGCCGAGCCGTAGCGCGTCTCGATCGGCACGTTGACGGGGCGACCGCGGTACGACGGCACGCCCTGGTCGGCGATGCGCGTGTCGTGCAGGTAGTCGAACTGCAGCGTCAGCTTGGTATCGGGCGACAGGTTGAACAGGAACGACGGGGCGATCGCCTGGCGGCGCAGGAAATAGTCGTTGCGGAAGCCGCCGGAGTCTTCCACGGCGCCGGTCAGGCGGGCGCGGACGGCGTCGTCGTTGATGGAGGTGTTGAGGTCGAACTCGGCGCGCTTCTGGCCCTCGGTGCCGACCACCACGCCCACTTCGGCCATCGGCGTCGCCAGCGGTTTCTTGGTCACGCGGTTGATGATGCCGCCCGACGAGCCGCGCCCGTACAGCACGGCGGCCGGCCCCTTCAGCACTTCGATGCGGTCGACGTTGGAGAGGTCGCGGAAGTAGAGCGCGTCATCACGCAGGCCGTCGACGTACTGGTCGTTGATCGCCGAGAAGCCGCGGATGGTGACCTGGTCGCGCTGCGCGTCGCCGAGCGAGGCTGACACGCCGGGCACATTGCGCAGCGTATCGTTGAGCGACAGGGCGCCCTGGTCCTGGATCACCGCGCGCGGCACGATGTTGACCGACTGCGGGATCTCGCGCAGCGGCGCGGGAATCTTGGTGGCGGTGGTGGCGACGGGCGTGTCGTAGCTGGTGCGGCTGCGCGTGCCCGTGACGGTGGCGGCGGGGAGGGTGCCGGCTTCAATGGCCGGGCCGGCCTTTGGGGCCTCGTCTGCGAGCGCCGCCTGGGCGAAGGGCAAGGTTCCAAGGACGGCCAGAGAGAGGCACAGGCGTTTCGGCGGCATGACGGTTCCCGTAGAGTGAGCAGGCCCGATGGCGGGCAGGGCGCCGTCCCCGTGAGGTGGTGCCTTCAATTTGTGAAGGTGCGGATCATAATGGGAATCATTCCTATTTACAAGGGCGTTCAGCAATACTTTTGACGGTGTGCGGGTTTTTCGTTGCCTGGCGCGGCGAAGCTCAGCGCACAATGCAGCGCGCGGGATGGCATGAAGTCGCTGCGGCCGTGTCGCATCCACCTCATCTTCTTGTGTTCGTCGATATGCCGTTTTCTGCACAACTCCCGTCGGTCTTGCGCGTGGCACTGGTCGGTTACGGCTATGCCGGCAAGCTGTTCCATGCCGCGCTGATCGGCGCCGTGCCCGGGCTGCGCCTGCACGTGGTCGGCTCCAACCGGCCCGAGGCGGTTCGCGCAGACTGGCCCGATGTGGTGGTCTGCCCGCCCGAGGCAGCGGCCGTGCATCCCGAAGCCGACCTCGTCGTCATTGCCGCGCCGAATGACCGGCACGCGGTGCTGGCCGAGGCCGCGCTGCGCGCCGGCAAGCACGTGGTGGTCGACAAGCCCTTTACCGTCACGCTGGCCGAGGCACGGCACCTGGCGCGGGTGGCGCGCGAGACCGGCCGCCTGCTGTCGGTGTTCCAGAACCGCCGCTGGGACAGCGATTTCCTGGCCCTGCGCGCCGCCCTGGCAAGCGGCGCGATCGGCGCGGCAATGCATGTCGAGGCGCATTTCGACCGCTACCGCCCCCAGGTGCGCGCCCGCTGGCGCGAGCAGGCCGGGCAGGGCACCGGCATCTGGTTCGACCTGGGCCCGCACCTGGTCGATCAGGCGCTGGTGCTGCTGGGCCTGCCGGAGCTGGTGAGTGCCTCGTTCGCGCGCCAGCGGCCCGGCGCCGAGACGCCCGACTGGGCCCACGTCGTCCTGCAGTACGGCGAGCAGCGCGCCATCCTGCACGCCAGTATGCTGGTGGCCGGCGGCGCACCGCGCTGGATCGTGCACGGCACGCGCGGCTCGTTCGTCAAGCGGGGGATGGATCAGCAGGAAGCGCAGTTGCTGGCCGGCATGGCACCGGGCGCCGCCGGCTGGGGTGTCGACGACGATGCCGCCCGGCTGATCGACGGTGCAAGCGCGGCTGTCACCGAGATCGCGGCGCCGGCCGGCGACCAGTGCCGGTATTACGCCGCAGTCCGCGATGCGATCCGTGGGGCCTGCCCGAACCCGGTGCCGCCGGTCCAGGCCGTGGCCGTGATGGCCGTGCTCGAAGCCGCGCTGGCAGCGGCCGAGACCGGCGCCGCCGTCGTGCCCGATCTGACCGATTCCGAGTGTGCCGATTGGGTGACGGCCAGCCCGCAGGCAGCGACAGCGCCGGCCGCGTGAGCCACGCCTACATGCGCTTGCCAGGTCGCCGCATGCCGGCCTTGCGGTGGATGTCGTGCGTAGCGAAGCCGGACGCGTTGTCGGGCATCGCCAGCCACTCCGGGTGCGCCAGCGATTTGCGGATGTCCGCCAGGCCCGAATTCCAGTGGTCGCGCATGGTCGACGGGCCGAACTGGATGTCCTTGCCCGGCCCCTCGTTCTCCTTGGCCGCGTAGATCAGGTGGATGATGTTGTAGTGCTTGTTGCTGGCGAGCTCCTGCGCATGCCGGTACCACGCGGTGTGCCCGAACTCCGAGGCCGGCAGGTTGTCGAGCATGGTGCGCACCAGCCGCCGTGTCGATTGCGCGCGCTCCATCCAGTCGGTGATCATCCGGGTGCGGCTGGAATACTGCAGATCCTTCTGTCGGCTGGCCACGCCGATCATGGTATCGGGCACCGGCCCGACCGCGCTCCACAGATCGACCTGGAACACCAGCGTGTCGTGGCGCGGCGTGCTTTGCAGCACATCCGAGAGTGGCGTGTTGGAGACGATACCGCCGTCCCAGTAATATTCGCCGTCGATCAGCACGGGCGGGAAGCGCGGTGGCAGCGCGCCGGAGGCCATGAAGTGCTCCGCGCGCAGGCGGCGCTGGGTGTTGTCGAAGCTTTCGAGGTTGCCGGTGCGCACATTGACCGCGCCCACCGATACGCGGATGCCGCCGTCATTGATGCGGTCGAAGTCGCACAGGCGCTCGAGGGTGAGCTTCAACGGCGAGGTGTCGTAATAGCTCGCCTCCCGCGGATCGACTTCGTTGGCTGGCAGCGGCGCTGGCCAGCGGGGCGCGAAGAAGCCGCGCTGGCCTTCGACGAGGGTATCGGCAACCTGCATCGCCGTCAGCCATTTGCGCATGTGCATGTTGCCGTCGAACCAGGCGTTCTCCAGCAGGTCCGGCAGCGGCGGCGAGAAGCTCGGCTGGGAAATGGTCTGCCAGAACTCGCGCAGCCTCGCCTGCCGATGCTCGGGCGCATTGCCGGCGATGATCGCGGTGTTCAGCGCGCCGATTGAGATGCCCGCGATCCAGTTCGGCGCGATGCCCGCTTCATCGAGCCCTTCGAACACGCCGGCCTGGTACGCGCCCAGCGCGCCGCCGCCCTGCAGCACCAGTGCGATGTTCTCGTAGGCGGGCAGCGCGATGCGCTGGGCCGCGGTCTGCGGGGCGTCCGCCGGGCGGGATGATTGCGCGGAGGCCGGGCGCCTGGCGGCCGGCTTGCGTGGTGTGGATGCTGGCATGTCTCCTCCAACCTCTGGGTCTGGCTTACTGCATGAACCAGCCGTGGCTGACCACGAACGATTGGCCGGTCAGCGCCGCGCTGGGGAAGCTCGCCAGGAAGCGCACGGTCTCGGCCACATCTTCCACCGTCGTGAACACGCCGTCCACGGTACCGCCCAGCATCACGTTTCTCACCACCTCTTCCTCGCTGATGCCGAGTGCCTTGGCCTGTTCGGGAATCTGCTTGTCGACCAGCGGCGTGCGCACGAACCCCGGGCAGACCACATGCGAGCGCACCTGATGCGCCGCGCCTTCCTTGGCCACGACCTTGGACAGCCCCAGCAGCGCATGCTTGGCCGCCACGTAGGCGGACTTGAGCGGCGAGCCCTCGTGCGAGTGCACCGAGCCCATGTAGATCACCACGCCACCCCGCTTGTCCTTGTACATATGGCGCAGCGCCGCCCGCGTGGTCAGGAAGGCGCCGTCGACGTGGATGGCCTGCATCTTCTTCCAGTCGGCAAAGGCGTAGGTCTCGATCGGGTTGACGATCTGGATGCCGGCGTTGGAGACCAGGATGTCGACCGATCCCAGTTCGGCCGCCACGCGGCCGATGCCGTCGTCGACGGCCTGTTCGTCGGTGACGTCCATGCGCAGGCCGATGGCCTTGCCGCCGGCGTCGGTGATTTCCCTGGCGACAGCCTGGGCGCCGTCTTCGTTCAGGTCGACGATGCCGATGGCCGCGCCGGCCCGGGCGAGCGTGAGGGCGATCTGCTTGCCGATGCCGCTGGCGGCACCGGTGACGACAGCGACTTTTCCTTTCAGGTCAGGCATGCTGCGTGCTCCGCAAGGGTGGGATGGAACGGACGGATTGGACGGGCTTGGCGAGGTAGTCGAACACGACCTCGCCCATGCCGAGGGTCAGGTCGGCAACGAGATGCCGGGCCTCCACGATTTCCAGCACCGGCAGTTCGGCCACCGGTGCCAGCGCATGATGCGCGAGCTCCAGCGAGGCCGGGCCGGTCCAGGCGCCCTTCATGACGATGTCTTCCATGGTGTTGCGCGACAGCTCGCAGATGCGGGCCGTCTTGCCGTCCACATGGGGAATGATCTTCAGCAGGAAGTTGGGCCGCGCCAGGCGCTGCTGCTGCACCGCCAGGTCCAGCTCCTTGTGCTTGTAGCCCATGGTGCCGGTGGCCACGCGCACGGGGCCGTAGTCGAGCGTGCCGATCAGGGTGTCCTTGTCGGTCTGCAGCCTGGGCGAGGCGAGCTTCTTGGGAAAACCCCACATCTCGCGGCCCCCGGCCAGCGGCGGATGGTCGTCCAGGTACATGGCGAGCGTGTAGGTGCCGGGCTCGCCCTCGAAGGTGATGGGGATCACCTGGCCGCTCTCGGTGTAGTCGCCGAAACCGGTGGAGTCGGCCATGCGGATGAACTCATAGCTCACCAGCGGCTGGGGCACCTTCAGCGGCTCGGGCACCATCGCCCGCAGTTTGGCCGGGTCGGTGCGGTAGGTGATGATGAAGAACTCGCGATTGATGAAGCGGTACGGGCCGGGCGGGTAGGCCGGGCTGGTCAGCGGCATGGCGAAGGCGGTCTTGCGGACGGTATCGATGTCCATGGCTCTCCTTGTGCGTGGTGCGAATCTCGGGCACGCCGTGGTGCTTGCGGCGGGCACCCGGCTGCGCGCGACCTGGCGCAGGCAATCCTCGCTCGCGGCACGCGCGGCCGGCTGGCCGCCGCCTGATGCCGGCCGGCGGCCGGGGCGCATGTGCCTGCACGTGGCGACAGCGGCATCTGCCACATGACCGCGCCTGCGCCGGTGTGCCTCGATCACGATAGACAAAGTACAAGGGTGCCGCACCCCGCGTGGCCGTCAGCCCGCCTGCCCCGCGTCGTGCGCGACCGCGATGCGCGGCCGGCCGCCGCTGGCCTCCCGGGGGATGACACCTGTTCCGTGGCTCCGCCGCCCGGATCGCGTCTTCGGCCATTCTGGACGCGGGCGGGGTGGAATGTGTGACGTCGCGGTCCCTGTCCGGTCGGCGGGGGTGCCTGGGCTAGGTGTGCGCGAGGAAATCCCACAGCGCCGGCTCGCCCGAGTAGGCGACGTTGAAGCGCAGCCACGGGCTGGTCGCGTCGTCCGGGCGGAAGTATTGGCCCGGCGCCAGCCAGATGTTGTTGCGGATGGCGCGGTCGGCCAGCGCGGACGCGTCCGCATGGCCGGGCAGCCGTGCCCACAGGAAGAGCCCGCGTCCGGGCGTGTCGAACAGGACGGCGCCGTGCTGGCGCATGATCGCCTCGACACCCGCGTGCGCCGCGCCCAACTGTGCGTTCAGGCGGTCCACGTGTTCCGCATACGCCGGCCGTGTCACGAAGGCGTGCACGATGCGCTCGGTGATCTCCGACGAGGTGAGCTCCACCGCCATCTTGGTCCGCGCCAGTTCGCGCGTGATGGCCGCATCCGCCACCACATAGCCCGCGCGCAGCGATGGCGAGATCGTCTTGGAAAAGCCGCTCACGTAGAGCGTGCGGCGCAGCCCGTCGAGCGCGGCCAGCATCGGTGCGGCGGGGGCGGCGAGCTCGCGGTGCAAGTCGTCCTCGACGATCCACAGGCCGTGCTGCTCGGCCAGCTGCAGCACGCGGTAGGCGTTCTGCGCCGTCATCGACGAACCGGTCGGGTTCTGCAGCACGGAGCTGACGAAGAGGGCGCGCGGGCGGTCGGCCTCGTCATGGCGCAGCACGGTTTCCAGGGCGGCCGTGTCGAGCCCTTCGGGGGTGCGCGGCACGCCCACCACGCGCAGGCCGGCCAGCTTGAGCACCTGAAGCACATTGCAGTAGGCCGGGTCTTCCACCGCCACCACGTCGTCGGCCTTGAAGAGTGTGCGCACGATCAGGTCCAGCGCCTGGGTGGCGCCGCTGGTCAGCAGCACCTGGGCGCGCTCGACCGGCAGGCCGCGCAGCGTGAGCGACTGCGCTACGTATTCGCCCAGCGGCGCATAGCCCCACGGATGCCCGTAGCCCGCCACCCGCAGCGCCGACACGCGGCTGACCATGCGCATCGCGTCCTGCACGCCGCGCTCGTCCAGCCAGTCGTTCGGCAGCCAGCCGCAGCCCGGCTTGATGGCGATGGAGCGGTCGGCGAACACGTCCGACAGCAGCCAGGCGGCGTTGAGCGTCGGCGGCTCCCAGCGGGGTGCCACCGGGGCGGGCTGGACCGGCACGCGTGCCGCCACCAGGTAGCCGGAACGCGGTCGCGCGACGATGGCGCCGAGCGCTGCCAGCCGGGTATAGGCCTCGGCAACGGTAAACGTGCTGATGTCGTGCGCCTGCGCCAGCTTGCGCACCGAGGGCAGCCGGGTGCCGGGCAGCAGGCTGTGGTTGTCCACGGCGGCGCGAATGCCCTGGACAATCTGGTCGACCAACGTACGCTGAGGGTGGTGGGGATCGAGTTCGAGTTCCATGGTGCGGTGCAGGGTCGGGCCGGCGGCATCCGGCCTGCCGTACCTATACAGTTTCGGCGAATCGCACAATCTGTGCATGTTGGATGCGCGCCTCGCTCTGTACAGTTTGCCAGAACGCTCGACCTTGCCTGGTCCTCTTTTGTTTTGCCTGGAGCTGCCGATGAAACCCGCCCCGCACCCCCTGGAAACCACCGACCTGTCCTACTTCTGGATGCCTTTCACGGCCAACCGCCAGTACAAGGCCGCGCCGCGCCTGCTGGTCTCCGCGCAGGGCATGTACTACCGCGATGCCGACGGCCGCGAGGTGCTGGACGGCACGTCGGGCCTGTGGTGCGTCAACGCCGGCCACTGCCGCAAGGAGATCGTCGACGCCATCACGGCGCAGGCCGCCACCATGGACTTCGCGCCGACTTTCCAGATGGGTCATCCCGTGGCCTTCCGCGCGGCCGAGAAAGTGGCGGAAATCATGCCCGCAGAGCTGAACCGCATCTTCTTCGTCAACTCGGGTTCGGAAGCGGTGGATACCGCACTCAAGATCGCGCTGGCGTACCACCGTGCACGTGGCGAGGGGCAGCGCACGCGCTTCATCGGCCGCGAACGCGGCTACCACGGCGTGGGCTTCGGCGGCATTTCGGTGGGTGGCATCTCGCCCAACCGCAAGGCGTTCTCGGCCAACCTGATCCCCGGCGTGGAGCACCTGCCGCACACGCACGCGCCCGAGCACAACGCCTTCTCCAAGGGCCAGCCGGCCTGGGGCGCGCATCTGGCCGATGAGCTGGAGCGCATCGTCACGCTGCACGACCCGTCGACCATCGCCGCCGTCATCGTCGAGCCGCTGGCCGGCTCCACCGGCGTGCTGGTGCCGCCCAAGGGCTACCTGGAGCGCCTGCGCGCGCTGTGCGACAAGCACGGCATCCTGCTGATCTTCGACGAGGTCATCACCGGCTTTGGCCGACTGGGCGCGGCCACCGCGTCGGCGTTCTTCGGCGTCACGCCCGACCTGCTGACGATGGCCAAGGGCATCAACAACGCCGCCGTGCCGATGGGCGCGGTGGCCGTGCGCCAGTCGCTGCACGATGCCGTGATCGAGGCCGGCGCGCCCGGCGCGATCGAGCTGTTCCACGGCTATACGTATTCCGCGCACCCGCTGGCCGCGGCTGCGGCCGTGGCGGCCATCGACCTGTATCGCACCGAAGGCCTGTTCGAGCGCGCCCGCGAACTGTCGCCGGCGTTCGAGGCGGCGGCGCATTCGGTCAAGGGCGCGCCGCACGTCAAGGACATCCGCAACCTGGGGCTGGTGGCCGGCATCGAGCTGGAACCGCGCCCGGGTGCCGCCGGCGCGCGCGCCTATGAGGTTTTCCTGAAGTGCCTGGAGCGCGGCGTGCTGGTGCGCTACACCGCCGACACGCTGGCGTTCTCGCCGCCGCTCATCATCAGCGAAGCGGAAATCGCACGCATCTTCGACACCGTCCGTACCGTCCTGCAAGAGGTAGCCTGAGATGAACCGACCGATTGATCCCGCCGTGACCGCTTCCGTGGCTGATGCTGTGGTCAGCCACTACATCGGCGGACAGCGCCATGCCGGCACCGCCGCGCGCAGCGCCGATGTGTTCAACCCCGCCACCGGCGCCGTGTCGGCACAGGTGCTGCTGGGCGGCAAGGCCGAGGTGGATGCCGCCGTGGCCGCCGCCCACGTCGCCGCGCCGGCCTGGGCCGAGACCTCGCCGCTCAAGCGCGCGCATCCTGTTCAAGTTCAAGGAACTGCTCGACCAGCATCACGATGCCCTGGCCGCCGCCATCACGCGCGAGCACGGCAAGGTGTTCTCCGATGCCAAGGGCGAGGTCACGCGCGGCATTGAGGTGGTGGAATTCGCCTGCGGCTCAAGACCGAGTTCACCGACAACATCGGCGGCGGCATCGACAACTGGAACCTGCGCCAGCCGCTGGGCGTGGTGGCCGGCATCACGCCGTTCAACTTCCCGGTCATGGTGCCGATGTGGATGTTCCCGATCGCGCTGGCGTGCGGCAACACCTTCGTGCTCAAACCGAGCGAGCGCGATCCGAGCCCCAGCCTGATGATCGCCGACCTGCTCAAGCCGGCCTGCCCGATGGCGTGTTCAACGTTGTGCAGGGCGGCAAGGACGCGGTGGATGCGCTGCTGGCCCATCCGGATGTGCAGGCCGTGTCCTTTGTCGGCAGCACGCCGATCGCCGAGTACATTTATTCGGAAGGCACCAGGCGCGGCAAGCGCGTGCAGGCCCTGGGCGGCGCCAAGAACCACCTGGTGGTGATGCCCGATGCCGACCTCGACCAGGCGGTCGACGCGCTGATCGGCGCAGCCTACGGCTCGGCCGGCGAGCGCTGCATGGCGATCTCGGTGGCGGTGGCGGTGGGCGGGGTGGCCGACAGGCTGGTGCCGCGCCTGGCCGAGCGCGCGCGCGCACTCAAGATCGGCAACGGCATGGAGCCGCACAGCGAAATGGGGCCGCTGGTGACCGGCGCGCACAAGGCCAAGGTCGAAGGCTACATCGCCAAGGGTGTCGAAGACGGCGCGCAGCTCGTGGTGGACGGCCGCGGCCATACCGTGGAAGGTCACGCCGAAGGCTTCTTCACCGGCGGCACGCTGTTCGACCACGTCACGCCCGACATGACGATCTACAAGGAAGAGATCTTCGGCCCCGTGCTGTCGGTGGTACGGGTGCACGACTTTGCCGAAGCGGTGAACCTGATCAACGCGCACGAGTACGGCAACGGCGTGTCGTGCTACACCAGCGACGGCGGCATCGCGCGGGCGTTTGCGCGGCAGATCCAGATCGGCATGGTCGGCATCAATGTGCCGATTCCGGTGCCGATGGCGTGGCACAGCTTCGGCGGCTGGAAGCGCTCGCTGTTCGGCGATCACCATGCCTACGGCGAGGAGGGCGTGCGGTTCTACACGCGTTACAAGAGCGTTATGCAGCGCTGGCCGGACGCGATCGGCAAGGGCGCCGAGTTCGTTATGCCGACGGCGAAATAACCTTCACCGGCACCCATGAAGAAGGGAGGCATGGCCTCCCTTTTTTTGCGTTGACGCGACACGGAAACAGCCTTGTCATATGGGTTTGATATTGACGGCGATCAGCTCGCCGTCCGGCCCCATGACAACGTCAAAGCTGACGCGCCGGCCTTCGTAGAATCGCTGCAATCCCGAAAGCTGGATTTCCGAATCCCGTATAAAACACGGGGCAGCCTCGGTGTCCGTGGCTGCCCCGGTGGGCGGATCATAGAGGTAGGCGTTCTCTTCAATTCGGCTGGCCATTGCATTCTCCCGAATAGGGTTCGTCAAACCGGGCCACCGTTTCCGGCGGTCCACCGACAGCTTCATGGCAAACACGTACTGAACAACCAACAACCCAACAACCTGACTCCTTGGGGGCATCGACCGGTGCACCACCTGCCCGAAAAGGTGGTGCGCCGTCCTGCAATCGTTGCGACGATCTGGGCTCTGCCTGCGCCCCGGCCTTCGGTTTAAGCCGCCTGGATATTCGAGGCTTGCTTGCCCTTCGGGCCTTGCGTGATTTCAAACGAAACGCGCTGACCTTCCTTCAGGGTCTTGAATCCCTGCATGTTGATCGCGGAGAAATGCGCGAAAAGGTCCTCGCCGCCGTCGTCCGGGGTGATGAAGCCGAAACCTTTTGGGTCGTTGAACCACTTGACGGTACCAGTAGCCATGATCTTGAACGTGAAGTTGAGAAATCGATCGGCCGCCGGCCCGATGAACGCAGCAGGCAGACGAGGCCAATCCGGCCAAACGATCGTTTGGTGAATATATGCTTGGCGCGTCTCCCCGTCAAAGTCTGTTTTGCTGCCATTGCGGCACGGGCCGCACGGTGTGCGGCGGACCGAGGCGGCCGCGCGGCGCATCAGGCTTCCGGGCCGCCTGCCATTGGTGCAAACACTCGCGCAAACGCGGGGAATTTCACCTAAGCTTCAGTGGCTTCTGCCGCACTCCGGCGGTTTCTGGTCCGCGGCAGACGGCGCACGGAATTTGCGTCAGCGCCCTTCGTCATCCGCGCAACAGACCACCATGACGACAGCCACCGGCAGCACAATCACAAGAAAGCCCGCATTGATGGCCACCATGCTCGGCGAGATCGGTGTGGTCTTCGGTGACATCGGCACCAGCCCGCTCTATGCCCTGAAGGAATGCTTCAACCCCGAGCACGGGGTTCCATTCTCTACGGCATCCTGTCCATGCTGTTCTGGTCGATGACACTGGTGGTGTCGATCAAGTACGTGGTGTTTGTGATGCGCGCCGATAACAATGGCGAAGGCGGCATCCTCGCGCTCACTGCGCTGGCGATGCGTGCCAGCAGCGGCGCCGGGGCGCGCATGAAGCGGACGCTGATGCTGCTAGTACCTCTGCACAGGGGTTATGACGGTTTGTCAGAGGTGGGTACAGGGTAGGCTTTGGCCAATTTTTTGCGGGCCGTTTCAGTAGAGAACATCCAGTTGATGCGA
>CAKKOY010000099.1 GCA_919592095.1 Ralstonia syzygii subsp. syzygii | reverse complement strand
GAGCAGGTGCTGGCATGGTCGCGATGGCGGCGCGCGCATCAGTGGCGCGCTCAGCAGTGTCACTACCGGGCGCGGGGATGTGCTCCGCCATTTTGAGCTACGGCTGTAGCATTAGAAAACACCTTCTCTTGTGCGACATCCCCGAGCAGAGTCTTGAGCGGCCCGATGTCATGGTTCAGGAACAGGAACGCAAGCGTGCCGACAAGCGCGGGCAGGAAAAAGCCCAGCACAAAAGGCTTGTCGGCGAGTTTGGAAAGACCGGTGAACATCGTATCTGCGCTCAGCCATTCTTGGATGTGGGTGGTGCTGGCACCTTGTCCGATACCTGACCGGGCCCACCGTCCAGTCTCTGGCTGAAGCGCGACACCAGACCGGATCCGTCGTCATCGGCCTTGCTCATAGCGGTGCATCCCTCGCGGCTAGTCTCCATCCGATTCCGGCGGCAATGGAAACTGTGTCGGCGTTTGCCCGGGTTCGCCGGGCAGCATGAGCTGGATACCACGGTACACGGCCGGAAACCCAAGGCCTTCCGTCAACTCGACGGCTTGCCCCTCATTGCGGAGGATGACCGTGTTTTTTTCATGTACCGTCAGCCACGAATAGATGCCCTGCTCCAGGGGCTGCGCCAACCCCGGCTCCAACGCCAACAAGAAAACGAAGCCCACCGGTTCGTCCGGCGCCTGTTCCTGGGGAGAGGCCGACCAGTCCACGCCGAACATCGGGTCGACCGCTTGCAGCTGTTCGCGCAACGACTGCAGCAGTTGAACGGGTTCGTCCCAGTCCAAGGGAAAAATGGCCACCTCGAGCAAAGTCGGCTTATCCATCGCGGTTCCTGCGTCCGGGTGTTTGGACTCAACCAAGGTGGCGCACTGCTGCATCCCGCCGTTCGTTGGAGTGTAGGTTGCGCTACAGCGGACGCAAAGCTCCAAGAGGGATAGGCATGCCATCGCGCCGATGCATGTCAACCGCGGGACCTCTCAACCCGTGCCCCCCGTTTACAATGCACGCCATTCCACGCGTGACAGGCATCGCATCCGCCCACGGACGGCCCGTTCGCCCGCCAAGGGAGCGGCCGCCAGCATGCATGGCCGCGCCGGTACAGGATTGTCGACAATGACCACGAACAGCAGCCGCCCGCCCCAGAACCAAACCCCTCGAGCCGGCAGCAGCAAAACGCAATCCGCCTTGCCTTTCCTGCAAATGCTCCTGGGCAGCGGACGGTTCAAGGAAGCGTTTCTTGCCGCCGCGTCGATCTCCGAACAGGAATCCAATCCGGTCATCCTGAATATCGCCGCCATCGCCGCACGCGAGGCCAACGACCTGGCGTCGGCGGATCGGTACTGGTCGCGCTGCATCGAACAGTTCCCGCAAGACGGCAATGCCTATATCAATCGCGGCAATCTTCTTGCCGAGTCGGGAGACGCCGAGCAGGCCGAGCACGCCTACCTGAAGGCCATCGAACTCAATCCGGACACCCCGGACGCGTGGTACGACCTGGGCAATCTCTACAGCCGGTCGCGCCAGTACCAGGCCGCGCTCGGCCCCTACCGGGAAGCACTGAAGCGGGTAGCAGGACGCCCCGATCTCCACAACAGCATGGGCTGCGCCTGCAGCGAGCTCGGCCTCACCGATGAGGCGCTGCAGCACCTGCAGCGGGCGGTGCAGCTGGCGCCGCGATACGCGGAGGCCTGGCTGAACCTCGGCCTGCTCCATCGCGACACCAGGCAGCTGAAAGCCGCGGTGGACGCCCTGCAGCAGGCCGCCATCCCGGGCGACCCGAGCGAAGCGCAGGCACTGAGCGAATTGGCGATGGTGCAGATGTCGATGTGCGACTGGGCCGCCGCTGCCAGGAGCGAAGCGCGTCTGCTCGGGCTGCTGCGCGCCGGCCGCGCCACCGGCGTGGCGCCCTTTGTCACGCTGGCGCTGCCGAACTGTACGGCGTCCGATCAGCGCATGGCCGCAGCGCAAGCGACGCGGCAGGCTGCGCCCGCCATCACCCCGGTGACGGGCGATCCGGCGCCACGCAGCCCCGGCCGGATCCGGGTCGGCTACCTCTCCGCCGATTTCCACGCCCACGCAACGGCGTACCTGCTGGCCGGCGTACTGGAACACCGCGATACGTCGCGCTTCGAGACATTCCTGTACTCGTACGGCCCGCAGACGGACGATGACATGCAGCGCCGCCTGCGGGCCGCCTGCGAACATTTCGTGCACATCGCCCCGCTATCCGACGGACAAGCCGCCCAGAGAATCGCCTCCGACAATCTTGACCTGCTGATCGACCTCAAGGGCTTTACCAAGCACGCACGGCTGGACATCGGCGCCATGCGCCCCGCCCCGGTTCTCGTCAGCTGGCTGGGATACCCCGGCACCCTCGGCAGCCAGCGCCTGGCGGATTACCTCATCGGCGACCCCGTCGTCACGCCGGTCTCGCAGCAGGCGCAATTCGAGGAGACGCTGGCCTTGATGCCGCATTGCTACCAGCCGACCGATCGCCGACGGGAAACCCTGCCGCCGCCGGACCGCGCGGGCGTCGGCCTGCCCGCGGATGGATTCGTATTCTGTTGCTTCAACCAGGCCTACAAGATCACCGAAGCGCGCGCGAACACGTGGTTCACGATCCTGAGCCGGACACCCGGTTCGGTCTTGTGGCTGCTCGAACCCGACGCATCCGCCAAGGCGGCCCTTCTTGAACGCGCGCGCCGGCATGGTGTCGAGAGCCATCGCCTGGTCTTCGCGCCGCAGGTCGCGCAACGCGAACACATCGCCCGCCTCCAGCTCGCGGACCTGGCACTGGACACCTTCCCCTATACGTCGCACACAACCGCATCGGATCTGCTGTGGGCCGGTGTCCCGCTGCTCACCCGCATGGGAGACACCATGGCGAGCCGTGTCGCCGCCAGCATCCTGCAAGCGGCCGGCCTGCACGACCTGGTGGTCACGACGGAGGAAGACTACGTGGATGCGGCAGTCCGGCTGGCCGGCGACGCGCAGGCGTTGGCGAGCGTCCGCCTGCACGCGCAAGCCGCACGTGAGACACCGCTCTTTGATACACGAACCTTTGCCCGGGATCTGGAAACCCTGTTCGGCCGTATCGTGGAGCGTGGCCCGGATGCCATGCCGGGCCCGATCGTGCCGTGATGTCGGCCGGGTGCGGCGGCCCGCCCGGCATGCACACGCCGCGCCTGTCCATCGTGTCATTCTGCAATGCGGGCATTCACGACGTCCTGCCGGGTGGAGCCGACCTGCGCGCGCGCGGCATCGTGTATCCGCCGATCGAGCGAGCGCTGCTTCCCATCATCGGCAATGTGGCCTACCCAAAGAGCGCCCGCGGCTCGGAGATGTGCGCGGTGCAGTAGTGCCGGCGCCCGAGCCAAGCCTCCCGCACGCTCCCCACCATGGAAGGGAGCGCCACCCGCCAACCCGCGCCTCGCCTGGCGTCACAAAAAATTCATTCAACTCTGCGTCGATGGCACCGTAAAGCGGAATATCCGTCTTTACGTCCACTGTCCGCCCATGACCGCGCTACCCTCGCTTCTTGCCTTGCCGCCCGGCCTCGACCCGGCGACCCTGCGCGCGGTCTTCCAGCCCATCTTCCACCTGTCGACCAGCGAGGTGCTCGGCTATGAAGCCCTGCTGCGCGGGCCAGCCGGGTCGGCCATCGAGTCGCCCGCCGCCCTGTTCGCGCTGGCGCGGGATGCGGGCAACGCCATCGCGCTGGAGATCGCCGCGGCCCAGATCGCCATCCATGCCTTTTCGTCGCTGCGCCTTCCGGGCAAGCTCTTCCTGAACTTCAGCGCGGAAGCCATGCGCCGGCTGCTGGAGGCCCGCGCGCGCCTGCTGTACACCATTGCCGACCATGACCTGCACCCGTCGCGCATCGTCTTCGAGCTGACCGAACAAAGCCCGATCGACGACCTGCCCGCCTTCGCGCGCGAACTGTCGGTCATGCGCGACTTCGGCCTGCAGTGCGCGCTGGACGACTTCGGCACCGGCAACGCGAACCTGAACCTGCTGATCGAGCTCGCGCCGGACTTCGTCAAGCTGGACAAATACTTCGTGCACGACATCGCCACGCATCCGGCCAAGCTGGATGTGGCGCGCTCGCAGCAGCAGATCCTCAAGAGCGCCGCCACCAGCATCATCGCGGAGGGCCTGGAGACGGAGGACGAGCTGAGCGTGGTGCGCGACCTGGGCATCCGCTTCGGGCAGGGCTTCTTCCTCGGCCGGCCGCAGGACCAGCCCGCCGGCGACATCTCGGCCCAGGCCACGCGTGTGCTGCAATCGTCCCAGATCGCGGTGTTTCCGCAGGCGGTGCGGATCGGCTGGCGCGCCATCACGGCCAGCAAGCTGCTGCGCGTCGCGCCGACGCTGTCGATCCGCAGCACCAACGACGACATGCTCACGCTGTTCAACCGGCAGCCGGACCTGCATGCCGTCGCCCTGCTCGACGAGCACGAGCGGCCGCTGGCCCTGATCGCGCGCCGCGCTTTCATCGACCGCTACGCCATGCCGTATCACCGCGAGCTGTACGGCAAGAAGCCGGCGTTGGTGTTCGCCAACCGCCAGCCGGTGCTGGTGGAGAAATCGGCGTCGCTGGAAAACATGTCGGCCCTGCTGATGAGCGAAGACCCGCGCTACCTGACCGACGGCTTCATCATCACCGAGCATGGCCGTTACCTCGGCCTGGGCACCGGTGAAGAACTGGTGCGCACCGTAACGGAAATCCGCATCGAGGCCGCGCGCTACGCCAACCCGCTCACCTTCCTGCCCGGCAACATCCCGCTCAACCTGCATATCGAGCGGCTGCTGGAGGCCCGGGCCGAGTTCATCGCCTGCTATGTGGACTTGAACCACTTCAAGCCCTTCAATGATCAGTACGGCTACTGGCAGGGCGATGAGATGCTGAAGATGACGGCCGCGGTGCTGGCCACCGCCTGCGAGCCGACGCGGGATTTTCTCGGCCACGTGGGCGGCGACGATTTCATGGTCCTGTTCCAGAGCGCGGACTGGCGCACCCGCATCCAGCGCGCCATGGCCGCGTTCAACGACAACGCGCTCGCCATGTACACCCCGGCCGACCGCGCCGCCACCGGCATCCACGCGGAAGACCGCAAGGGCCTGCCGGCCTTCTTCCGCTGCGTGACGATGGCCGTTGGCGCGCTGCAGGTGCGTCCCGGCGCCGCCCGCAGCAGCGACGACATCGGCGCCGCCGCCGCACTCGCCAAGCGGCGCGCCAAGCAGAACGATCACGGGTTCCACTTCGAAACCATGCCACCCGCGGGGACGCGCACCGGCCATTCCGCCTAGCGGCCGGCGGCATGGCCGTGGCGCCACCGCCCTGGCCGCCGCCTGCGCTCCGCCCAGGGTATTGCCACCTTTTACATCACATCGATCCGCACTACAGTCACATCGTGGGAAGCACCAGAAGCGGCCACGGTCATGCATCGCACTGACCGGCGCCGCCACGGCCCGCCCTCTCGGGAGGAAATGCCATGGCAACCATCGGCAGGATGTGGCAGCTGATCGTCGGCAAACCGCTCGATCCGCTCGCCCCGCGCACGCGGCATGCCATTGCGGTGTCGCCGCTGCTGGCCTGGGTGGGGCTCGGGGCCGACGGGCTGTCGTCCTCCTGCTATGGCCCCGAAGAGGCCTTCCTCGCGCTCGGCCAGCACACGCCGCTGGCCCTCTTCCTGGCGCTGGCGACCGCCGCCACGGTCTTCATCATCGCGCTGGGCTACAACCAGGTCATCGCGCTCTTTCCCACCGGCGGAGGCGGCTACCGCGTGGCGACGGCGCTGCTGGGCTCGCGCCCGGGGCTGGTCTCCGGCGCGGCGCTGCTGGTCGACTACGTGCTGACCGTGGCGACCTCGCTGGCCAGTGGGGTGGATGCCTTCTTCAGCCTGCTGCCCGTGGAGGCCCAAGCCTTCAAGCTTGCCGCCGAGCTGACGCTGGTGGTACTGATGACCGGCCTCAACTTTCGCGGCATGCGCGAATCGATCCTGGTGCTGCTGCCGATCTTCCTCGGCTTCGTCGTGCTGCACCTGGGGCTGATCGTTTATGGCGTGGCGGTCCACGGCAGCGCGCTCGCGGCGGTGGTGCCCGATGCCGTGGGCGAGGCGCACACCATGTCGCGCACGCTCGGGCCGCTGGTGATGCTGGCGCTGCTGATGCGCGCCTTCTCGCTGGGCGGCGGTACCTACACCGGCCTGGAGGCGGTCTCGAACAACGTCAACATGCTGGCCGAGCCGCGCGTGCCCAACGGCAAATGGACGATGCTCTACATGGCCACGTCGCTGGCCTTCACCGCGGGCGGCATCATCCTGCTCTACATGCTGTGGCACGCCCGGCCGGTGGAAGGGCAGACGCTCAACGCGGTGGTGTTCGGCAGCATCATCGACCACCTCGGGCTCGGCTCCTCGTTCGCCCGGAACGCGCTGCTGGCGGCGGTGCTGGCCTTCGAAGCCGGGCTGCTGCTGGTGGGCGCGCAGACCGGCTTCCTCGACGGCCCCGCCGTGCTGTCGAACATGGCGTACGACTCCTGGGTGCCGCGCCATTTCCGCGACCTGTCGGCCCGGCTGGTGCGGCAGAACGGCATCATCGTGATGGGCGCGGCCAGCCTGGTCATCCTGCTGTGGACGCACGGCGAGGTGGCGGTGCTGGTGGTGCTGTACAGCATCAACGTATTCCTGACCTTCAGCCTGTCGCTGCTGGGGCTGTGCAGGTACTGGTGGCGCCGCCGGCATAGCGGCGAACACTGGTGGACGCACTTCGCACTGTCGGCGTGGGGGTTGTCGGTCACGAGTACCGTGCTGGTCATCACCCTCGTCGAGAAGTTCACGGCCGGCGGCTGGCTGACGGTGCTGGTCACCAGCGCGGTGGTGGTGCTGTGCTTCCTGATCCGGCGCCATTACGACGCAACGCGCGCTCTGATCGCCAAGGAAGACGCCCTGTTCGCCGGCGCGCCGCCTGAAGTCAACGCAACCGGCGCGCCGGACAAACCCGACCCGTCGCAGCCCACTGCGATCCTGCTGGTCGGCAAGCACCGCGGTGCCAGCATGCACGCGCTGCTCTGGGTGAACCGCCTCTTTCCGGGACACTTCAAGAACGTGATATTCCTGGCCGTGGGCGAAGTCGACGCCCAGAGCTACGACGGCGCGGAACATCTCGACCAGCTGCGCCAGTCCATCACGGCGGCACTCACCTACTACGTCGCATTCTGCCGCCGGCACGGCACCGCCGCCGACTAACGCATCGCCTTCGGCACGCACCCGGTGGGCGAATTCACGCGGCTGGCCGAAGCGACGATGGCCGAATTCCCCGACAGCGTGTGCTTTGCCAGCAAGCTGATCTTCAAGCAGGTCAATTTCCTCACCGCGTGGCTGCACAACCAGACACCGCTCGAGATCCAGACCCGCCTGCACATGCAGGGCAAGCAGATGGTGCTGCTGCCGATGAACGTGGGCTGAGCGAACGCACCCCAGCGCACCGGGAACACCCATCGGAAGACCGTGCGCGCGGGGCGCATTGCGTCGGCATCTCTCGTGCCGCGCCGCGCGACATATCGTCACAGAAGAAAGTGGCGTCCAGCGCAGGCCGATAGGGACGGTCGGCGACATTTGTGCGCCATGTTGACCAGCGCAGGCGGCCGCCGCGGCACGCACACGTATGGAAGCGGGAAGAACGCCCACTGATCGCGCTTTCGAACGAGTCGAGAACCCCTTAAAGTCTCGGCCGCGAGCTCGCCTTCCCTGATTCGGCGACGGCCCCGGCAACAACAAAGACGACGATACGAAGCGACGGGGGGTCTTCATCTGGGGCGTGTCTCCCTGCTGCCTCGTCTCATGGCCACGATTGTGGCGCCGTTATCACCCGGCCTGGCCGGGATGGCGGAGCGTTGCCCGGAATCCGGCGTTGTGACGCAGGCGTACCCAGTCGATCCGCTCCGGGTCGGAGCATCACTCGTACAGGACTCAGGTCATGCGTCTGCCTTTTGCCATTACCCGCCTCGCCGCCGGTGCCGCACTCGCGGCGCTGGGCACCTCCGCCCTCGCCAACTGCGTCGTCAACCCGCCGTCGCAATCCAATGCATCGTTTCCCGCCAGCCTCACCGGCAAGCTCGCGTACCACAGCTACGTGAGCTATGGCGACGGCACCAGCCAGCTCTTCATCTACGACTTCGCCGCCCGCACGCTGACGCAGGTATCGAACAGCACCTGGGGCATCCAGGACCCGATGAACGCGGTCTTCAGCCCGGACGGCAAGTGGCTTGCCTTCATGGGCATCACCAACAACGCGTGGAACGTGTTCCTGTGGCAGGTCGGCTCGAACAGCCTGCCGGTCAACATGACCAACAGCACCGGCCAGACCCGCAACGAAGACCCCAAGTTCAGCGCCGACGGCAAATCGCTGTTCTTCAAGCAGAGCGGCGACGTCATGCAGGCCACGCTGTCGTACACCAGCACCGGCCCGGTCTTCACGTCGGTCGTGGACATCACCAACACAGCGCCGGCCATCGAGAACTCGATGCCGTTTGCGACGCCCGACGCCAGCGCGGTCTACTTCGCCACCGGGTCCGGCGCCGGCATGGGCCTGTACAAGGAGACCATCGCCACCCACACCAAGGTCGCCTTCGACACGCCGGCCGGGCTGCAGACCTACTACCCGATCGTGCGCGCCGACGGCACCGTGTTCTACGCCCGCTGGAAGGACGCCACCAGCCAGGCCGACCAGATCTACACCAAGGTCAACCCGGGCGACACGCCCAACCAGCTGTCGCTCAACGACTGCAACAGCAACAACTCCGACCCGGCGCCGGTCAACGGCACCAACTACGTGTTCTTCTCGTCCACCACCGCGGGCGGCTACCAGCTCTACCTCGGCGACGTGGGCACGGGCCAGCGCTGGAGCCTGTCGCAGTTCGGCGTGAACGCGGACACCACCAAGGCCAAGCTCGGCTCCAGCTACTACGCCGGCGGCACAACCGCGAGCACGTCGACGCAGACGACGCGACTGCTCTCGCAAGGCATGCCGGCCAGCGCCTCGTCGAGCTACAACAGCAGCCTCGGCGCCGACAAGGCCTTCGACGGCGACACCGTCAACACCCGCTGGGATTCGATCGAAGGCAGCGCCGCCGGCACGCAATGGCTGATGGTGGACCTCGGCACGGTGCGCACCATCAACGGCGTCGACCTGTACTGGGACGCGGGCGCCAAGACCTACGCCATCCAGACCTCCAGCGACGGCGTGAACTGGACCAACATCTACACCACGTCCAACGGCATCGCCTACGGCCACGCCGTGCTGTCGAACCTGCGCGGCAGCGGCCGCTATGTGCGCATGTATGGCACGCAGCGCGCCACGCAATGGGGCTACTCGATCGACGAGATGCAGGTCTGGGGTATTGACGGCAGGCCACTGCCGGACGGTTGCGCGCCGGCGCTGATCCGCCCCGCGGCCGGATCAGGGCACCTGAATGCCGGCAACGGCGGCGGCCGTCAGACCGCCCGCTTGCCGACCACCCACCCCACCGACAGCACGTAGCGGCTGCCGCCCTGCCCCCGTGTCACGCTGTGCTCGCAGGCATCGGGCCGGAACAGCTTGATGCGCCGGGTCTGGAAGATCGGGTTCGCGCAAACGAACTCGCCGCCGGACCTCGGCGACTTGAGCACGACGTTGAGCCGATAGTGCCGCCCATACGAGACCGGGTCCGTATGCGGAGGAATCTCCGAACCTTCGGGGTAGCGGATCAGATAGCTGTCGAAGCGGATGGGCCACGCGGCGGTCGCCAGCAGCATCTTGTCGTAGCCGGTGCCCTGGCGGCCGTGCCGCCAGCGGAAGGCATTGTCGAGATAGAAGCGGAGTGACGACATGGGAAGACACCGGAAGATCCGCCCGGGATGGTAAGCCTGCGAACGCGGCAAGACAACCGCCCTGCGCCGGGCGGGCAGCCCGAGCACGGGGCCTGCCCCATCCCCTTGTCACCGGTTACTGCCCGCGCCCATACGCATCGAGCAATTTGAGCGTCACGCCGTTGGTCCTGCCGAAGCCGTCCTGCAGCGGATACTCGCCGCCGCCGCCGCCGCCCGTGCCGCTGCCGTCGACGATGTATTTCTCGACCAGCTTCTGCTGCGCCGCGTACAGGCGCTCGACACTGCCAAGGAAGCGCTCGCCGATCGACTGGGCCAGCGGCTGCCAGCCGTAGTGCTGGCTGGCCTGCAGTGCAATCCACTGCAGCGGCGCCCAGCCGTTCGGGGCATCCCACTGCTGCTGCGTGCGCAGCGTCGTGGCGGACAGGCCACCGACCTGCAGCAGCGAGGTCTGCGTCCAGCGCAGCGTCTGCCAGGCCCGCCCCCACGGCGCCATCTGCACGAACAGCGGATACGTCATGGCCGCCGACAGGTTGTCGCGCACCTTGCCGAGCTTCCAGTCGTAGTCCGCGTAGTAGCCGGCGGGATGCCACAGGTAGCGCTCGACCGCGACCGCCCGCTTGCGTGCATAGCCGGCGAATTCGGCCGTGCAGGCGAAATCGCGCGCCGCGGCACACCCCTTGGCGATGGTCGTCTCCAGTTGGAACATCAGGGCGTTGAGATCGACCGGGAGGATGGACGTGGTGCGGATGGTGGCCAGCGTGGCGTTGTCGCCAAACCAGCGCGAGCTGAAATCCCAACCGCTCTCGGCGGCGGCGCGCAGGTCGCGCCAGACTTCGGCGGCAGGACGGTCCGGTGCCTGCTGCGCCGTGCTGACATCCTGCAGATACGACTCGGGGCGCGGCGTTGCCTCATCTTCCCAGTAGCGGTTGAGCACGGTGCCGTCACGGAGCACCACCACGTTGCCGCTGGCCTGCCCGGGCGCGGTGCCGGCGCCGCCGCGCATCCAGTAGGCATGCTCCTTGCGCAGCGGGGCCAGGTAGCGGGTGTAAGCGGCCTCCCATTCCTTCCTGGCCGCCAGTTCCACCATCAGCGCAAAGAACGGCGGCTGCGAGCGGCTCAGGTAGTACGTCCGGTTGCCGTTCGGAATGTGGCCGAACTGGTTGATCTGGTAGGCGAAGTTGTCGAGCATGCCGTCGACCAGATCATCGCGCCCGGCCGCCTGCAGCCCGAGCATCGTGAAATACGTGTCCCAGTAGTAGCCCTCGCGGAAGCGCCCGCCCGGCACCACATAGGGCTTGGGCAGCGGAATCAGCGAGCTGTTGTCCGGCGCCGTGGTGGTGGTGCGCGTGAGCGCCGGCGCACAGCCAGTTGATGTGCGCGCGCAGCGACAGCCCGGCCGGCGGCGTGACGGAGGTCTCGGGCAGCACGGTGAAGTACTGATCGACGAATGCCTTCAGCGAAAAGCCGGGCACGTCCTTCTGCGCGCGATAGGCCTGCAGGATGACCGCCGGGTCCGCCTTGGGCACCGTATCGACGAAGGTCTTCTGGTCGGGATAGACCTGGGCGGTCTGCACGGCGACGAACAGTTCGCCGTAGAGCTTGTCCAGCGACGGCGGCAGCGCTGCGCCGACGCCGACATCGGCACCGGCCGAAAGGGCACAGAGGCTTGCCGCCAGCAGCGCCGCGGCGGTCATGCGCCGGACGATCGTGGCGCTGGCCAAGCCGGATGGCGCGCGGGATCGGAACGGGCGCGCCAAGCGAAGGGGTTCGAGCATAGCGTTCTCCTGCGGTTGTCCGCTCCCGCCCCATGCCGGCCGAGGCCGTGCCATGGCATCGCCTCACCCGCGTTTGCTGTCCAGCAAAGGCGGCCCGCATACCGATGTCAAGGCAGACAGCGCCACGCCGCTGCCTGGCCCAGGGGCCAGCACGCCGGCAAAGAACATGCCCATGGACGCGGGCCGGCCGCTTGGCGATGTCCGCGGACGTTCGGCAAAACAGGCCCTGCGCACTATGCTTGGAGGAGCGCGGGGCACGTTGCCAACCCATCGCACAGTGCACAGTGGGAGACACCATGGCCATACGGGACGGGTTTACCGGCAGCATCGGCAATACGCCGCTGATCCGGCTGGCGAAGCTGAGCGAGGAAACCGGCTGCGAAATCCTCGGCAAGGCCGAATTCCTGAACCCGGGCGGGTCCGTCAAGGACCGCGCGGCCCTCTACATCATCCAGGACGCCGAGCGGCGCGGCGCGCTCAAGCCCGGCGGCACGGTGGTCGAGGGCACCGCTGGCAACACCGGCATCGGGCTGGCCCACATCTGCGCGGCGCGCGGCTACCGCTGCGTGATCGTCATCCCCGAGACGCAATCGCCCGAAAAGATGGACCTGCTGCGCGTGCTCGGCGCCGAAGTGCGCCCGGTGCCGGCCGTGCCGTACAAGGACCCCAACAACTACCAGAAGATCGCCGGCCGCCTCGCGCAGGAAACCGACAACGCGATCTGGGCCAACCAGTTCGACAACCTCGTCAACCGGCAGGCCCACTACGAAACCACCGGCCCGGAAATCTGGCGCGACACCGCCGGCCGCGTGGATGCCTTCGTCTGCGCGACCGGCACCGGCGGCACGCTGGCGGGCGTCGCCCGCTACCTCAAGGAGCAGAACCCGGCCGTGCGGACCGTGCTGGCCGATCCGCACGGCAGCGGCCTGTACAGCTTCGTGAAGACCGGCAGCATCCAGGCCGAAGGCAACTCCATTACCGAAGGCATCGGCTCCACCCGCGTCACGGCCAACCTCGAAGGCACGCCCATCGACGATGCCGTGCGCATCGATGACCAGACCTGCGTCACGATGGTCTACCGGCTGCTGCGGGAAGAGGGCCTGTTCGTGGGCGGCTAGACCGGCATCAACATCGCGGCGGCGGTGCAGTTGGCGCGCGAGATGGGGCCGGGCCACACCATCGTGACGCTGCTGTGCGATCGGGGCAATCTGTACTTCGCGCGGCTGTTCAATGCTGCGTGGCTGGCGCAGAAGGGGTTGGTGGCCGGCTGAGACCGGAGCGCGGACGCCGCGCCGCGAGCCGCTTCCCCGCGTCGGCGTCGGGTGTGCCCGGACGCCATCGCATCATCTCTCAACTTTTCTTACCAAGCCTCGCGGGCCGATTCCTGCCCGCCTAATACTACAGCCGTAGCTCAAAATGGAGGAGCACATCCCCGCGCCCGGTAGTGACACTGCTGAGCGCGCCACTGATGCGCGCGCCGCCATCGCGACCATGCCAGCACCTG
>CAKKOY010000098.1 GCA_919592095.1 Ralstonia syzygii subsp. syzygii | reverse complement strand
CGACAATCTACGCAGCCAGACGGATTGTTTACCGCGCCATCTGCCCAGACCGTTGCGCGTAAACGTCATCATGCCGCGCGCGGGCGACCGGATTTATGCAACAACGCCCCTTCGCCGCCGTCATGTCGACGGGCAGCGTCACAGCGGCGGGCAAGCTGCTGGGACGCTCGCAGCCGGCCATCAGCCGGCTCATCCAGGACCTGGAAGCGGAGATCGGCTATGCGCTGTTCACCCGCTCCGGGCCGCGCGTATCGCCCACCGAGCAGGGCTTCCTGCTCTATGAAGACGTCGAACACACCCTGATCAGCCTGCGCCAGATCCGCACGCGCGCCGAGGAAATCGCGCGCGGCGAGGCGCGGCCGCTGCGCCTGGCGGCCACCTCGGCGCTGGCGGCCGGGCTGCTGCCGGCGGCCCTGGCGGATGACGCCGAACTCAGCCGGCACATCCAGATCCGCAGCGCATCGCCCGAGCAGGTGGTGCATGCGGTGCTGACCGGCGCGGCCGACCTGGGCATCAGCAGCCTGCCGCTGGAGCACCGCGGCGTGACCGTGCACTGGATCGGCGAAGCCGCCTGCGTGGCCGCCCTGCGAACGGGCGATCCGCTGGCCGCGGGCGACCGCGTGGCGCTGGCCGACTGCGGCGGACGCCGCATCGTCACCATGCACAACCCGTATCGGCTGCGGCGCCGGCTGGACCAAGCCCTGGCGCAGGCCGGCGTCACGCTCTCTGAACTGATCGAGACCAATGCATCGCTCAACGCCCTGACCGCCGTGCGCGCGGGCCTGGGCGTGGCGCTGCTGGAACCCGTCACAGCCTACGGCGTGCCGATCGAGGGCGTGACGGTGCGTCCGATCGATGTACCCATCCCCTTCTTCTTCGGCGTGATCACGCCCGAGACGCGCCGGCCGTCGCCGGCCGTGACCTCGCTGATCGACGCCCTGTCCCGGGCCGCGCAGCGCCTGCTGCCCGATTGCAAGCTGCATGACCCGGCCCGCCACGCCAGCATGCTGCAGGTGCTGTACGGCGAACCGCTCAACGAAACCGAAGGCGCGTCCGCATGACCGCTGCCCCCCAACAAGCACACGACCACGCACCGCAGGCCGCCGGACTGGCGGCGCTGGAAGCCCGCCTGCGCCAGGATCTCACCTGGCTCGAACTGCCCGCCAGGTCCTGGACGCTGCCACATGCGCTGGACGAGCAGCCCGTGCTCGACGTCGCCGTCATCGGCGGGGGCATGGCGGGCATGGCCGCGGCGGCGGCACTCAAGCATCTCGGCATCGGCGCGGTGGTGTTCGACCGCTCGCCCGAGGGTTACGAAGGCCCGTGGGCGACTACCGCCCGCATGGAAACGCTGCGCTCACCCAAGCAGCTGACCGGCCCCGCGCTCGGCCTGCCCGCGCTGACGTTCCGCGCGTGGTTCGAGGCGCAATTCGGCACCGATGCCTGGGAGGCGCTCGACAAGATCCCGCGCCTGCAATGGATGGACTACCTGCGCTGGTACCGCCGCGTGCTGCAGTTGGAGGTCCGCAACGAGCATCATGTCAAGACTGTGCGGCCGCGCGCCGACGGTGCGGTCGAGCTGATGATCGACACGCCGGGCGCACCGGGGCAGCGCGTACTGGCGCGCCGCGTGGTGCTGGCCACCGGCCGCGACGGCCTGGGCGGCCCGGCAGTGCCGGAGTTCGCGCACCGCCTGCCGCGCCGGTGGTGGACGCATTCGTCCGATGCGATGGATTACGGCGCGCTGGCGGGCAAACGTGTGGGCGTGATCGGCGCGGGTGCGTCGGCCATGGATTCGGCCGCCACCGCACTGGAAGCCGGCGCGGCGAGCGTCGATCTGCTGATCCGCCGGCCCGACCTGCCCCGCATCAACAAGGGCAAGGGCGCGGGCAGCCCGGGGCTGGTCCATGGCCACCAGCATCTGCCCGACGCATGGAAATGGCGCATCCGCCATTACATCAATGTCGAGCAGGTGCCACCGCCGCGCGGCAGCACGCTGCGCGTGTCGCGGCACCCGAACGCGCGCTTCAATCTCGGCTGCCTCGTGCTGGGCGTGGACGAGCACGACGGCGCCCTGCACGTGGCGACGTCCAAGGGCGTGTTCCGCCTCGACTTCCTGATCTTTTCGACGGGCTTTCGCCTCGATTGGGCGGCCCGCCCCGAATTCAGCGCGCTCGCGCCGCATGTGCGCCTCTGGCGCGACCGCCACACGCCCCGCCCCGGCGAGGAAGACACGGAACTGAGCGACTCGCCCGACCTCGGCCCCGCCTTCGAATTCCGCGAGAAGACGCCCGGCCTGCTGCCGGGGCTGTCGCACGTGCATTGCTTCTGCTACCCGGCATCGCTCACGCACGGCAGCGTCTCGGGCGACATCCCGGCCATCAGCGAAGGCGCGCGCCGGCTGGCGCAGGGCATCGCGGGGCTGCTGTACCAGGAGGACATCGAAGGCCATTACGCCGCGATGCAGACCTATGCCGAGCCGGATATCTTCGGCGACGAGTGGACCCCCGCACCGCAGCAGTCCGAGCCGGCCCAACCGGCTGAATCGACCGCGTCGCCCGCCCGGGAGGCCGCGCGATGACGGGCTGGCTGATCCGCCGCGTCGGCCAGGCGCTGCTGGTGGTGCTGGTGATGACGGTGATCGTCTTCGTCGGCCTGCACGCCATCGGCAACCCGGTCGACATCCTGATCGGCCAGGACGTGGACCAGATCGACCGCGCGCGCATCATCGCCCAACTGGGCCTGGACAAGCCGCTGTGGCAGCAGTACCTCGCCTTCCTCAACGGCGCGCTGCACGGCAACCTGGGCAAGAGCTTCGTCTACAACGAACCGGCCATCCAGCTGATCCTGCAACGCCTGCCGGCCACGCTGGAGCTGGCCTTCGCGGCGCTGATCAT
This sequence comes from Ralstonia syzygii subsp. syzygii, assembly GCA_919592095.1. Lineage (GTDB taxonomy): Bacteria > Pseudomonadota > Gammaproteobacteria > Burkholderiales > Burkholderiaceae > Ralstonia > Ralstonia syzygii. The sequence goes on along the minus strand of CAKKOY010000098.1, from coordinate 10,293 downwards.
CGCGGTGGCGATCGGGGTGCCGCTGGGGCTCATCGCGGGGCTGTATCCGAACCATCCGGTGTCGCGGCTGCTGATGACGGGCAGCGTGGTGGGCTTTTCGCTGCCGACCTTCTGGGTCGGGCTGATGCTGATCATGGCCTTCAGCGTGAGCCTGGGCTGGCTGCCGGCCAGCGGGCGCGGCGAAACGCTGCGCTTTCTCGGCATCGAATGGTCGTGGCTGACGGCCGACGGGCTGCGGCACCTGCTGCTGCCGGCGCTCAACCTGTCGCTGTTCAAGCTGTCGCTGGTGCTGCGGCTGACCTCGGCCGGCGTGCGCGAGGTGCTGCCGCAGGACTTCGTCAAGTTCGCGCGCGCCAAGGGGCTGTCGCCGCTGCACGTGGTGCTGGCGCACGTGCTGCGCAACACGCTGATCCCGCTGGTGACGGTGCTGGGGCTGGAACTGGGCTCGACCATCGCCTTCGCGGTGGTGACGGAGAGCATCTTCGCGTGGCCCGGCGCGGACAAGCTGATCCTGGACAGCATCAATACGCTGGACCGCCCGGTGATCGTCTCCTACCTGATCGTGGTGGTGTGCCTGTTCGTATCGCTCAACCTGATCGTCGACATCCTGTACCGCTGGCTCGACCCGCGCGTGCGCACCGCGGATGGCGTGGAGGCCGCGGCGGCATGAACACGTCCTCGCAAACCACCGCGCCCGCCGCCCAGGCCACCGCCGGACCCGCGCCGCGCAGGCAATCGCCGTGGCGGCGCGTGGCGGCGGATTTCGTGGCATCCAAGTCGGCCGTGTTCGGCCTCGCCGTCGTCGTGCTGCTGGTGGCGGCCGCGCTGGTGGCACCGTGGATCACGCCGCAGAACCCCTACGACCTGATGCAGCTGGACGTGCTGGACGCGCGCCTGGCGCCGGGCTCGCCCAACGGCGCGGGCACCTTCACGTACTGGCTCGGCACCGACGGCCAGGGGCGCGACCTGTATTCGGGCATTCTCTACGGGCTGCGCATCAGCCTGGGCGTGGGAATCGGCTCGGCCGCCGTGGCGGCGGTGATCGGCACGCTGCTCGGGCTGATCGCGGCCTATGCCGGCGGCAAGGTCGACAGACTGATCATGCGCACCGTGGACCTGCTGCTGTCGTTCCCGTCCGTGCTGGTGGCGATGATGATCCTCGCCTACCTCGGCAAGAGCATCACCAATGTGGTGATGACGCTGGCGCTGCTGGAGTGGGCGTACTACGCGCGCACCGTGCGCGGCCAGGCGCTGGTCGAGCGGCGGCGTGAATACGTCGAGGCCGCGCGTTCGCTCGCCCTGCCCGGCTGGCGCATCGCGGCCAGGCACATCCTGCCCAACTGCCTGCCGCCGCTGATCGTGGTCGGCACGCTGCAGGTGGCGCGCGCGATCACGCTGGAGGCGACGCTGTCCTTCCTGGGCCTGGGCGTGCCGATCACCGAGCCGTCGCTGGGCCTGCTGATCGCCAACGGATACCAATACATGCTGTCAGGCCAGTACTGGATCAGCTTCTATCCGGGCATCGCGCTGCTGCTGGCGCTGGTCGCCATCAACCTGGTAGGCGACCGCCTGCGCGAAGTGCTCAACCCGAGGGCGCACCGATGAGCGCCACCGACCTGACGCTGCAGGTGCGCAACCTGCGTACCCATTTCTTCACGCGCGATGGCGTGCTGCCGGCGGTGGACGATGTATCGTTTTCGCTCGAGCGCGGGCGCATCCTGGGGCTGGTGGGCGAATCGGGCTCGGGCAAGTCGGTGACGGGCTTTTCCATCATGGGGCTGGTCGATCCGCCCGGCCGCGTGGCGGGCGGCGAGATCCTGTTCCAGGGCCGCGACCTCACCGGACTGCCCGCGCGCGAACTGCGCAAGCTCCAGGGCAACCGCATCGCCATGGTCTTCCAGGACCCGATGATGACGCTCAACCCGGTGCTGCGCATCGAGGCCCAGATGATTGAGGCGGTGCGCGCGCACAGCGGCATGCGCCACGCCCAGGCCCGCGAACACGCGCGCGACACGCTGGGCCTGATGGGCATTCCGAGCCCGGAAGAACGGCTGCGCGCGTATCCGCATCAACTGTCGGGCGGCATGCGCCAGCGCGTGGCGATCGCCATCGCGATGCTGCATCGCCCCGACCTGATCATTGCCGACGAGCCGACCACGGCGCTGGACGTGACCATCCAGGCGCAGATCCTGTCGGAGGTGCAGAAGCTGGCGCGCCAGCACGGCACCGCGCTGATCTGGATCACGCACGACCTGTCCGTCGTCGCCGGCCTCGCCGACGAGGTGGCGGTGATGTACGCCGGCCGCATCGTCGATGCATGGCCCGGTGGATGCCGTGCTCGACACGCCTCTGCATCCGTACACCCAGGGCCTGATCGACAGCCTGCCCAGCGAGAACCGGCGCGGCCGGCGCCTGCGGCAGATTCCGGGCATGACGCCCAGCCTGCTGGCCCTGCCGCCCGGCTGTGCCTTCGCGGCGCGGTGCCCGCGCGCTTCCGGCGCGTGCGGGGCGAGACCCGGTATTGACCAGCCCGAGCCCGGGCGCCTGGTGCGCTGCGTTCATCCCGGCACGCTGCCATCGACCAAGCGGGAGGTCGCATGAGCGCGCCATTGGTGGAACTCAAGCAGGTCAGCAAGCGCTTCGGCGAGCGCAAGACCGGCGCGGGCGGACGCCTGCTGCAGCGCCTCGGCCTCGCGCAGCCGCCCGCCGTGGTGCGCGCGGTGGACGGCATCGACCTGGCGATCCAGCCGGGCGAAGTGGTCGGCCTGGTCGGCGAATCGGGCTGCGGCAAGTCGACGCTCGGCCGCATCGCGGCGGGGCTGCTGCCGCCTTCGGCGGGCGAGGTGCGCGTCGACGGCAAACCGGTCGGCGAGCTGTCCGCGCATGAAGCGCTCGATGCGCGCCTGAAGATCCAGATGATCTTCCAGGACCCGTATGCCAGCCTCAACCCGCGCCTGCGCGTCGAAGAGATCATCGGCGAAGCGGCGCGCGTGCATGGCCTGACCGACCGCGCCGGCTTTGCCGACTACGTGGCCGCGCAGATGCAGCGCGCCGGCCTCGACCCGGCGCTGCGCGACCGCTATCCGCACCAGTTCAGCGGCGGCCAGCGGCAGCGCATCGGCATTGCCCGCGCGCTGGCGGTGCAGCCGTCGATGCTGGTGTGCGACGAGGCGGTGGCGGCGCTGGACGTATCGATCCAGGCGCAGATCCTGAACCTGTTCATGGACCTGCGCGAGCAGTTGAACCTGACCTATCTGTTCATCAGCCACGACCTCGGCGTGGTGGAGCACCTGTCGGACCGCGTAGTCATCATGTACCTGGGCCGCGTGGTGGAATCGGCGCCCGCGGAAGAGGTGTTCCACCGCCCCAACCATCCGTACACGCAGACGCTGCTGGCGGAGATTCCGCGCCTGTCGGCCCGGCACAAGACCTTCACCGCCATCCAGGGCGAGATGCCGAGTCCGCTGAACCCGCCCTCCGGCTGCCATTTCCACCCGCGCTGCCCGCACGCCATGCCGCGCTGCAAAACCGAAGCGCCGGCCTTGCGCGGCATTGCCGTCCACCATGTCAGCGCGTGCCACCTGAACGATCGCCCATAAGCAACGCCCACCCAGAACATCAACAACAGGACCGAACGTGAAACGCCTCCTTGCCTCGTCGCTTGCCGTTGCCCTGCTGGCCGCCGCCGCGATATCGAACCCCGCCGGTGCCCAGACCCTCAGCATCGGCTTTGCCGATCCGCTGTCGTCGCTCGACCCGCAGCTCAACAACCACGCCGGCGACCGCTCGGTCGACGTGCACTTCTGGGATCTGCTGGTCGAGAACAAGTGGAACAAGCTGCAGCCCGGCCTGGCGCTGTCGTGGAAACCGCTGGACCCGAAAACGTGGGAATTCAAGCTGCGCCCCGGCGTGAAATGGCATGACGGCAAGCCATTCACCGCCGATGACGTGATCTTCTCGTACCAGCGCGCGCGCAGCGTGCCGGGCAGCGTGGCGACCTTCGCGGGCTACCTACGCACGGTCGAATCGGTCACGGCCAAGGACCCGCTCACGCTCGTCATCAAGACCACCATCCCCAACCCGGACCTGCCGCTGAACCTGGCCTCGGTGCACATCGTCAGCAAGCACGTCGGCGAGAAGTCGAACACCGAGGACTACAACGCCGGCCGCGCCGTGGACGGCACCGGTCCGTTCAAGTTCGTCTCCTACACGCCGGGCGACCGCGTGGTGATGGCGCGCAACGATGCCTACTGGGGCGGCAAGTCGCCGTGGGAGAAGGTCAACTACCGCTACATCAACAACGCCGCCGCGCGCACCGCCAACCTGCTGTCGGGCGAGGTGGACGTGATCGACAAGGTCTCGGTGGCCGACCTCGCGCGGCTGCGCCAGTCGCCCAACGTCAAGGTGTACGCCTACCCCGGCCTGCGCGTGATGCTGCTGCAGCCGAGCTTCCGCCAGGGCCCGAACGAATACCTCACCGGCAACGACGGCAAGCCGCTGCCGAACAACCCGCTGCTGGATGTGCGCGTGCGCCGCGCGCTGTCGCTGGCGATCGACCGCAAGGCCATCGTCGACCGCATCCTGCAGAGCGCGGCCACCGTCGCCAGCCAGTGGATGCCGGCCGACACCTTCCGCTACAACCCCGAGGTGAAGGACATCCCCTACGACCCGGCACAGGCCAGGAAGCTGCTGGCCGATGCCGGCTTTCCGCAGGGCTTCAATCTGGTGATGCACGTGCCGAACGACCGCTACCCGCAGGGCCCGGAAACGGCGCAGGCGGTGGCGCAATTCTGGACGCGCATCGGCGTGAAGACCAAGGTGGAAGTGGTGCCCTGGTCGGTCTACGCCGGCCGCGCCAACAAGAACGACTATGCGATGAGCATGCTGGCCTGGGGCAACGGCACGGGCGAGGCCAGCTACGCGCTGGTCAACGTGCTGGCCACGGTCGATACCAAGAAGGGCCTGGGCGCCTACAACTGGGGCCACTACAGCAACCAGGCGGTGGACCATGCGCTGGACGCCTCCACCGAGGCGTTCAACACCGAGAAGCGCGCCGCCATCCTGCGCCACTCGGTCAAGCTGGTCTCCGACGACGTGGGCGTGCTGCCGCTGTACCACTACCAGAACGTCTGGGCCGCCAAGAAGGGCCTGAAGGTGACGCCGATGAACAGCGACCGCACCGCGGCCATGATGGTCACGCAGGGCGGCAAGTAAGCGCGCCATGGCCGCCCCGCCCCCCTTTGCGCTCAGCGTCGCGCCAGCCGATGACCTGATCGACGTGCCGCGCCGCATCGTCGTGGCGGGGCTGGTGCCCGGTGCGCAGGTCGGCATCGTCGCGCAGACGCGCCGGGGCAACGGCGTGCCGTGGCACAGCCGCGCCGCCTTCATCGCCGATGCAAACGGCAGCGTCGACCTGTCGTGCGATGCGCCCGTCTCGGGCGATTACTCCAGCGTCGATCCGATGGGCCTGGTCTGGAGCCAGCGCCCGGAGGACGGCAAGGCGCGCGAGGTCTTCCCGCGGTCCGCCACCGAGCCGCTGACCACGATGCTGACGGCCACCGCGCAGGGCGAGTCGGTCCACGCGAACTGCGTGCAGCGGCTGGCCGCGCCGGGCGTAACGCGCCACGACGTCCGCGACGACGGCCTGGTCGGCACGCTGTATCTGCCGGACCCGTACGCCCACCCCGGCCCGCGCCCGGCGGTGATGGTGCTCAACGGCTCCGGCGGCGGCATCAACGAGCCACGCGCGGCGCTGTATGCCTCGCACGGATACGCCGCCTTCGCGCTGGCCTACTTCAAGGCACCGGGGCTGTCGGACTACATCTCCAACACGCCGCTGGAATATTTCGAACGCGGCCTGGCCTGGCTGCGCCGGCGCGTGCAGCCGCTGCACGATTTCGTGGCGGTGAGCGGCCAGTCGCGCGGCGGCGAGCTGGCGCTGCTGCTCGGGGCGACGTTTCCCGCAGCCGTCTCGGCGGTGATCGGCTACGTGCCGGGAGCGGTGGTGCACAGCGCGCAGAATGCCGCCGATCCGGCCATCGGCCGCGAAGGCCCGACCTGGCTGTATCGCGGCCAACCGCTGCCGCACCTGTGGGAAGGCAACCGCACCGCGACCTGGGCCCCGTTCGACGCAGGCGAGCCGCCGCACCGGCATGAACGCGCGATCCGCACGGCGCTGCGGGATGCGCGGGCCGTCGAGCACGCCCGCATCCGCGTCGAACACACGCGCGGGCCGGTGCTGCTGCTCTCCGCCACCGATGATGGTTCGTGGCCGTCGAGCGACTACGCCCGCATGGCCGCCGCCAGGCTGGCCGAGGCGCGCCACCCGTACCCGGTCGTCCACCACGACTTTGCCGGCGCCGGCCACGCCATTGTCTTTCCCTATGTGCCGACCACGCAGCTGGTCTATGCGCACCCGGTCTCGGGCCGCATCAGCACCGGCGGCGGCGAACCGAGCGCCAACGCGCGCGCCGACCGCCAATCCTGGGCCGCCGTGCGCCGCTTCCTGGCCGAAGCGGTGGCCGCGCGTGGCCAGTCCGTTCCCGAGCCACTGAGTCTCTCAACCATGCCATCCACGCCCGCCAACGATGTCGTCGACCAGGCTGCCGGCCTGGCTGACGGCAGTGCCATCCACACGCTGCGCCATGCGCGCGACAAGGTCGCCGTCGCCACGCAGGGCAGCCATGACGCCCTGTTCGATGCCGCCCTGCCCGGCTTGACGCTGGGCGAGCGCCTGCTGGTCGCGCTGTACGCCTGCCGCCTGACACCCGCGCCCGAGCTGAGCATGCACTATCGCGCCCGCTGGCCGAAACGCCGGTCGATGCGGCGGCATTGCAGGCGGTCGACCATGGCGATCCGGCCACACTGGCCGACACCCGCCTGCGCGCCATCCTCGCCTTCACGCGCACGCTGATCGAACGCCCGATCGAGGGCGACCGCGATGCCCTGCTGCGCCTGCCCGCCGCCGGCCTGGCCACGCCCCACGTGGTGACGCTATCGCAGTTGATCGCCTTCCTGTCGTACCAGACGCGGCTGGTGGCCGGCCTGCGCGCGCTGCGCGAGGCTGTTCGAGCCCATCCGGCCCATCCGACCGATCAGCCCGCCACCTCCACGGAGACCGCAGCATGACCGAACCCCTGCGCGCCCACGGCTTCACCAACGCAGCGCTGGAATGGAAAGCCTGGCTGGACGTGGTCGACCTCGACCGCGCCACGCCCGAGCAGGTCGCCGTGCTGGAAGAGAGCCACCCGAAGGCCAAGACGTCGGACTACTACCGCTTCCTGGTGCACCAGCCGGAGATCCTGCGCCAGCACTCGGCGGCCTTCAACGCCATCATGTACGCGCCCGGCGGCCTGTCGCGCGCGGAGCGCGAACTGGCCAGCACCGTGGTGTCGCGCGTCAACGGCTGCGTCTATTGCGCCGCCGTCCATGCGCAGCGCTTCGAGCAGCTCGCCAGGCGCAACGACGTTATCCGGCAAGTCTTCGAAGACCCGCGCACGGCCGGCACCAACGCACGCGAGCAAGCCATCGTCCGGTTCTCGATCGACCTGACGCTGCGCCCCGGCGAAGTACGCGCCGAAGACCTGCAGCCGCTCCAGGCCGCCGGCCTGACCGATGCCGAGATCCTCGACCTGATCCACGCCGTCGCCATCTTCGCGTGGGCGAACCGGCTGATGCTGAACCTGGGCGAACCGGTGTTCCCGGACGAGGCCGCATAGCGCCCGCGCCGATCGCCGTCCAGCAATCGGCTCAGGCGCCGCTTCATCACGCCATCGGCAGTTGCCGCACCGGTTTGCCGGTGAGCTGCGCCACGGCGTGCGCCACCGCCGGCGCGATCGGCGGCACGGCGATCTCGCCCACCCCGCCGGGCTGGACCGTGCTGGGCACGAGATGGGTTTCGATGATCGGCGTTTCGGCCATCCTGAGCACGGGATAGTCCGGGTAGTTGGACTGCACGACCCGGCCGTCCTTGACCTGGATCTGGCCGTAGAGCGCCGCCCCCAGGCCGAAGATGACCGCGCTCTCCACCTGCTGCGCGACGATGCCCGGGTTGATGACCGTGCCACAGTCCACCGCGCACACCACGCGATGGACGCGGGGCTTGCCGTCCTTGAGCGAGACCTCCGCCACCTGCGCCACCACCGAACCGAAGCAGCCGTGCAGCGCCAGTCCGCGCGCACGCGGCGCCCCATCGGCGGCCGGCGCCAGCGGCTGGCCCCATCCCGCCGCCCGCGCCGCCGTGTCGAGCACCGTGCGCTCACGCGGATGCGCCTTGAGCAGGTCGCGCCGCATCGCGAGCGGATCCAGCCCGGCCGCCGCCGCCGCCTCGTTGAGGAAGCCTTCCAGGAAGAACGCCGTGTAGGAGTGGCCGACACTGCGCCAGAACCCCACCGGCACCGGCAGGTCGACCGCCAGGTGGGCGATGTGCTCGTGCGCGATCTCGTACGGCAGATCGAACAGCCCTTCCGCCGTATAGCGGTCGACGCCGAGCGATGGTGCCCCGAACAGCCGGTCGAGTTCGCCGGCCAGGATGGATTGGCCGGCGCTGCGCGAAGCCATCGCCGTCACCTTGCCGTTCTCGATGCGCGCCTTCAGCCGGGCGATGGCCTGCGGGCGGTAGAAGTCATGACGGATGTCGTCTTCGCGGGTCCAGATCACCTGCACCGGCCGGCCTTCGGTCCGGGCCGCGATCGTCACGGCCTGGCCGATGAAGTCCGATTCGAGCCGGCGCCCGAAGCCGCCGCCGATCAGCGGAATCTCGATGTACACCTGGTCGCGGCTCACGCCCGCCGCGCGCGCCGCGACCAGTTGCGCCAGCGTGGCGACCTGCGTCGGCGCCCACAGCTGCACGCGGTCACGGGTCACCTGCGCCGTGCAGTTGACCGGCTCCATCGCCGCATGCGCGAGATACGGCACGCTGTATTCGGCCTCGACGACCGTCGCCCCGCTCACGTTGTCGAACGCCTTCAGGCCATCGCCCGTCGACCGGTAGGTGAAACCGCCCCGATCGCCGTCGAGCGCCGCGGTGATCTGCCGGCGGATGCCGGCGGAATCGAGCGTGGCATGCGGCCCGTTGTCCCACACCGGTGCGAGCTTCTCCACGGCTTGGCACGCCTGCCAGTAATGGTCTGCGACGACCGCCACGCCGGGCGCGCCGCCCGCCGCGCCATCGAACGGCACCACATGGCGCACGCCAGGCATGCCCTGCGCCGCCTTCGCGTCGAAAGCCTTGAGCTTGCCGCCGAACACCGGGCACATCGCCACCGCCGCGTACAGCAGCCCAGGCGGCCTGGCATCGATGGCAAAGCGCGCGCTGCCGTCGGTCTTGCCCGCCACATCGTTGCGCGGCGCGGGCTTGCCGACCAGCCGGTATTGCGACGCAGGCTTGAGCGTGACGCTCGCCGGCGGCGCAATGTTGCGCGCACGCTGGGCCACCGCGCCGAAGCAGGCCTGCTGGCCACCCGGGCCGATCAACCGGCCGTCGCGCACGCTCACCTGCGCGGCCGGCACATTCCACTCGCGCGCCGCAGCTTCCACCAGCGTGGCGCGCGCAGTGGCCGCCGCCTCGCGCACCGGCTGCCATGCATCCGCCACGCTACTGCTGCCGCCGGTGATGATCAGCCCGATCTCGCGGGCGCTCTTGGCCATGATCCAGTGCAGCGCGCGAGCCCAGGCCTTGTCAGCGTCGTCCGGATGCAGCGGCAGCGCGCTGTCGCCCATGACGATGAGGTTGCCGTAGATGCGCTCGATGGGCGAGCTCTCCACACTGACCCGCGCGAGCGGGATATCGAGTTCCTCCGCCGCCAGCATCGACAGCGCGGTGTGGATGCCTTGCCCCATCTCCACGCGCGGCATGGCGAGCACGACATCGCCCTGCGGCGTGATCTTGATCCATCCGTTGAGCGCCACCTCGCCGGCCTGCGCGGGAAAGTCCGCCGCATCGCCCAGGCGGCTGCGCGGCGGCAGCACGCCCCAGCCCACCACCAGCGCCCCGCCGATGCCGAGCGCGCCCAGCAGGAACCGGCGCCGTCCACGGTGCGGCGCCGTTGCGTCGGCATTCATGCGCGGCTCTCCCGCAGCGCCTTCGCGGCACGCTGGATGGCGGTCCGCACGCGCGGATACGTGCCGCAGCGGCACAGATTGGTGATGGCGGCATCGATATCGGCATCGCTGGGGTCGGGCTGCCTAGTACTACAGCCGTAGCTCAAAATGGAGGAGCACATCCCCGCGCCCGGTAGTGACACTGCTGAGCGCGCCACTGATGCGCGCGCCGCCATCGCGACCATGCCAGCA
>CAKKOY010000097.1 GCA_919592095.1 Ralstonia syzygii subsp. syzygii | reverse complement strand
AACCCTTCCAGCTCTCTCTCCCAGCCCCTCACCGTTCCTTGCATCGGACCATGATCGTCTCATCTCACATGGACAACATCTTAGGCGATAGGTACGGCTGTAGTACTAGGGCAAACCCCCAGATTGACAGCGCTGTCAATTTTGCCCATTCTTGCGACCGTCGGCCCGCCGCACGATCGATAACAAACGCCGACACCGCCCTGCCGCAACGCGACAGCCGGTCCAAATCAGGAGACAGTCCATGGAGCTCGAAAGCCGCTTCGGCGCCGTATCGAAGCCTGCGCGCCGGCAGGCCGCAGCCGTCAAGCAAACGACCGGGCGCCTTGGCGCATCGGCCATCGCCGCCGCGGCGCTGGCGCTCTGCGCCGCCAGTGCCCACGCTTACGACATCACCACCAGCCCCTACCTGCTGGGCGACTGGGGTGGCCTGCGCACGCGCCTGGCCGACCAGGGCGTGACCTTCAACCTCGGCTATGGCAGCGAACTCGCGCACAACTTCAGCGGCGGCACCGAACACCTGACGCGCTACACCGATCAATGGGTCATGGGCACCACCCTCGACCTCAACAAGCTGTGGGGCTGGAAGGGCGGCACGTTCCAGGCCACCGTCACCGACCGCAACGGGCGCAACCTGGGTGCCGACGCCAACATCGGCAACAACATGCTGATCCAGGAAGTCTACGGGCGCGGCCAGACCTGGCACCTGACGCAGTTCTGGCTCAACCAGAAGCTGCTGGACGACCGCCTGGAGATCAAGGCCGGCCGCGTAACCGTGGGTGAAGACTTCTTCTCGTTCTCGTGCGACTTCCAGAACCTGACCTTCTGCGGCTCGCAGCCGGGCAACCTGGTCGGCAGCTACTGGGTCAGTTGGCCGACCAGCCAGTGGGGCACGCGCATCAAGTACCACACCTCGCAGGAGACCTACGCGCAAATCGGCGTGTACCAGGTCAACCCGAACTATGTGAATGACAGCTGGGCAAGTTACAACGGCTGGAAGCTCAACAACCCGAGCGGCACCACCGGCGCGCTGATCCCGCTGGAATTCGGCTGGCTGCCGAACCTGGGCGGCCGCCCCGGCTCGTACAAGGCGGGCGTCTGGTACAACACGTCCGACGGCAAGGATCTGTATGAGGACGTGAACGGCAATCCGCGCGGCATCACCGGCCTGGACGCGCGCGCGCGCAGCGGCCAATATGGCGCCTACCTCAACCTGCAGCAGCAGGTCACCGGCACGGCCGGCGGACGCGGCGCCACGGTGTTCCTGAACTTCTCGCAGGCCGACCGCAACACCGCGCAGACCGACCACCAGATCTCGGTCGGCGTGCAGTACAAGGGACCGTTCAACCGTCTGGCCGACTCGATCGGCTTTGCCGTGGGTGCAACGCACAACAACAGCCGCTTTGCCGACTTCGTGCGCCAGACCAACGCCCGCACCGGCCAGAACACCGTCGTGGGCGACGGCTACGAATACGTGAGCGAGCTGTATTACAGCTGGTCACCCGTGCCGTCTGTCTACTTCCGTCCTAATCTGCAGTACATCATGCATCCGGGCGGCACCAGCCAGAACAAGAATGCGTTCGTGATCGGCCTGAAATCCGGCATCACGTTCTGATAGCAAGCGAAAGAGCGATCCGACAAGACCTCTACGCATCACAGGAGACCTTCATGATTTCCCGCGTACTGAACACCCTGGCCGCCGCCGCGGCGCTGACCCTGGCCGGTGGCCTGGCCGCCACCCCGGCGCACGCCAGCAAGGAAGCCCCCGTGATCGGCTTCTCGATCGACGACCTGCGCGTCGAGCGCTGGACCCACGACCGCGACTATTTCGTCGACGCCGCCAAGAAGCTGGGCGCCACCGTCAACGTGCAGTCGGCCAACGCCAACGAAGCCAAGCAGATCGCCCAGATCGAAAACCTGATCGCCCAGAACGTCGACGTGCTGGTGATCGTGCCGTTCAACTCCAAGGTGCTGGGCAACGCCATTGCCAGCGCCAGGAAGAAGGGCATCAAGGTGGTGTCGTACGACCGCCTGATCCTGAATGCGGACATCGACGGCTATGTGTCGTTCGACAACCAGAAGGTGGGCGAGATGCAGGCCCAGGGCGTGGTCAGGCTGGCGCCCAAGGGCAACTACTTCCTGCTGGGCGGCGCCTCCACCGACAACAACGCCCGCCTGCTGCGCGACGGCCAGATGAAGGTGCTCAAGCCGCTGGTCGACAAGGGCGACATCAAGATCGTCGGCCAGCAGTGGACGCCGGAGTGGGATCCGTCCAAGGCGCAGAGCATCGTCGAGAACGCGCTGACCGCCAACGGCAACAACATCCAGGGCATCGTCGCCTCCAACGACGGCACCGCCGGCGGCGCGATCCAGGCACTGGCGGGCCAGAAGCTGGCGGGCAAGGTGCCGGTATCGGGCCAGGACGCCGACCTGGCCGGCGTGCGCCGCGTGGCCGGAGGCACGCAGGCGATGACGGTCTACAAGCCGATCAAGCAGATCGCCGGCACCGCGGCCGAGATGGCCGTCGAGCTGGTCAAGGGCACGGCGCCCAAGTTCAACACCAAGCTGAACAACGGCAAGAAGGACGTCGACACCATCCTGCTGACGCCGACCCTGCTGACCAAGGACAACCTGGACGTGGTGATCAAGGACGGCTTCTACACGCACCAGCAGATCTACGGCAAGTAAGCGCCGGCTCCCATCGCAGTTGAAGTAGGAGGTAGGCCATGGACAACGGCACCCTGTTCGAGATGCGCAGCATCGTCAAGGCGTTCTCCGGCGTGCGCGCGCTCGACGGCGTCAGCCTGGCCGTGCGGCCGGGCGAGTGCGTCGGCCTGTGCGGCGAGAACGGCGCCGGCAAATCGACCCTGATGAAGGTGCTGTCCGGGGTCTACCCCTACGGCACCTACGAAGGCGAGATCCTGTGGGACGGCGCACCGCTGCGCGCGCATTCGGTGCGCGACAGCGAGCGCGCGGGCATCGTCATCATCCACCAGGAGCTAATGCTGGTGCAGCAGCTCTCGGTGGCGGAGAACATCTTCCTCGGCAACGAGATCACCAAGCCGGGCGGGCGCATGGACTACGACGCCATGCACCGCAAGGCCGAAGAACTGCTCGCCCGCCTGCGCCTGACCGACGTGAACGTGGCCGCGCCCGTGATGAACTACGGCAGCGGCCACCAGCAGTTGTTCGAAATCGCCAAGGCGCTGGCCAAGAACGCGCGCCTGCTGATCCTCGATGAGCCGACGTCGTCGCTGTCGGCCAAGGAGATCGAGGTGCTGCTGTCCATCATCGAAGACTTGAAGCGCGGCGGCGTGGCGTGCGTCTACATCTCGCACAAGCTCGACGAGGTCAAGCGCGTGTGCGACACCATCACCGTCATCCGCGACGGCAGGCACATCGGCACGCGCCCGGCCGCCGAACTGGACATCCACGGCATCATCACGATGATGGTCGGCCGCGAGATGACCTCGCTGTTCCCCAAGGTCGAGCACACCGTGGGCGACGTGGTGCTGGAAGCGCGCAACGTCACCTGCTGGGACGTCACCAACCCCAACCGCAAGCGCGTCGACGACGTGAGCTTCGCGGTGCGCCGTGGCGAGATCCTCGGCGTGGCCGGGCTGGTGGGCGCGGGGCGCACGGAGATGGTGTCCGCGCTGTTCGGTGCCTACCCGGGGCGCGCCACGGCGCAGGTGCTGGTCGAAGGCAAGCCCGTCAAGGTCAATACCCCCGCCCAGGCCATCGCGCACGGCATCTGCCTGGTGCCGGAAGACCGCAAGCGCCACGGCATCGTGCCGCTGATGGGCGTGGGCGAGAACATCACGCTGGCCACGCTGACCCAGTACGCGCGCGGCCTACGCGTCGACAAGGGCGCGGAGCTGGCGACCGTCGATCGCGAGATCAAGCGCCTGCGCATCAAGACCGCCAGCCCCGCGCTGTCGATCGCCAGCCTCTCGGGCGGCAACCAGCAGAAGGCCGTGCTGACCAAGATGGTGCTGGCGTGCCCCAAGGTGCTGATCCTCGACGAGCCCACGCGCGGCGTGGACGTCGGCTCCAAATACGACATCTACACGATGATCGCCGACCTGGCCGCCAGCGGCGTGGCGATCATCATGGTCTCTTCCGAACTGCCGGAGATCCTGGGCATGAGCGATCGTGTCCTGGTGATCGGCGAGGGCGAGTTGCGCGGCGACTTCGTCAACCAAGGCCTGACCCAGGAGCGCATCCTGGCTGCCGCCATCCATGCTGAACCGCGGCTTCGCGCTGCCTGATTGCCATGTCGAACCTCCTGCATACCGAACTCGCCCGCCAGGGTAGCGGCGGCCCGCGCCTCGATGGCCGCACCATCCAGCAGCTCTTCGTGCGCTACAAGGTGCTGGCGCTGCTGCTGGCCGTGGCGCTGATCTGGGTCTTTTTCTGGAGCCAGACCAACGGCACCTTCCTCAGGCCGAACAGCATCTCCAACCTGTTCCTGCAGATGTCCGTCACGGGCATGCTGGCCTGCGGCATGGTGTTCGTCATCATCGCCGGGGAGATCGACCTGTCGGTCGGCTCGCTGCTCGGCCTGCTGGGCGGGCTGGTCGCCATCCTGACGGTCAACCACGGCTGGAACACGTGGGTGTCGGTGGCCGTGGTGCTGGCGGCCGGCGCGGCCATCGGTGCGTTCAACGGTTTCATCACCACCAAGCTGCGCGTGCCCTCGTTCATCGTCGGCCTGGGCGGCATGCTGGCCTTCCGCGGCCTGCTGCAATGGAGCACCGACAGCGTGACGATCGCGCCGGTGCCCGACGATCTCGTCAACATCGCGCAAAGCTTCGTGCCGGCGTGGCTCGCGTGGAGCCTGGCCACCGCCATCGTCGTGCTGTCGGTGGTGCTGACGCTGCGCCGGCGTGCCGAGCGCGCGCGCCTGTCGCTGTCGTTGCCACCGATGTGGGCCGACGCGCTCAAGCTGCTGGCCATCGCGGCGGCCGCGTTAGGCTTCGTCGCGGTGCTCAACCAGGCCAACGGCGTGCCGCTGCCGGTGCTGATCCTGCTGGTGATGCTGGCCGTGTTCTCCTACGTCGCCACGCAGACCGTGTTTGGCCGCCACGTCTACGCGGTGGGCGGCAACATGGAAGCGACGCGCCTGTCGGGCGTGAACGTGGCGCGCATCAAGCTGCTGGTGTTCGTCCTGATGGGGCTGATGTGCGCCTTCGCGGGCATCATCACCACGGCGCGCTCGGCGGCGGGCTCGCCCTCGGCGGGCGTGGGCGGCGAGCTCGATGCCATCTCCGCCTGCTTCATCGGCGGCACCTCGATGCGCGGCGGCTCGGGCACGGTCTACGGCGCGCTGATCGGTGCGCTGGTGATGGCCAGCCTCGACAACGGCATGCAGCAGATGAACGTCGACGCCTCGTGGCAGATGATCGTCAAGGGCGTCGTGCTGGTGCTGGCGGTGTGGATCGACGTGCTGTCCGGCTCCAACCGCGGCTGATGTAGCGCCGTACCTCCCGGGCCCGGACGGGCCCTTCCCGATGGTTTGCGTGACAAGGCGGCGCGGCCCGCGCCGGCCGCCGATGGCCCCTTTCTTCCCTTTTTCCCGAACGGAATCCGACATCGTGGCTGCTTTCCAAACCCCCGCTCGCGTTCTCGTCACCGGCGTGGCCGGCAACCTGGGCCGCAAGGTCGTCGAAGCGCTCGCCTCCACGCCGTGGTGCACATCGATCATCGGCGTCGACTGGGTCGAGCAATCGGTGCAGTTCTCGCCGCAGGCCGCGCAGCGCTTGCGCTGGGTTGTCGCCGACCTCACGCAGGCCGACGGTGCGTGGACCACGCTGCTGGACGAGGTGGACGCCGTCATCCATCTGGCCGCCATCCACTCCACGCCCGATGCGACGTGGGAGCAGGCGCTCGCCTCCTACGGGATGACGCTCAACGTGCTCCAGGCCGCCGCCAGCCGCGGCGTGCGCCGGTTCGTGTTCGCTTCGTCCAACCATGCGATGGGCGCCTACAAGGACCAGCCGCTCGCCGGCACCATCGGCCCCGGCAAGCTCATCGCAGAACTGGACCCGGCACCGGGCACGCGCTGGCACAACGGTATCGAAGCGGTCCACTCGCTGGCCTACGGCACCTCGAAGGCGATGGGCGAGCGGCTGTGCAAGGCCGTCGCGGCCGTATCGGGCGGCAAGCTCTCCATCGTGTCGCTGCGCATCGGCTGGGCGCTGCCGGACGACAACGACCCCAATGACATCAACCACTCCGGCACCGCCGACACGCCGGTGCCCAGCTCGGTGTCCGACGAGGAAAGCCGCATCGCGCTGCGCTGGTTCCGCAACATGTGGCTGTCCAACGATGACCTGCGCCGGCTGTTCATCGCGGCGGTCACATCCGATCCGGCGCGCTGGCCCGCGCCCGCCGTCGTGGTCAACGGCGTGTCGAACAACAGCGGCATGGATTGGGGCCTGGAAACGGGCCGCGCGCTGATCGGCTACGACCCGCAGGACAACCTGTACGCGCGGCTGACGCCGCCGGCCTGAGCGCCGGGCACGGGTTGTTCGCCGCCGCTTGCGCGCTTGTGCATCAGCGCGTCGGCGGGCAGGTGGAATCGCGGATCACGAGCTCGTACTGCAGGCTCTCGTGTTCCGAATGGGGCCGCAGGCCCGGCAGGTGCGGGCGATGGATAGCGATCAGTTGCTCCACCGCCGCATAGGCCATGTCCTGGATGGGCTGGCGCACGGTGGTCAGGCTCGGCCACAGCTGGCGCGACAGCGGCGTGTCGTCGTAACCGGCGATCGACAGCTCTTCGGGCACCCGGATGCCGTGCGCCTGGGCCACGCGCAGCACGCCGGCGGCCATGTCGTCGTTGCCGGCAAAGATGGCGGGCGGGCGCGGCTCGCGCGAGAGCAGCCGCTCCGCGCACGCCATGCCCGACTCGAACGAATGCTGGCCCTGCTCCACCAGCCGTTCGTCGACTTCGATGCCGGCCTGCGCCATCGCATCGCGGTAGCCGAACACGCGCGAATAGGCGGCACCGTGGTCCGGGTCGCACACCACGAAGCGGACGTAGTCCACACCGGCCTCGTCCAGCGCGCAGATCAGCGCCGGCACGTCCGACACCGGCGGCGTCAGGATCAGCCCCGCCAGCCCGCGCTGGCGCACGCTCTGGATCATCTGTTCGGCCAGGTGCGGATCGCGGTAGTTGCAGGGGCTCAGCAGCAGGCTGTAGTCGAGCGCCTGGCAGGCCTCGAGCGCGCCATGCTGGATGTTGACGATGTAGTTGTCGCTGGGGTTGTCGTAGACCAGCGCGATGATGTCGGCGCGCTTGCTGGCCAGCCGCGGCGCGGCGGGGTTGGGGCGATAGTCGAGCGTCTGCATCGCCTCGACCACCTTCTGCCGCGTCTTCTCGCTGATGTTCGGCTCGTGATTCAACACACGCGAGACGGTCTTGATCGACACGCCCACATGCGCGGCAACATCATCGACGGTAACGGCTCCGGCGCTCCTCTTCATAGTCTGGCGGATGGGGTTCTCGAACACGCGGCGGGCCGCACAAGGACGCCCGCCAGTGCTTCGATTTTACCGTCATCCGCCTCGCCGCGAAGGCAGGAAATCACTGAGTCCGCAGACGATTGCGCCCCATCGGCCGGGTCGCGATGCCCTGCACCAGGCTCACGCCCAGCAGGATCAGCCCACCGCCGATGTAGTGGTAGCCGTGGACGGTCTCGCCCAGCATGGCGCTTGCCATCAGCGCGGTGAAGACCGGCAGCAGGTTCATCATCACCACGGTGCGCTCGCTGCCCAGGCGCGCCAGGCCCAGCATCCACCAGTACATCGCGACGATCGACGCCCCGATGCCCGCGAACAGCACCATCCCGATGCCCTGATGCGGAATCGCCAGGCTCTGCGCGGTGAGCGCCAGCGGCAACAGCATGACGACAGCCAGCAGCGCCTGCAGGTACAGGTTCAGCCATTGCCCGAACGGCGGCGCCCAGCGGCGATAGAGGATGTTGTACAGCGCATAGGCAGCCGAGCCGATCAGGACCAGCACATCACCCTGATTGACGCCCCCGTTGAACAGGCTGGCCGGATGCCCCCGCCCCAGCAGATACAGCACGCCCAGCAGCGACACCGCGACGCCCGCCACCGCAAGCGCCCCGACCGGCTGGCGGAACACCACGCTGTTGATGATGAGACCCAGCATCGGGATCAGCGCGCAGATCACGCCCATGTTGGTGGCGCTGGTGGTGTGCGCCGCGTAGTACGACAGGCATTGGTACATCACCAGGCCCAGCAGCGCCAGCACCGACAGACGCGGCAGCCACGGCAGCACGTCCCGGCGCTGGCGCCACAGCGGCCGTGCCCAGAACGGCGTCAGCACGACGGCCGCGATCAGCCAGCGGTAGAACGAAATCGCCGCGGGGTCGAGCACGCCCGCGGCCGCCTTGGAAACGATGGTGTTGGCGGCCCACACCAGTACCGCCAGCAGGGGGTAAAGCACAGGCACGACAGCCTCCGTTTGCAACCGAAGGCTGCTGTGTAGGACTGTCTGTTTCGGACCATATAATGCAAACCCGACAACCTGACCGATCGAAGCCGACAACGTGAAAGCGCAAGCCGACTACCGCGAAGCCGACCTCCGGGTCCCCAAGGGCGCCCCCTTCTACTTCCGCTACGGCCGCCTTGCCGCCGAGACCGATATCGAGCTCCACACGCATCCGTGGGGCCAGCTCAGCCGGATCAGCCTGGGGCTGCTCGACATGACGGTGGAGTCGCGCCGGCTGACGGCGCCCGCCGAGTACCTGATCTGGGTGCCGGCCAACCAGCCGCATGCCTCGTCGATCCGGCAAGCGACGGACTACATCTCGGTCTACGTGGCCGAGCCGCTCGCCAAGCGCCTGCCGGCAACCTCCTGCCTGATTCCGCAGACCCCGCTGGTGCGCGCACTGTTCGAAGATTTCGCCGCGCGCCGCGTCACCGCCAAGACCGACGACTGGGACATGCGCCAGTTCGAGCTGATGATCGAACTGCTGGCGCGCGCGGGGCATGCCGACAGCTACTTGCCCGACAGCTACGACCGCCAGCTCGAAGCGATCCTGCATGCCATCCGGCTGGACCCGGCCGACGCCACCACGCTGCTGGAATGGGCCGAACGCGTGCACAGCACCGAACGCACGCTCGCGCGCCGCTTCCAGAGCGAACTCGGCATGAGCTTCGTGCAATGGCGCAACCGCGTGCGCCTGCTGCGCGCGCTGGTGTGGCTCAAGGAAGACCGCCCGGTCCAGGACATCGCGCTTGCACTGGGCTAGGGCACGCCGTCGGCCTTCATCGCGATGTTCCGCAAGTAGATCGGGTTCTCGCCGGAGCGTTACCGGCGGCAGACGCAGTCCGAGACGGCGGAGCGCTGACGGGCATACCGCCCCGGAAGACCCGGCACCACGCGCGCGGCCCGTCGCACCTCAGCTCCGCGCCACCAGATAGGCCGACGTGTCGCTCGACAGCGAATGCTTGATCTGGCGCCCCATCTCATCCACCAGCACTTCCTCCCGATCCTCCGCCAGTGCACGAAGCACCTCGTTCACCACGTGCTCGGGCGATGACTTGGGCGCATTGACCCCGGCCGTCATGTCAGTATCGATGAACGCCGGATGCACGCCCACCACGCGCGTGCCCTGGCCGCGCAATTCGTGCCGCAAACCGTTGGTCAGCGCCCAGGCGGCGGCCTTGGACGCACTGTAGGCACCGCTGGTCGGCAACGCCAGCCAGCTCAGCACCGACAGCACGTTCACCACGATCCCGCCACCATTGCGCTTGAGCACCGGTGCGAACGCCTGCGTGACAGCGAGCAAACCCCACACATTGACATCGAAGATGGCGTGCACGGCACCGGTATCGGCCGGCTCGAGCAGGGAGGCCGGCTGCAAGATGCCGGCATTGTTGATCAGCACCTCGACATCGGTCAGCTGCGCGGCCGCCGCCTCGATGCTCTTGGGGTCGGTCACGTCCAGGCGCATGGGGTGCACGCCCGGCTGGGTGACGGTGCCCGGGTCGCGGGCGCCCGCGTAGACCTTGGCCGCGCCGGCGGCCAGCAGCGCCTGCATGAATTGCCGGCCCAGGCCGCGGTTGGCGCCGGTCACCAGGATGGTCTTGCCTCGGATGTCCATGTCGATCTCCATATGTGCATATGCACAGTTTGAGTCAAAAAAATGCGTCCGCGATGGGCTCAGCCTGCTGTCAGCGCGAACAGCGCCTGGCGGACCGCCTGCGCGCGTTCCGCCCCGAACCTGGCGTCGATTTCCGCCTGCGCGGCACGCCAGTGCGCCTGGGCGGCCTTGAGCAGCGCCAGGCCGCGCGGCGTCAACTGCAGCTCGGCGGCGCGACTCGACGGCGGGGTCTTCGTGACGACCAGCCCATCGCGCTGCATGGGCTTGAGCGCACGCACCAGCGTGGTCCGGTCCATCACCAGCCATTCCGCGACCGAGGCCATGGTGGCCCCTGATGCGCCGGCCAGCGCCACCAGCAGGGAAAACTGCGACGACGTCAGCCCCGCCTCGCCGAGGTGGCGGTCATAGACCTGCGTGACATAGCGCGCCGCCTGGCGGATGGCGAACGCGTTGCAGTCGGGACAGGGCGGCATCTGTGACATGGCGGCAGTTTAGCAGTGCATATGCACATATCAAGCTTCCCGGCTCAGCTTGCCGCCACCAATGAGAATCACTATCATTTGCCGCATCGATTTTCATTGAGCCTTCCCATGCACGGTGCCGCCGTTCTGCTCGGGCTGGCGGCGGCCGGATGCCTGTATGCCGCCGCCCCCAACCAGTTGCTGTTGCCTCCCGCGGTAGACGGTGAAGCCCCGGTGTCACGCCGCGGTGCGCGCTGGCTGTCGGCCATCGCCGTGCTGCTGGCCGCGCTGGCAATGCAGCGCTGGAGCCTCGTGCTGGGCGTCCCCGCCGCCGTGGCCGCCACGCTGCTGGTGCTGACGGGCGGGCTTTCGCTGTGGCCCTTGCTGGGCGCGCTCGTGCATGGCCGGCGCACCCGTCCCGGCCGGGCACATTCCCGGGCACATCCATGAACGGCATCGGAACCCGATGGCTCGCCGGCGCAACGCTGGGCTTGCCGCTGGCCGTCGCGCTGTGTGCCCTGGCGGTACGCTGGCTGCCCGGCGGCTGGGAATCGGGTGCGGTCGGCGCACTGCTGGCCTGCGTGCCCCTGTGGGTGGGCATCCTGTGCGCGAGCCTGCTGTTCCCGACCAGCCGGCGGGCCTGGGCGACGCTGGCAGCGGCCAACGCGTTGGCCTTCGGCCTGCTGTGGGCACCACGCCTGGTGCACGCCTGAACGCCCGCTCCGCATGCAATCCGCGACGCTACGTCTGTATCAGACGCTGCATACCTGGGTGGGCCTGATGGCAGGCTGGGCGCTGTTCATCGCATTCTTCGCCGGCGCGATCACCGTATTCCACGACGAGCTGCACGCGTGGCAAGACCCGCAGCGCAGCCGTTCCGCCGCAGCGGCGCCGGTCGACGGTGCGGCCATCGACCGCTTCGTCTCCGCGCTGGTGCGCGCCCATCCCACGGCGGCAGCCGACGTCTATGTGAACCTGCCCACCGAGCACGAACCGGGCTTGACCGCGTACTGGCAGGCGCAAGGCACATGGCGCACCACCACGGACACCAGGCTCGCCGCGGGACGCACAGCACCCGAGGACATCGCCCTCGAACCCACCCGCGGCGAACTGGCGAACTTCATCAACGACCTGCATTACGCGCTCGGCTTTCCCGACGTCGGCATCTACTTCATGGGTGCGGTGTCGGTGCTGTACGGATTGGCACTGGTATCCGGCGTGCTGCTGCACCTGCCACGCCTGAAGAAAGACCTGCTGGCCGTCCGCCACGGCCGCAACCTCAAGCGCTTCTGGATGGACGTGCACAACGTGCTCGGCCTGTTCAGCCTGCCGTTCCACCTGATCTTCGCCATGACTGCGCCGCTGCTGTGCCTGGGCATGGTGCTGGCTATGGTCTTCAACACGCTGGCCTTCGACGGCAGGCTGCTCGAAGCGTGCCGCGTCTCACGACCGCCGCCGGCACGGTGGTCGTGGCAGGACGGCCCGCCCCGCTGCTGCCCGCGGCACAGGTGCTGGCCGCCGCGCGCGACGCCACCGGCGCCAGCTTCACGCCCAGGTCGATCCACTTCCTGCACATCGGCGATGCCCATGCCGTGGCGGAACTGCGCGGCCGCAGCACGCGCGCGCTCGGCGACTATGGCTCGCTGGCGATCCGCGCCGCCGCCGGCCAGGCGGACAGCGGCCGCCTGCTCGGCAACCAGACAGCCAATGCGCGCGACGCCAACCACGCCATCTACAGCGTGGTCTACGGCCTGCACTTCGCCACCTACGGCGACGTGGCGCTGCGGCTCGCCTACTTCGTGATGGGCATGGCCGGCGCCTTCGTGTTCTACTCGGGCAACCTGCTGTGGATCGAATCGCGCCGCAAGCAGCGCAAACCCGCGCAGCCGCGCGTGCACAGGCTGCTGGCACAGGCGACCGTGGGCATCTGCATCGGCTGCTGCGCGGGCGTGATGGCCACCTTCCCGGCCGCCCTGCTGTGGCCCGAGCGTGCGGTCACGCTGACGTACTACCCGGTGTTCCTGGGCGCGCTCGCATGGGCGCTGCTGCGCCCGCCGGCGCGCGGCGCGGTGGAGCTGCTCTGCACCGCCGCCTGCTTCGCGCTGCTGGCGCCCGTCACCAACGCCATCGTCACGGGTGACCACCTGCTGCGCACGGTCCTGAACGGCCAGTGGAACATCGCGGGATTCGACCTCGGTACGCTGGCCCTGGCCTGCGGTTTTATTGCACTGGCTCGCGCCACGCAGCGCCGTGCACGGCACGGCACGCCCGATTCCGTGTGGGCCTTGCCGCCGCAAGCTGCGGGCCAGACTTGCGGCCATGGGGCGGATACGGTCGGGCAGCCGTAATCCGGCCGGCCGCCTCACCCCGGCGGACATTTGTTAACGCTTGTTAATGTTCCGGGTTCTACCCGCTTTAGTGCGAAATTGGCGGTGCAAGTCGGCACTAAAGTGCCCTTGCGCACGTTTCCCCCGCTAGGTAAGGTGCCCAGCCATAAAAAAGGGACGGGGAACTTAGAACATAAACAGAAGGCGCTTCTCTTCATGGCCGGGCTGATATTCAACTGATTGAATATCAGCCCGGTTCTTTCACCGCGCCCCTCCTAACTCGTGCTTCCCAGCCGCGCTCGCCCAAGTCGTGGCTATCGCATTTGTGCCGCACGCTCCAAAGGGTGAACCCGAACGTGCAGTAATTCGACTTGCAGAGCCTGCTTGCCCAGAACGGCGTTGTTGCATAAATCGACTTTGAAGTCGAAGCCATCCCTGTGAGGCGTAATTCAGTCGACGCGGACGGACTGCGGGCGGGCAAGCGCAGCCATGCGGTTGAGCAC
>CAKKOY010000096.1 GCA_919592095.1 Ralstonia syzygii subsp. syzygii | reverse complement strand
CAACCTCCTCAGGTCGGGGCGTTTTACTTTGGGCGCGCCATTTGGTAAGCCTCGCTGCCCCTTATCCCTGCCCCCTTACATCGGCTCCCCGGCTGCCATCGTACCTGCTGATCTGCCCCTTTCAACAGAGCCAATGGGCGTCTAGTAGCGTCCCGTTCTGAGCGGCCTCGGCTTGCACCTGCGCCGCCAGCACGGTCATGAATGCTGCGGCCAGTTCGCCGGGCGTATCGGCGCTGCGCCGTAGCAGCCCGACCGGCTCCTTGGTGGCGGAGGTCGGCAAGTCCAGCCGCACCAGCCAACCGTGTTCGAGGTCGTCGCGCGCGGCGCGCTCGGGTGTGATCCAGACCGCGTCGGAGCGGCATGCCAGCAGCCGTGCGACCGCTACGGAGAGCGTCTCCGTCACGCCAGGCGGCAGGCGCAGCCCGTGCGTCTGGAACAAGCGCCTCGGTGTGGTGGCGTGGCACCGTGCCTGGTGTGGAGATCACCAGCGGGTAGCCGAGCACCGCTGGCAGCGATGCCGAGGCACCGGGTTCGGCCATCAGCGGATGGCCGGGGCGCACCACCAGCACCAGCGGCTCGGCGTACAGCAGTTCGAAGGACAGGCCTTGCATCATGGCTGGCTCGGCCATGCGCCCGACCACCAGATCCAGCTCGCCGGCCTTGAGTGCCGCCAGCAGGTCGGCATTGGTGCCCGTGCGCAGGCGTGCGGGCGCAGCGCATGCAGCCGGGCGATGGCCTCGGGCAGCAGGCCGCTCGCCACGGTGGGCAGGGCGCCGATCTCGACAACCGACGGCGCCGGTTCGCCAGTGCCGCCCAGCGCGGCGGCGGCGGCATCCAGCGCTTGCGTGGCGCTCACCGCATAGCGCAGGAAACGCTCGCCGGCGGCGGTCAGGCGCGCGCCGTGGCGCCCGCGCTCGACCAGTCGCGCGCCGGAGAGTGCCTCCAGTTCGCCCAGGGTCTTGGAGACGGCGGGCTGGCTCAGGTGCAGCCGTTCGGCCGCGCGGCGCAGGTTGCGCTCCTGGGCGATTGCGACGAAGCAGCTGAGATGGCGGAAGCGGATGCGTGACAGCAGCGCCTCACCGGAAGCGGCAGGATATTCCATAACATCTGGTTATCGATTTTTCGATCAGAAGTCAATTTACTTCACTTTTTTGCCGCGATACAGTGGTTTCAGATCGATTCGATTCCAGGAGACGCCCCATGACGATCCCGTATTCGGGCACCGGCGAATTTGCCCAGCGCGACACCGCGCTGCATCCGCCTGCGTTCACCCCCGGCTACAAGACCAGCGTGCTGCGCTCGCCGCGCAACGCGCTCATCTCGACGCTCAATACGCTGTCGGAGACCACTGCGCCGGTCTTCCGCGCCGACGACCTCGGCCCGCGCGACAATGACCTGATCCTCAATTACGCCAAGGATGGCCTGCCCATCGGTGAGCGCATCATCGTGCACGGCTATGTGCGCGACGAATGCGGTCGCCCGGTGCCCAACGCGCTGGTCGAGGTATGGCAGGCCAACGCTGGCGGCCGGTATCGCCACAAGAAAGATCAGTACATCGCGCCGATCGACCCCAACTTCGGCGGCTGCGGCCGCATGCTGACGGACGCCAACGGCTACTACGGCTATCGCACCATCAAGCCGGGCCCGTATCCGTGGCGCAACCGCATCAACGACTGGCGGCCGTCGCACATCCATTACTCGCTGTGCGGCGACGGCTGGGCGCAACGCCTGATCACGCAGATGTACTTCGAGGGCGATCCGCTGATCGCGCAGTGCCCGATCATCCGGACCATCTCCAGCGAAGCGCAGGTGCGCGGGCTCATCGCGCTGCTCGACACGGCCAACCACGTGCCGCTGGATGCGAGCTGCTACCGCTTAGACATCACGCTGCGCGGCCGCCGCGCCACGCATTTCGAAAACGCCTTGCCGGGAGCCCGATGATGACGATGACCACGCTGCGGGAATCCCTGGAGCGCGCCCAGGCGACGGCCCCGACCACGACTCCGCCGTTCGTGCACTATGGCGAAACTGCCTCGCAGACGGGCGGCCCGTATGTGCACATCGGCCTGGCACCTCGCCAGGCGGGGTTCGATATCTACGAGAAGGCATTCGGCAATGTGCTGACCACGCCCGCCACGCGCGGCGAGCGCATCCGGCTGGAAGGGCGGGTCTACGACGGCTCCGGCACGCTGGTGCGCGACGTGCTGATCGATATCTGGCAGGCCAATGCCGACGACAAGTACGCGCACCCCGGCGACCGCCAGGACAAGCCCGTCGATCCGGCCTTCCGCGGCTGGGGCCGCACCGGTGCCGATTTCGACACGGGCACCTATCGTTTCGAGACCATCAAGCCCGGTGCCGTGGCGGGGCGGGGCGACACGAGGCAGGCACCGCACATCTGCATGGTGCTGTTCGCGCGCGGCATCAACCTGGGGCTGCACACCCGCGTGTACTTCAGCGACGAAGCCGAGGCCAATAGCCGCGATCCGGTGCTGACCGGCATCGAATGGGAAGTGCGCCGCCAGACTCTGATCGCCCGGCGCGGCGAGCGCAACGGCGAGGTGGTCTACACCTTCGACGTGCGTCTGCAGGACACGCCGGACGGCGGCGCCGAAACGGTCTTCTTCGATATCTGAGCGCCACCCCGGTGACGCAGGCGCCTGGCAGTTGCGTGCTGCCGGGCGTTTTTTTGCGCCTCCCGCGCATCATGAGCAGGATGTCATCTGGCCGTCGATAATGGACAGATCCATACTCGCGCGCCATGCTGCCCTGACGTGACCCAACTCACACTGCCCGGATTCGAAGCCATGCCGCAGGTGCCGGCGCATCGCCTGTTCCTGGCGGTCACGCCTGATGCGAATGCGGCCAGGCGCATCGCGCAGCGGGTCGAATTGCTGCGGCCGGACGTCGGCTTCAAGGCGAAGCCGCTGCGCGCCGAGCGGTTGCATGTCACGCTGCATCACCTGGGGGATTTTGTCGAACTGCCGGCGGCTCTGGTGACGCATGCCTGCGAGGCCGTGGCCGGCGTTGCGCTGCCGCCGTTCGAGGTGACCTTCGACCAGGTGGTGAGCTTCCACGGCCGGCGCGATCATAGGCCTTTCGTCCTGACGGGCGGTGCCGGCCTGCATGCCTTGATCGATTTCCAGCACGCGCTGGGCGGGGCGCTGGAGCGCGCCCGGCTGCGCGTTCCGAAGGCGCGCTTCGTGCCGCATATCACGCTGCTGTATGACCGCGGCGGTTTTGCGCCGAAGCCGGTCGAGCCGATTTCCTGGACCGTGCGCGAGTTCGTGCTGATCGACAGTTGGCTCGGCAAGACGCGCTATGACGAGAAAGGACGATGGTCGCTGCGGGAGGGCGGCGCATCGTCCTGAATGCCGGCCGGGTCAGGTGGACGCGCCGGGCAGTGCGCAGTTTTCGGGGCCGCAGGCCGGCGCGGTTTCATGCGCAGCGACTGCCGCGGGCGCGGCGGTGCCGGCCGCCAGATGCTGTGCCAGGGCCTGTGCCCATGCCTCGGGGCGGCCCAGCCATGCGCCGATGTCCACCACGCCCATCCGGCCATCGCCGTCTTCCAGCGCGAAGGTCGGGAAACCCTGGCCGCCCACGCGATCGAGCAGGCGCCGGCTGGCTGCGATGTCCTGCTGCGTGAGCGCACCGGACTGCCGCGCGAATTCGGCATCGAACGCGTCGGCGGGCAGACCGAGGTCGACGGCCAGCTCGCGCAGGACCGGCACATCGGCGATGCGCAGGCCGTCTTCATAGTGCGCGCGTTGCACCCGGTAGATCATGTCGAGGCCGCGTCCGTCGATGGCCTGTGCCGCCAGCGCTGCCGTGATCGGCGGTTCGGAGTCCATCACGGCGGTGGTGTCGCGCAGCAGGCCCTCGAAGTAGGGCGTGCCGAAGGGCTGGCCGGTCAGCTCGGCGATGCGGTGGTTGTGCGGCATCACGTAGCTGCGCCATTGCGGCGTCACCATGCGGCGGTTGGGGCCGGCCAGCATGTCGCCGCCGTGGAAGGCGACGGTCAGGCCCGGTACCGTGCGGGCCGCTTCCACCAGTGGCACGGCGCCGTAGCACCAGCCGCACAGCGGGTCGAAGATTTAATGCAAGGTCGCCATCAGGCGTCTCGAAGAATGCGCAGGGTGTCCGTCAGATGCTGCGCGCTGCCGTCCGGCACGGCGATGTTGGTGTGGGTGATACCGCTTCGAGGTCTTCCACGTGCACGACGTTTATGCCGGTGTGCGGTTCGTGCCAGTACAGCAAGCATGTCCGACCTGCGGGCGCAATTCGACGGCAGTGTAATGCACGGTGTCGGCCAGCCCCCTTGAGCGAGCCTGTGGTGCCGATGAGCGGCATGGGGCGCGCGTCCTTGAGGGGCAGGCGGAACACGATGTCGCCGAAGGTCGCCTCAACCTGCCTGCCTGCCTGCCTGCCTGCCGACGGCCCTGCGGGCGATGCTGGACTTTCTGGCCGAGTGGTTCCAGCGGCTGCCGAGCGCCGTCTGAGCGGTCAGCGCGATGCCGCTTGCCACGGGCGGCCGAGGGCGAGCAGGGCCAGCGCCAGCCCGCAGAACACGGCGCCGGCGTGGAAGGTTGCGGCGGCGCCGTGGGCGTCCCACAGCCAGCCTGCCAGGGCGCTGGCCACCAGCATGGCGCTGCCGCTGACCAGGTTGAAGACGCCATAGGCGGTGCCGCGCAGGTCGGCGGGGGCGGTGTCGGCCACCATGGTTGCCAGCAGCCCCTGCGTGATGCCCATATGGATGCCCCACAGCGCGACGCCCGCCAGCACGGCGCCCCAGTGGTCGGTGGTGCCCAGCACGAGGTCCGCGGCGATCAGCACGACGAGGCCCAGCGCCAGCAAGCCGGTATGGCTGACGCGGTCGGACAGCTTGCCGAACGGATAGGCGGCCAGCGCATAGACCACGTTCATCGCCACCATCACCAGCGGCACCAGCGCGATCGGCACGCCGCCCCGCTGGGCGCGCAGCACGAGAAACGCTTCGCTGAAACGGGCGAGCGTAAAGACGGCGCCGATGGCGACGACCCACCAGTAGGCGCCGGTGAGCCGCTGCAGGTTGGCGCGGCGGATCGGGTTGGTGCGGTGCGCGGCCCCCCGGGCCACCGGTTCGCGCAGGCCGAAGGCCAGCAGCGCCACCGAGAGCAGGCCCGGCACCACCGCCACCCAGAACACCGCGCGGAAATCGTTCGCCCATAGCAGCATGAGCCCTACCGCCAGCAGCGGCCCGAGAAATGCGCCCACGGTGTCGAGCGATTGCCGCAGCCCGAAGGCCGCGCCGCGCAGTTCCGGCGGTGCGATGTCGGCGACCAGTGCATCGCGCGGTGCGCCGCGCACGCCCTTGCCGATACGGTCCAGCAGTCGGGCGGTCAGCACGATGCCGGCCGTGGGCGCTATGGCGAACAGCGGCTTGGACAGCGCGCCCAGCGCATAGCCGAACACCGCCAGCCCCTTGCGCCTGCCGAGGTAGTCGCTCAGTACGCCCGAGAAGATCCTGACGATCAGCGCCGTCGACTCGGCCAGCCCCTCGATGAGGCCGACCGTGAGCGCGCTCGCGCCCAGCGCCGAGACCATGAACATCGGCAGCAGGCTGTGGATCATCTCGGAGGCGATGTCCATCAGCAGGCTGACGCCCCCCAGGACCCAGATGCCGGGCGGTACGCGGCGCAGGACATCGGGACGCGGGTTTGCGGTCATGGTGCGATGGCGGGTTCGGCGAGGAAGCGTTCGGCCTGCGCGAGCACGCCGGTGCGCACGCTGTCCCAGACCCGGCCGGAGAAGTCGCGCGGCAGGATCGCCTCGACCTGGTCGAGACCCGCCGGCACGCGCTCCACCAGCGCCTGCATGCGGGCGAACGCGTCCGGCACGCCGGATTGCGCCGCCAGCGCTTGCCAGTGGCGCACGTGGATGTCGGTCAGCCGCGCGTGCGCGTTCTTGCCGCGCAGGACCATCGCCAGCCGCGCGCGATACGGCGACAGCTGGTTCGGCCCGTCGCCGACGATCGGCCAGACCGATAGCACGTCATAGAGCGGCGTCATGCGGAAGCGCCCGCCGCGCCCAATGGCGAGCGAGAAGTTCTTCGCGTGCCCGTCGGTGGCGGCAAGCAGCCAGAAGGCGAGCTGGGCCAGCACGAAGCGGCGCTTGTCGTCGATGGCCTGTTCCGAGGCGGACAGCAGATCCAGGCACGCGCGCATGCCGGGGCCGCCGTCGCTTTCGTATTTGCGGTGCGCGGGGGTGCCGGTGGCCTGGCAGAAATCTTCCTGCGGCAGCCGGGCGATCCAGGTGTGATCGGCCATCCAGCGGCGGTCGAAGCGCTCGACCGCCAGCACCCTGCGCGCGCCGAAGCGGGCGATCTCGGTGCGGGCCACCTCCAGCCCCCAGGCCGCCAGCAGTTGCGCGCACAGCCATTCGTTGTCGACCGAATCCTGCATGTCGGCGCGGATGTTGCCGATCAGGCCGAGCGGCAGCTTGAGGATGTGCGTGGTCGGCGTGGCGCCCAGCGGGCGATGCCACGTGTCGCCGATGCGCAGCAAGGCGGTTTTCTCCTGCGCGCCGGCGATCGAGATGCGGAAGGCGTCGAGGTCGTCGGCGTCTTCGCCGGGGGCGGGCAGGTGGGTGAGGTTGCGCAGCAGCACGTCGACTTGCGGGTCGGACAGCGGCTCGCTGTCGATGCGGTCGAAGCCTGCCGGCGCCATGCCCGGCGGCAGCAGTTGCACGGCCCCCACGCAATCGCGGCCGATCGCGGCCAGCAGTTCGGCCGCTTCGGTCGAGGCGAGCCCGAAGCGGCGCCGCACCCGTTCGCGGATGGGTTGGGCATCGGGCAGCAGGTTATCGAAGTAGTCGTCGACCATCTGTCCGCGCAGCTCCGGCACGCCGGCCGGAATCGGCAGCGACAGGGACAGCGGCCGGACATTGGGCGAACGCAGCCATCCCTCGTCGTAGCGCAGGATCGGCACGCCGGCACGGCTGGCCGTCCACACGCCGACGTGCTCGCCGTTCATCCAGAGGTGCAGTTCGGGGCGGGCCATGGCTTACCAGTCGGCGGCGGGCGCGGCGGCCGTGTCCGTGGCGACGGCCGTGCGTACGAGCAGTTGCGCGCCGAGGGCATGCAGCAGACGCAGCAGTTGCTCGAAGCCGACCGCGCCCGGGTCTTTTTCGATATCGGCGATGCGGTTCTGGCTGACGTTGATCAGCGCGCCGAGCTGAGCCTGCGTGAGCCCCCGGGCTTTGCGCAGCGACTTGAGGTGGGCCGACAGTTGCGGCGCTGAGGCTAGCAGCATGTCCATGCAGATCGCTCCAAGACGATGAAGGCAGCTTATCGCGCAAAAGTGATAAATGCAAGATATCGTCTTAGGGCGATAAATGCGGTATATCGTATTGCGGCGATTTTCACGCGAATCGCGCGAACAGGGACGGACGGCGCGCGTGTTCCCGACGCCCGTCGCGCGGGACATCGCCCGGCAAGCGATGTGGATGCGCCAAGGCGGCGTGGCTGACACCGGAGGGCATGCTCTCGTTTGTGGCGCTGGCGTTCTTCTGTCCTTCTGCGGGTTATCCCGATTTGTGAAACAATACCGAGTTGATCACTGGTACGGTTTGCGGGGGGATGGAGTAGCGCCCCTGTGAATGCCACCGTTCAGACATGACTTACGCCGTCAAGGAAATCTTCTACACGCTGCAGGGCGAGGGTGCCAACACCGGCCGCGCAGCCGTGTTCTGCCGCTTTGCGGGCTGCAACCTGTGGAGCGGCCGCGAGGCCGACCGCGCCACCGCCATCTGCCAGTTCTGTGACACCGACTTCGTCGGCACGGACGGCACGCAGGGCGGCAAATACCCCACCGCCGATGCCTTGGCCGACACCGTCGCCGCCCAATGGCCGGCCGACGCCACGGCCGGCCGGCCATTGGTGGTCTGCACCGGCGGCGAGCCGCTGCTGCAGCTCGACCGGCTCCTCATCGACGCGCTGCACGCGCGCGGCTTCGAGATCGCCATCGAGACCAACGGCACCCTCGCCGTACCAGACGGCATCGACTGGGTTTGCGTGAGCCCGAAGATGGGCGCCGAGCTGGTCGTCACCCGCGGCGACGAGCTCAAGGTGGTGATCCCGCAGCAGGACCAGGACCTCGACGCATACGAACGGCTGGATTTCCGGCATTTCTTCCTGCAGCCCATGGATGGGCCGATGGCGCGCCAGAATACGGCGCTGGCCGTCGATCTGTGCCAGCGCCGTCCGCGCTGGCATCTGTCGTTGCAAACCCATAAGATGCTGGGCATCCGCTAGAGGCGGCTGCATCCCTGTCCAGTCCGATCCAGCCGTCGCGCGGCCCGCGCTGCCGCCACCTCGCTCCATGACCAAGACCGTTTCCATCACGCGCCGGCTCGAATTCGATGCCGGCCATCGCATCCCGCGGCACGCCGGTCAATGCCGCAATTTGCACGGCCACCGCTACGAGCTCGAACTGACGTTGACCGGCGAAGTGCTGCACAACGACAAGTCCACCGACGACGGCATGATCCTCGACTTCGGCGACGTGAAGACGCTCGCCACCAAGCACCTGGTCGAGCTGTGGGACCACGCTTTCCTGGTCTATCGCGGCGACACCAAGCTGGTCGAGTTCCTCGACGGCATGGAGGGCGGCCACAAGACCGTGGTGCTGGACGACGTGCCCACGGTCGAGAACCTCGCGCAGATCGCGTTCGACATCCTCGAGCCGGTGTTCCGCAACGTCTATGGACACCATCTGCGCCTGTCCAAACTGGTGCTGTACGAAACCCCCAATTGCTGGGCGGACGTGAAGCTCGCGCGTCCGCACGAGCAGGATTGATCCGCTCCATCCGACGCGCATGACGACACCCCACGTGTTGACGCCATCGCCAGGCATGTCTGCCCACGAGCGCGACGGCTACTGGATGCAGCAGGCGCTGGTGCAGGCCCGGCTGGCCTGGGGCGAGGGCGAGGTGCCGGTGGGTGCGGTGGTGGTGCGCGGCAACGAGATCGTCGGGGTCGGCTACAACGCACCGATCGGCACGCACGATCCGTCCGCCCACGCGGAGATGCGTGCGTTGCGGCAGGCCGCCGTCAGGCTGGGCAACTACCGCTTGCCCGAATGCGAAGTGTTCGTGACGCTGGAGCCGTGCGTGATGTGCGCGGGCGCCATGCTGCACGCCCGCGTGGCGCGCCTCGTCTACGGCGCGCCCGACCCCAAGACCGGCGCGGCCGGCAGCGTGCTGGACCTGTTTGCCGAGACGCGCCTGAACCACCAGACCGCTATCATCGGCAGCGTGCTCGCGCAGGAATGCGGCGACATGCTGCGTGCCTTCTTCGCCGAGCGGCGCGCCAGCCAGCGCGCCGCGCGCGTGGCCCCCGGCCCCGACGATTCCGCTTCCGCCGCATGACCACTGTCCGCCTGATCGCGCCCTCCGGTTATCCGAACGATTCCGCCACCGCCGAGCGCGGCGTGGCGTTCCTGCAAGGGCAGGGCTGCACGGTGCTCAACCAGGCGTGCCTGGCGCGCAAGCACCAGCGCTTTGCCGGCGGCGAGCTGGCGCGGCTGGCCGATCTGCACCAGCTCGGCACCGGCAGCGGCCAGGAGATCGCCATGGCCATCCGAGGGGGCTACGGGCTGACGCGGCTGCTGGACCGCATCGACTTCATTGGCATCGGCCGGCGTGCACAGGAGACCGACGCCATCATCGTCGGCCACAGCGATTTCACCGCGTTCTCGCTGGCCTACCTGGCCGCGACCGGCGGCGTGACCTTCGCCGGGCCGCACGTGTGCTCGGACTTCGGGCTGGAGACGGTCGATCCGTTCATGGTCGAGCACTTCTGGGGCATCCTGCGCAATCCGGCTTACACCCTGCGCGTGGACGCGCCGCAGCCCGGCGACTGCGCGCGTCCGGGCCGCTACGCCGGCACGCTGTGGGGCGGCAACCTGGCGATGCTGTGCAGCCTGATCGGCACGCCGTACCTGCCGGACATCCGCGACGGCATCCTCTTCGTCGAGGACATCAACGAGCACCCCTACCGCGTCGAGCGGATGCTGCTGCAGCTGCAGCAGGCCGGCGTGCTGGATGCGCAGCAGGCGCTGGTGCTGGGCGATTTCTCCGGCTACAAGACCACGCCCTACGACGCCGGCTACGGCTTCGACACCATGCTCGCCTACTTGGCCGAGCACCTGTCGATCCCGGTGGTCAGCGGCCTGCCGTTCGGCCATTGTCCGACCAAGGCGACGCTGCCCGTCGGCGCGCAGGCCGAGCTGGATGTGGACGCGGATGGCTTTACATTGCGCCTGTCGGGCTACCCGACGCTGCACGGCTAG
Source organism: Ralstonia syzygii subsp. syzygii (assembly GCA_919592095.1). Lineage (GTDB taxonomy): Bacteria > Pseudomonadota > Gammaproteobacteria > Burkholderiales > Burkholderiaceae > Ralstonia > Ralstonia syzygii. The sequence goes on along the minus strand of CAKKOY010000096.1, from coordinate 3,103 downwards.
CCGGCGGCCCATCCGCGTCACCGGCGGATGGTAAAATTACAGCTTTTCCAGATGGCGCCGGGTTTGTAGCCAGCCGGCGTCGCTCACCGCTTTTTCCATCAAGGTTTCCACGTGCTTTCCACCGCCAATATCACCATGCAGTTCGGGCCCAAGCCCTTGTTCGAGAACATCTCGGTCAAGTTCGGCGAGGGCAATCGCTATGGCCTGATCGGCGCCAACGGCTGCGGTAAGTCCACCTTCATGAAGATCCTGGGTGGCGACCTGGAGTCGTCGGGCGGCAATGTGATGCTGGAGCCGGGCGTGCGCCTGGGCAAGCTGCGCCAGGACCAGTTCGCCTATGAAGACATGCGCGTGCTGGACGTGGTGATGATGGGCCACACCGAGATGTGGGCTGCCGCGCAAGAGCGCGACGCCATCTACGCCAACCCGGAAGCCACCGACGACGACTACATGAAGGCCGCCGATCTGGAGGCCAAGTACGCCGAGTACGACGGCTACACTGCCGAAGCGCGCGCCGGCGAGCTGCTGCTGGGCGTCGGCATCCCGACCGACCAGCATCAGGGCCCAATGAGCAACGTCGCCCCCGGCTGGAAGCTGCGCGTGCTGCTGGCGCAGGCGCTGTTCTCGAACCCCGACGTCCTGCTGCTGGACGAACCGACCAACAACCTCGACATCAACACGATCCGCTGGCTGGAATCGGTGCTCAACGAGCGCAATTCCACCATGATCATCATCTCCCACGATCGCCACTTCCTGAACTCGGTCTGCACCCACATGGCCGACATGGACTACGGCACGCTCAAGGTCTACCCGGGCAACTACGACGACTACATGGAAGCCTCCATGCAGGCGCGTGAACGCTTGCAGGCCGCCAATGCGCGCGCCAAGGAGCGCATCTCTGATCTGCAAGACTTCGTGCGCCGCTTCTCGGCCAACAAGTCCAAGGCGCGTCAGGCCACGTCGCGCTTGAAGATGATCGACAAGATCAAGGTGGAAGACATCAAGCCGTCGTCGCGCCAGAACCCGTTCATCCGCTTCGAGATGGAGAAGAAGCTGCACAACCTGGCGGTGGAGACCGACAACGTGCGCAAGACGTACGACCGCAAGATATTCGACGGCCTGACCATGGCCGTGCGCGCGGGCGAAAAGATCGCCATCATCGGCGAGAACGGTGCGGGCAAGACCACGCTGCTGCGCAGTCTGCTCAACCACTCGGTCACGACTGGCGTGCAGCGCGGCATTGAAGTCGATGGCGGCACCATCAAGTGGGCCGAGAACGCCAACGTCGGCTACATGCCGCAGGACACCTACGAAGAATTCCCCGAAGACCGCGACCTGATGGACTGGATGAGCCAGTGGACCCAGGCCGGCGACGATGACCAATCCCTGCGCGGCACGATGGGCCGCCTGCTGTTCTCGGCCGACGACATCAAGAAGTCCGTCAAGGTGCTCTCCGGCGGCGAGAAGGGCCGCATGATCTGGGGCAAGCTGATGCTGGGCCGCCACAACGTGCTGGCGCTGGACGAGCCGACCAACCACATGGACATGGAGTCGATCGAGTCGCTGCAGGTCGCGCTGGACAAGTTCGACGGCACGCTGATCTTCGTCTCGCACGACCGCGAGTTCGTCAGCGGCCTGGCCACGCGCGTCATCGAAGTGCGGCCGGATGGGACGCTGACCGATTATCTCGGCACGTATGACGAGTACCTGCAGAGCCAGGGTGTGGAAATCTGAGCGTCGTCATTTGCGATCGAATCAGCCAGGAGGGCCGCGTCACAGCGGCCCTTTGTTTTTTTCGGGTCGGCAAGGGCGTCCCGGCATTCGAATGCTGGAGAAACCGCCAGCCCATGCAACATCGGGATCGCTACCCAGTTCACGTTAATCCGTCATCCCGGTAGCACGCTGTGTGTTTCGAACCTATACTTTTTTCGCATCGGCCGGGAGGTGAATCATGCGATTGGAGACGGCTGCCGCACTGACTTGTCTTGCTCTGGCGGCAAGAACAGGACTGGCCGCAACAGCAGAGCAAAGAGACCTCAACCCGACCAAGGATCCTGACGTGCAGCGCGGGATCGACGACACGAGGCGGGATATCCTGCAAAGACGTCAGGACGAGAAAAACCGCAGCCCCAACACGGACGCCGCCAACAAGGACCGGCCCGAGACGGACGCCGGGCATCACGAGACCGATCACAACCGTGAGGTCGAGATTGACCAGTCCACCTTCAAGTCACGGGGGCAGCAGTAGCCGTCCCGGGCAGGATTCCCGTGCCCCAAGCGATTGCGCGGCGCGCAGGGTCAGTTCGTCGCCTCGTCGATCAGCAGATCCAGTTGCGCAATCATGTTGCTGGTATCCGGCTCGCCGCGCGTCTTGGACAGGGCGGCCTTGAGCGCGTCGCGCAGGGCGATCAGCTCGGCGAGGCTGGTGGCCTTTTCGACCTTCATCTCGAGCAGGTGGCCGTGCAGGCCGAGGTAGCGGCTGATGGTCTCGGTGTAGAAGCGGTAGAGGCGCTGGTAGCCCTCGACGCCGTGTCCGTCGACCGGGGGACGCGCCACGTTGCCCGTCGGGGGCGATGCGTTGGATGGCGCACTTTGGGGTGCCGGGGCAGTGGGCGGGGGCGGCGTGTCGGCCACGTGCGGACGGATGTAGCCGCCTTGCTCCAGTTCGTCGAACTCCGTCTGCTGCATGCCCAGCGGCTGCAGCTGGGAGAGGATATCGTCACAGGTCTTCTCGCCATTGACCATCAGCAGCAGCGCGCGGTGCTTCTGGTCGAGCCGGTGCGAGCGCGTGCGGATTTCTTCGTGGCCCTTGTCGGTCTTCTGGTAGATGGTGGTGGTCATGTCGTCTCTCTCCCTCCGCCGGGCGTGTCTGCGATGCACGCTCTGCCGACTCTACAATGAGACGATCATAACCGCCCGGGGGCACTGGCGATCCTAGTACCTCAGCACAGAGGTTATGACAGTTTGGGTAGGTTGTAGGACAGGCAAGCATTTGTGGTCAACGAGCAGCTCAATGCTGCGAGCGATGCCTGCTTGCCGGCGGAGTAGTCCATCACGTTCGAGGTTAAGCACCATGTGATGGACGGAAGGCGCGGTGACGCCA
>CAKKOY010000095.1 GCA_919592095.1 Ralstonia syzygii subsp. syzygii | reverse complement strand
CCGCCGGCAAGCAGGCATCGCTCGCAGCATTGAGCTGCTCGTTGACCACAACTGCTTGCCTGTCCTACAACCTACCCAAACTGTCATAACCTCTGTGCTGAGGTACTAGGTCGCCAGGGCGACCAACCAGAGTTTTCACCTGTCCTGGACGACCTGGGCGCTGTGCATGTTGCTGCCCGGGCTGGTCTGCCTGGCGGTGATGCCGCTCGTGATCTACCTGCTGTCGCCGCCAGAGCTGAAGGTGACGCCCAATGCGGTGGAGTACGCGCGCACCGAGCTGGCACGGATGGGATCGCTGGCGCCCAAGGAGAAGGTGATGATGGGCACCTTCGGCCTGCTGCTGGTGCTGTGGGCGAACGTACCGGCGATGCTATTCGGGCCGGCGTTCACCCTGGACCCGACGGTGGTCGCCTTCCTCGGCTTGTTCGTGCTGATCATCACCGGCACCATCGACTGGGACGACGTGCTGTCGGAGAAGAGCGCCTGGGACACGCTGGTATGGTTCAGCGCGCTGGTAATGATGGCCGAGCAACTGAACAAGATCGGCGTGATCGCCTGGTTTTCTGAAAGCATGAAGGGCGCCATCGTCGCCAGCGGAATGGGCTGACCACTGATCGCCGCGGTCCTGGTGCTGGCCTTCGTGTTCTCGCACTACCTGTTCGCGAGCACCACGGCGCATGTGAGCGCAATGCTGCTCGCATTCCTCGCCGTTGGGGCGCAATTGATTCCGCCCGCCTACCTGGTCCCGTTCGTGCTGATGATGACCGCCGGCTCGGCCATCATGATGACGCTGACGCACTATGCCACCGGCACCTCGCCGATCATCTTCGGCAGCGGCTACGTCACGATGGGCAACTGGTGGCGCGTGGGCTTCGTGATGAGTCTGGTCGAACTGCTGATCTTCGCAGTGATCGGCGGAGCGTGGTGGAAGGGACTGGGATACTGGTAGGCGGCATTCAGGCCGCCACCCGGAGCAAGGTAACTGCGGGCCGCACGGCCTCGTTGCGGCCTGCTTGCCTGGCATCACCGAGCCGCGCAGTCCACGCCTGGCCCTGCGGCCCCCCCGTGCGCGCGGCTCACCGCTTCCTGTCGCCGTTGCCGGCATCGCCGGCTTTCGCGCCGGGTGCGGGTGCGGCGGAACGATAGCGCGCATAGGGCACGCCCCGCTCGGGGTGCGCGGTCGTCTCGTCGATCACGCGCTCGACATCCGGCACCTCGCGCAACGCGTCGATGAACGGCCCCACCGCAAAACCCGGCGCCACGCAGCCCTGCACCAGCATCCAGCGCTGCCACACGGTCACCCACAAAGTGCTCTGCCGCCATGCGGGCATGTTGGCCGACAGCCATTGCAGCCGGCGGCGCGCGCTGTCGGCGATCTCCTCGTCGTAGGTGAAGGCATTGGGCAGGCGGCATCGCCCTTCCACCCAGCAGTGGTTGCCGTGCTCGATGCGGTGGTGCGACTCGCGCCTACTCGGCCTCGCTCACGCGCGGGCCGGCGGGCTCGGGGCAGTCGGGAATGACCGAGGATATCTGGAAGAAGGGATCGTGGCCGCGGTTCTGCAGGTCGTCTTCGGCGTGAGCGGCGGGCAGCAACAGCATCAGTGCGAACCCGATGCGGCGGGTGTCGATCATCATGCCCTCCTTCAGGAGGACGATGCTGCCAAGCATAGACACAAACCCGCCAGACGACCAGCCGGCAGGGCGGCCGCCCGTGGACGTCTCGCGTCGACAGGACAACTGCGCCCCGCGGCGTCTATGCACATGCGATCTTGTTCGTTCCGTCGGGCGCGGCCGGTCCGTAGCATCGACGGCATCGAGCCAACGCAAACGCGCGGCACCTGCCGCAGGAGGACCCATGCAAGCCCCATCGCCCCACGCCACCGCCACCCCGTTCATCCGCCGCCGACGCTGGCTCGCCACGCTGCTCGGCGCGGGCCTGGCCCTGTGCGGCGGGATGGCGCTGGCGGCCGATCCGGCCGGCACGGTACGCATCGGCTTCCAGAAAGCGGGCCTGCTGGCCGTGCTGAAAGCGCAGGGCTCACTGGACAAGCCCCTCGCCGACCTCGGCTACCGGATCGAGTGGAAGGAATTCCCCGCCGGCCCGCAGCTGCTGGAGGCGCTCAACGCCGGCAGCATCGACTTCGGCTACACCGGCGCGCCGCCCGCTGTGTTCGCGCAGGCCGCCGGCGCGCAGTTCGTCTATGTGGGCGCCGAGCCGGGCGCGATCACCAACGAAGCCCTGTTCGTGCTCGACAGCTCGCCCGCGCGCGGCGTGGCGGACCTCAAGGGCAAGCGCATCGCACTGCAAAAGGGATCGAGCTCCAACTACCTGCTGGTGCAGTTGCTCAAGCGCGCCAACCTGACGGTGCAGGACATCCAGCCGATCTACCTGCCGCCCGCCGAGGCGCGCGCCGCCTTCGAGAGCGGCGCGGTGGACGCCTGGGTGGTCTGGGACCCGTACTACGCGCTCGCGCAGAAAGCGCTGAAGGTGCGCACGCTCGCCGACTACACCGGGCTGCCTTCGCCGTTCAACTTCTATGAGGCGACGCCGGGCTTCGTGCAGACGCACCCGCGCGTGGTCAACGCCATCCTCGCGCAGTTGCGCACCACCGGCCTGTGGGTCAACCGGCATCCGCGGGAAACCGCGGCCCTGCTGTCGCCCAAGCTGGGCATCGAGCAGCCGGTGGTGGAAACCTGGCTGCGACGCGTGCCCTACGGCGTCACGCCGATCACGCCCGAGGTGATTGCCACGCAGCAGCAGGTGGCCGACCTGTTCCACCAGCAGAAGCTGATTCCCAGGCCGGTGCGCGTGCAGAGTGCGGTGTGGCAGGCGAATTTCCCGGTGGTGGCCAACTGATCGGGAGCGGAAGGCGACGCAGCGGCGGCGACCCACGTTGTGCCGTGGACCCGTCGAGCGCGCGATCGTCAGCCCCGCCCGGCCCCGGTCGGGCGATCGGGATCCGCCGCCGCCATTGCGCCCCTCCGGTTCCGGGGCCGCCAACGATCAGCCGATAGATCAGACGCGTCCACCAGCGAGGTACGCGTGCAGCGCGTCGACCATGGCGCGCGCCGTCACGTACGGGTTGTGCGTGTCGACCGGTGCCAGGTCCGGGCGCGGTCCGGATGCCAGCTGCAAGCGAAGCGCCTCGTCGAGCCCCGCTTGCAGTTGCTGCGCCCATGTGTGTGCCGCATTGGGCGAAAGCTGGCGCGCCAGGCGCGCAAATCCATCCGCCTGGTCCGCCACGCATGCAGCCAGCCGAGCCATCACAAACGCAAATGCCAGCGCACGCGTAGGTGGCGCCTCCGCGCTCAGCGTGTCGGTCAGCGCCGCCAGCGCCCGCCCTTCGTCGGCAAGGCCGAGGTTGCGCAGATGCAGTAAGGCTGCCGCGGGCAGCAGTGGGAACTCGTCGCGCCGGATGCAGGCGGCGAGCGCCGGCACGAGCTGGTCGGACGGCATCGCGCTGAGGACACGCGTCGCGGCAGCCTCCATTGCGGACGACACGGCCTCGTGCGGCATGCCGGCAGCCGCCGACGCGGCCCAGGCGAAGGTCGCGGCAAGCGACGCGGCAGCCGTCGCCTGCTGTGCGGGAGGCTGCGCGGACAATATCTGATGCAGGACTTCGTACGCGGCCTCCGGCGCCGGCATCCAGGCATGGACGATGGCGTTGGCGAAGACTTCGCGCTGCGGCTCGCCGATGCCTGCCAGCATGGCACGGTGTGTTTCCGGTGCTACGGCGGCAAGCCGGCTCAGCACGACCGGCAACATCTCGGGGTCGACGGCGGCCGCAAAAACGAGCAGGTCTGCACTCTGGACCGCCGGCACGCGCGGAAGCAAGCGTAGCCAGGCCTGTCGCATTTGCTGGTTGAATCCGGCCCAGGCCTGCTGCTCCGATTCGGGAAGATTCTCGGCCGGCGGCTGGAATGCGCGCAACAACAACTGCCGCATCGGTGGAACGATGCGCTCGCCGGGCAGCGCGTCGAGCGTGCGCTCCACGAGCGCAAGCAGTGGCTGCCGGCTGCCCGCCGGCACGTTCAGCATGGCAGCATCGCTCAGCAGGGATTGCAGCGCCCCGCAGGGGAAGCGACCGAGCCGATCCAGCCCCAGCTGATTGTCGAGCAGGGCCAGCGCTTCGTTGCGTACGCCGTCATCGGCCACGTCGGTCAACTGGCGAAAAACCGTATGCGTCACGGTCACCTGCGCGGCGGCGTTCAAGTGCGACAGCCGGTCATCGGAAGGCAGCGTGCCGGGCGGACATCGCAACAACATGTTCAGCGCCCGCCGCTGATCCTGGGGCTGTTCGAAGCGGGCAAAGATTGTCGCCAGGTGCGCGAGCGCCGCGCTCCGTTCGTCCCCTTGCAGATACGGCAGTTGGGTGTCGAGCAGATCGAGTGCCGCTTGCTGTGTCGCGACGTTCGGCAGTTGGCGATCAAGCAGGCTGACCACGGATCGCGCCAGCAGGCACGCAGCCCCGGAAGGCATCGTGCCGATCCGGCGAGCCGCGTCGAGCAGCAGGGGCATGGTGCTCGACATCCCGTCGAGATGCAGGTCGTCCAGCTCTTCCTCGCGCTCCTGGCGCATCTCTTCGTCGGCCACCGCGTCCGTCCGGCCCCACTCCATCTCTTCGGTGTTATCGAGATGTTCTGCGAGCGCGGCCAATGCCCCGGGCTGCTCGCCGGGCGGCAGCGTGCGGAAGCGCTGCGGCGAAAGGGCCGCTTGTGCAAAGCGCAAGGCATCGTCCAACGTGCCGGCATAAGCGCACGACGCGATCAGGTTGCACACCGCCTCGTGCCTGCGCCCGCGGTCCGGCGCGATCGAAGGTCTGCATCAGCCGCGCTTCGGCTTCATCCATCGCATCGCGCAGCGGGTCGGTCGGTACCACGCCCGGCATGGCGGCGGCTCGCGTCCCCGCCTGCAATAGCCAGCCGGCCCGATCGAGCAGCACGTCGGCGGAGAACGGCACCCCGTGCACATCGGCCTCGGACAATGCGTATGCAAGCGCTTCTTCGTCCGAATTCAGGTACACGCCGCCCAGTTGCGGTGGCAACAAGCGCGCGTGTTCGCTGCGCTTGTTGCCCGGCCGCGGCACCGTTGCCTCAAGTCGGTGCTGGTCTTCCGGAGGCAGATGGCGCGCGATTTCGGCCCCGAGCTCGCCTTGCAGCAGACGCACGATGGGTTGCTTGCTCGCCAGCGTCCGGTTGAGAAACGCCCCCTGGTTCACGGCAATCCGCCGATTGATGGTGGCTTGCCGGCGATCGGCCGTGGGGCGCCTGACCACCTGCCGGCGCACCCCCGCCCCGTCGGAAACGGGCACGTCGAACGAGACCGAGAGCCGCCGCTTCTTGGCGGCAGGCTCGCCGGAACCGCTGGCACCGTCATCGCCGGCGGGTCGCTTGAGGGCCGAGCGGCGCGTCTGGCTCAGATGCGCAAGCGATGCCAGCGGACCGCCGTCAACCGGCCGCTCGCTGCCGGACGGCTCGGCCTGCGCCTGAACACCGGATGGGCCCTGCGCGGCGGGCGACGACGAAGCGGGCGAGCTGGGCGACGGAGGACGGCTGATTTTCATTGGGGAAATCTACCGCTTCACGCAAGATCGAAAACAGGCATCATGATTCGCCACGCCGCACAGGCCGCCTCCGAAGACGAAAATCTGCCTGCGCGTGCGAACCCTTTCGGTACGCCGCGGACAACCGGTGCGGCCGCGATGGAACCCTCGCGGGCCTCGCGCATGCGCTGGCGGTGCGTGCCATGCGCCATCGCACGTGGTGGCCCGCCACCCATGCGACAATACGCGGCCGGAAAGCCATCGCCCGCGCTCCGGCTTCCGCCTCACCCGACCGACCATAGGAGAACCGGACGCATGTTCGGCGATATCACGCGTTTTCTGCTCGACACCCTCTTCACCCTGTTCGGCGCCGCGCTGCTCCTGCGCGCGTGGACGCAGGCGGTGCGGCTGTCACCGCGCAATCCGCTGTCGCAGGGCATCTTCCAGCTGACGGGCTGGCTGGTGCATCCGCTGCGCCGGATCATTCCGGCCACGGGCTATCTCGACTGGTCATCGCTGGTGGCGGCCTACCTGACGGCGCTGGTCTACCTGTTGCTGCTGGTCGCCGCACTCGGAGCGAGCCCGCTGGGCTTGCTGCCGTTCGGCTTCCTGGCGGCGCTGTTCACCGTGCTGAAGTGGGGGTTCAATGTGCTGGTATGGATCACCATCGTCTCGGCGATCCTGTCGTGGGTGGCACCGCATGCGCCCATGGCCTCGATACTCAGCACGCTGATCGACCCGCTGCTGCGCCCGATCCGCCGCGTGCTGCCGCCGCTCGGCGGCCTGGACCTGTCGCCGCTGGTGCTGCTGGTGGTGGCGCAAGTCGCGGTGATTGCGCTGTCGCACGCCTATCCGCTGTTCCTGTAAGAAGCGGGCCCTTCCGCTCCCGCTGATGCCCCGGTGCAGGCAGCGGCATGCCGCTTGCTGGATGGTCAGCACCGGCAGTCCTCGCGAGCCCATCATGACGCGCTGGACAACAAAAACGATGCTGGCCACCTGCACGCTCGGCGGCGCCGTGGCGGGCGGCATAATCGGCCACGAACTCGGCAAGTGACGCCCGGCATCACGTCTGCGCGAACAGCGCGCGATATGCGCTCGGCGAGATGTGATACGCGCGGCTGAAATGCTGCCGCAGCGACACCGCGCTGCCGAAGCCCGCGTGCTGCACGATCACGTCGATCGGCTGGCGCGTGGTCTCCAGCATGCGCTGCGCATGGGCCAGCCGCTGCCCGAGCAGCCATTGCCCGACGGTCGTGCCGGTCCGCACAGGGAGGTGGACACCTGGTCAGAGACCCCATCGGCGTTGCACCCGCGCCAGGTGCCGGGCAGCAAGCGCGAGGGGCGCAGACCCGCTCCCGATACCACCCGCGCCCTCTTCGGGCGATGTCACATGGTTTCGCATCGCAGGCGGGTAGCGGGTCGGACGGTTCCTATATTGCAGTTCCGTTTAACCATCCGCCGGTCCACCGCCCGTCACTTCGCTGTATGACGACTTCGATACCAAGCCGCTCCACCGCAACTGCGCGCCCCCTCTCTCCACAGAATGGACCCGCGACCCGCGATGGCTCGGGTGGGACGCACGGCGCCCCGGAACGGCCGGCCGCGCCGGCGGCACGCACCACGTCGCCGGCCATCGCGGCCTTGCGGCCACGCACATCGCCCCCCACCCGCGACGCTGACCCCGGAGCCGCACGTCCGGACCACCACGTCATCGACATCGACCCGCCTGCGCCACGGGCTGCGTCGCCAACCGTCGCGGCCTTGCGGCCACGCACCTTGCTGCCCGCCCGCGACGCTGGCCCCGGAGCCGCACACCCGGACCACCACGCGATCGACATCGACCCACCTGCGCAGCAGGCTATCCCGCCTGCAGCGGGTGCGAATATCGCGCCGCCGGTCGTACCGATCGCGGACAGGAGAGCACGTCTGCGGACACTGTCGAATCTCCAGCAAGCGTTGAGTGCCGCCTCCACGGCCTGTTCGGTAACTCACCTGCGCTTCCCGGGTTACGGCCTCGACAAAGCGGCGTGGGGCCTCATCGCCGCCAATGCGCCCCTGACCTGGGCGATTGTGCGCGGGCTGTTGCAAGTCCAACGGGCCGAAGCCGACAGATTGCGTCATCCTGAACTGCGGGGGCAGGCGCTGGACCAGATGATCCAGGGATTCTGTGCGCCGGAATCGATGGCGGCGCGCTTCGACTGGAGTGCCTCAGGCCTGTTCGTCAACACCGCGAACGTGGACATGACAGAGGATGTGTCGCACATTCTGGCTCGGGCCTTTGCCGCTGCGCAGACGCCCGGAGGTTCTGCGATCGCGCCGGCATTGCGCGCCTATGCCGACAACCTTGCCTCCAGCGCGCCCCTGCGCGCCGCGCTGGCCCAGGCGGTGTGCGAAGCCAATGCTGCATGCGACGACCGGGTGGGGGTGCGCCTGGGCGAGCTCATGCTGGCTGGCGTCGTGCACATGGTGCGCGACAAGACTGCCAAGCCCAATGCGGTGGTGTCCACGCTGGTGCTGCATGCCGCAACGCGCGCCATGGAGAAACGCATATCGGCACTGCTCGCCCAGGGGCAAGACCCCGAGGCACTGCCGCGCCAACCCTCGGCCGAACTCATGCTGACCGGCAGCCGTGCCGTGCAGGCGGCCCTGGTGCGCCGGGGGATCGCGGTGCCGGAGGTGTTCCCGGAGCACCTCTTCGGCGCGGACGATCTTCGATTGCACCGGAACGCTGTGACGGCGGCGACCGACTCGATTGCCGAAGCGTGCTGCCGGCCGCCCGCACCTGGACTGCCGGCCGGTCACGCCATCGCTGCGTTTCTGGAGCGCCATGGCGGCCCGGCCGCGGAGGAGATTCTCTCCACCCGGCTGGCGCACTTGACCGAACCGCTGGAGGCAACCGTGCAACGCGCGCTTGCCATTGTGGAAGAGGCGAAGGAAGCACGGACCGACCAGCCAGGCCATGTCGGACTGACCGACCAGCAATACCGTGACGCCGCGGACAAATTGATGCGGGACTACAACGACGCGGTAGCGCAAGCGCGGGCGCGAGCGATCGCCGGCGCGCCGGCCGGGGATGAGACCGACTGGGTGGTCCCCGACGAGCCCGCCTCCACTTCAGCACCTGAACCCGTGCAAGGCCACGGCGAAACGTCCGCCGATGCGCAAGCTGACGCCGGGCTGGCGCCCCACGGCTACGACCCGGGCAAGGGCAAATGGAAGACCAACTGACCCTGACCGGTCGCGGCCCGACCGGTTGAGGTAACTCAAGTGGCTCAGGTGGCGCAAGCGATACTTGCGCGCCGTGCGCGGTGAAGTGGCACTATTGATGTCCGGCCCGGATGCCCAACTGTCCGGTTCGCCCACGCCCCGCAACACGATGAAGAACCCCGACTACGACGCGTCCAAGCCCCACCACACCCCGGACGGCTTCCGCAACCGCTACCCCCATGCAACCCGCAACGGTGACGCCTGGAAGTGGATGCGCGAGCGCCGCCGCCTCGGCCTGCCCAAGCCGCCCACCACCGATCTGTCCTGTGTGCCGCCCGACCCGGCGGCCATCCACCACCCGCCCGCCCGGCCCCAACTGACCTGGATCGGGCACGAGACCCTGCTGCTGCAGATCGACGGGCTGAACGTGCTGACCGACCCGGTGTTCTGCGAGCGTGCCTCGCCGCTGCCGTTCGCCGGTCCGCGCCGGCACCAGCCGCCGGGGCTGTCGCTCGCGCAGCTGCCGCACATCGATCTGGTGCTGATCTCGCACAACCACTACGACCACCTCGACCGCGCCAGCGTGCGCGCGCTGATGCGGCAGCCGGGCGGCGCGCCGATGTTCTTCGTGCCGCTGGGCATCGACCGCTGGTTCAAGCGCCATGTGCACGGCACGCGCCTGTCGGGCGAACACACCAACGTGCGCGCCTTCGACTGGGACGACGAAGCGCGCTTCGGGCCGTTCGGCGTGCACTTCTGCGCCGTGCAGCATTGGTCCGCGCGCGGACTGTACGACCGCAACCGCACGCTGTGGGGCAGCTGGGCGCTGCTGCATCCGCAGTTGCGCTTCTGGTTTTCCGGAGACCTCGGCTATTCGCAGGACACCCGCGACATCGGGGCACGCTTCGGCCACTTCGACGTGGCGGCGATCGCCGTGGGCGCCTACGAGCCGCGCTGGTTCATGAAGACGCAGCACATCGACCCGGCCGAGGCGGTGCAGGTGATGCAGGACATCGGCGCGCGGCATGCGGTCGGCATCCACTGGGGCACCTTCCCGCTGACCGACGAGCCGCTCGACCAGCCCATCGCCGACCTGGCGAACGCCCTGCGGGAGCGCGAGATCGCCGCCGACCGCTTCGTCCTGTTCCGCCATGGCGAGACCCGCGTGTGGGACGCGCAGGCAACGCGCCTGCTGACCCGCGCCGAGCAACAAAAAGCGCGGCCGCGAGTCGACTCGCTGGCCGCGCAGTAGACCGCTGGCGGTGATACGGAAGACACCGGCTCAGCCCGGCGTCGGCAGCCAGGCCCGCTCGCACAGGCGCGCACGGATGCGGGCAATGGCCTGGCGGTGGATCTGGCACACGCGCGATTCCGACACGCCCATCACGGCGCCGATCTCGCGCAGGTTCAGGTCCTGCTCGTAGTACAGGCTCATCATCAGCTTCTCGCGCTCGGGCAGCCCCTCGATGGCGGCCACGACCGACTCGCGCAAGTCGTGGTCGAGCAGTTGGTCCAGCGGCGTCGCGTCGTTCTCGGCGGCGCGGTTCTCGATGAAGGCGTCGGCGTCCTCGCGGTCGAAGTCTTCGTAGTACAGCAGCTGGCTGCCCTGCAGCTCCACCAGTTGCCTCTGGTAGTCGGCCAGCGACATGTCCAGGGCGGCGGCAATCTCGGTCTCGGTCGGCGCGCGGCCCTTCTGCTGCTGCAGCTTCTGGATCGCCTGCTCGATGGTGCGCGCGTTGCGGCGCAGCCCGCGCGGCAGCCAGTCCGAGCCGCGCAGCTCATCCAGGATGGCGCCACGGATACGCTGGGCGGCATAGAACTCGAACTGCACGCCCTGGGTTTCTTCGTAGCGCGACAGGGCGTCGAGCAACCCCATCATGCCGGCCTGGATCAGGTCGTCGAGTTCGACACTGGCCGGCAGCTTCACCATCATCTGGTTGGCGATGCGGCGCACCAGCGGTGCGTACGCGGCCATCTCGTCGGACTTGGTCTTGCGACCGGTAGCGGTATACATGTCCATGCCTGCCTTTGGCGCGTCTTGCATGATGCGCCTCAATAAACCATCTCGGCCGCGCACGCGGTGGCGTGGGGCGTGGGAATCGACGTTGTCTCCGCCGGCGCATGCGCCGGGTCCTGCGCCGATACGGCCACCCCCGACGCCGAAGCGTCGGAGCCGAGCTGAGCCTCGACGCTGGCCCAGCTCAGCATCTCCTCGGCCAGCTGGCGGAAGGCCATGGCCGAGGGCGATGCGGGAAACGCGCTGACGACGGGCTTGCCGAGCGACAGCGCCAGTTCAATGTGCCGGTCATCGGGGATGTAGCCGGCGAAATCGATGCGGGTGTTCAGGTACTGGCCGACGGTGTTCGACAGGTTGCCGAACACGCGCACGGCGGAATCGACCGAACGCGCGCCGCTGACCACGGTGCGGATGCCGCTGCCGCCCTTGCTGCCCTGCAGCACCGCCGTTTTCTTGAGCAGCGTGTAGGCGGCCTTGATGCCCTCGGGCGCCTCCGGGAAGATCAGCAGGACGTCATCGCAGGCCTGCGCCACGGTGCTCAGGGCGCGGATGCCGAAATGCGCGGCGACCAGCGTCACATCGGCCACCGCGTCGTGCCGCTCCAGCACACCGTCCAGCGCGAGGATGGTCGGGGCGCTCACCACGGCGGCATCGCGGCCCATGGTGGTCAGCGCGGCGCGCAGGTTGTCGACCACGTCATCGACCTGGTCCTCGCCGGCGATCACGAGCACATGGCGGCACGACGACTGCCCCAGCATGCGGCGCAGCCCGTCGGCCTGGTCCCTGGCGAATGACGTCGTCATGATCGCCCCCCGTGTCAGGCAAAGTCGAAGGCGGCCAGACCGGGTTCGCGGCTGCGCACGGGGCCTTGGGCCACCAGCAGCGATTCATCCGAGTCCAGCGCAAACGACGACTGCTCGGCGCTGGTCCGGAACGTCCGGTGGACCAGCATCTTCCTGTTGGGCGCGGCGATGTCTTCCGGCACGCGCTGGCCGTACGACACGTAGTGCAGCGGCAGGCGGTGGCGGATCATCACATCCATGGCGTGGCCGACGGATGCGGCCTCGTCGATCTTGGTCAGGATGCAGCCGGCGAGGTTGGCGTCGCGGTAGGCGCTCACCACTTCGTCCAGCGTCTTGCCGTTGCTGGTGGCGTTGAGCAACAGCAGGCGCTTGATCGACGGGCCCACGGCATGCAGCATCGCCATCTGCTCGGAGACGGCGCGGTCGCGCTGGCTCATGCCGATGGTGTCGATCAGCACCACGTGCTTCTCGCGCAGGTCGCCCAGCGCCAGGCTCAGGTCTTGCGCGTCCTTCACGGCATGCACCGTGACGCCCAGGATCTTGCCGTAGATGCGCAGCTGTTCGTGGCCGCCGATCCGGTAGCTGTCGGTCGAGAGCAGCGCGACGCGCGAGGCGCCGTGGCGCAGCACGAAGCGTGCGGCCAGCTTGGCGGTGGTGGTGGTCTTGCCCACGCCGGTCGGGCCCATCAGGGCGAACACGCCGCCCTGGTCGAGCAGGCTGTTCTCGTCGGGCACCACGGACAGGTTCTTCTCCAGGGCGCGCTGCACGAAGTCCAGCGCGCTGTCATACGTGCCGTGCTGCGGCATGTTGTCCAGCACATAGCGCGTGAGCTGCGCCGAGAAGCCCGCGTTCAGCATGGTCTGGAACAGGCGCGTCCGCACCGGGTCACCCAGCTTGACACCCAGCGAGGCCAGGCTCGACATCGCGTCGGTGAGCGTGCTCTTCAGGACTGCGATCTCGCCGACCATGCGGCGGGTCATGGCGTCCGTCTCGGCCTTGAAGTCGGCCTGGATGTCCGAGCGCTGCAGGTTCATGTCATCGCGCGGCGCGTCGGCATGGGCCGTGGGCTCCTCCACGCGGACGAAGACGTCGGCGGGCTTGCGGATCTCGGGTTGCGCCTCCGCGGCCGGCTGCGGCCGGGCCTGCTCCGCCGCGGCTTGTTCGGCACGCGCGGCACGGGCCTGGGCCTCGACGCGCTCGGCGAAGCTGCGCAGCGAACGCGGCTCGCGGGGTACGGGTGCGGCCGCACGCTGCACGGGCGGCTCGCTGTCTTCGGCGGCCAGGGTGCGGCGTGCGATGAACTGGGCGGTACTGGCCAGCGTCTGGGCCGCATCGTCGTTGGCGTGGTCCATCAGCAGGCCGGCCAGCATGCGGGTGGATGCGGCCAACGCATCGTCCGCCGGGGCGCCGAGCGAGACCTCATCGTCCACGCGGGTCTGCACCGTGCGGCCGGCGGCGGGCTTGGCGGCGGCCGCCTCTTCGTTCGCGGCGGCGCGGCGCGCGCCGGCAAAGCGGTTGCGCAGGCGGGCCAGCGCATTGAGCGTGGGCGTGTCGCCCTGGGCCTGGGCCGCGGCCGCATCCGGTGCGGCGCTGTCCGCGGCCGGGACCGGTTCGGGAATCGGCGCGGGCAGCACCGGGCGGCGCTGGGCGGCCTTGGGTGCCGTCGATTGCGTATCGATCAGCGCGTCCAGATGCGAGTCGGAGGCGGCAATGACCTCGATGCCGGCCGGGATGGCGCGGTTCGAGAGGATCAGCGCGCCGTCGCCCAGCTGGTCGCGCACCTTGCGCAACACGTCGCGCGAGGTCAGTCCGGTGAATCGATGCATCTTCATGCGCGGCCTCCAAGCATGGCGATAACCTTAGTACTACAGCCGTACCTATCGTCTAAGATGTTGTCCATGTGAGATGAGACGATCATGGTCCGATGCAAGGAACGGTGAGGGGCTGGGAGAGAGAGCTGGAAGGGTTG
>CAKKOY010000094.1 GCA_919592095.1 Ralstonia syzygii subsp. syzygii | reverse complement strand
GTGCTCAACCGCATGGCTGCGCTTGCCCGCCCGCAGTCCGTCCGCGTCGACTGAATTACGCCTCACAGGGATGGCTTCGACTTCAAAGTCGATTTATGCAACAACGCCGTTTCAGTGATTCAACCGAGCAATGTATTCAAGGACAACCTCGCCCAGTTGCCGGCCATCGACGGTATCGATCGCATCGATCTGATCGACGGCACCGGCGCCGTGGTGGCGAACATCGAGAACAAGCCGGGCAAGCAAGGCTCGCTGGCGGTGTATCTCTATCTGCAGCAGGCATTCGGCACGCTCGACGCCAAGGCGGCCGAGCACGGCCTCGCGGTGTTCGCCGAGCACACGGCCGATGCGCGCAACCGCCCGGGGGCTCACCCGAACGTTGACCGTTTGCTGGCGATCGCGGCAGGGGCGGAGGCGCTGCAGATCAGCCTTGTCGCCAAGGATTGAGTGTTCCCGTTGCATGGTGCGGCGCGCGCGGATTGTTTGACATTCACCTGCACCATGCTTCAAGTATCGATCTTGCGCGATATTCGTTTGCGCGCCGATATCACCACAGGCATTCCAAATGCGGGTCTGACTTGCTGCCGGTGCTTGTGATGCTCGCTTCGCTGTTGGCCTCGGCAATGTGTTCAATCGTGCAGGCTATCGCTCCGGGCCGCGCTACATAGACGTGCAATGGACGCACACTGATGCATCGGAGCCGGCCCGCCTCGCATCCGAGCTGGGCGAAAACCGAAAATCCGCAACATGCGAGAGGCCCCTCATGCGCGCGGCGGAATACGCCACCAGGTCGCCACCACAACCAGCAGGAACGCCACATAGGCGACGGCAAACATCCAGGCCGGCAAATCGTAATACAGCCAGGCGCTCACCCAGCGCTGCATGAAGCCTTGCGGGCCGGCCGCTCCGGTGCGCAGCCAATCCTCCAGGAGGGTGAGCGGGCAGGGCACGTCAAACAGCGCCAGCGTCGCGACTACGCCAATGGTCGCGAGATGCGTCAGCCGGAACGTGCGGTTGCGCACCCAGTCGTGCTTGAACGCGGCGCCTGCCAGGATGGCGATCAGTCCGCCAACGATGAACACGACGACCAGCGCGTGCAAGACGAGAACCGTGTCAGCCAGCCAGATCATGATGAGCTTGCCAAGGTGCACCGGAAAAGCCATGCGAAGTACGGCTTACGGAAGGCGATGATAGCGGCTTCCAAGTGACCGGGAATCGAGCAGCCTGGCCCGCGATTATGCGTCGCCCCCGCCCAACCCATTCTCCAGCATCTCAATCACCATCTCGGCATAGCCTTCGTACGACAGCGGCCCATCGGGTTTGAGCCATGTGAACGTCCAGTTCATCATCCCGAACACCATCATCGTGACCGGTGTGCGGTTGGCGTCGTCGACCTTGCCGGGGTAGGCCGCGGCGAGCTGGCGGCCGACGGCGGCGACGACTTCGCGCTCGCGCGCCAGCACGATGTCGCGCTGTTCGGGCGACAGGTATTTCACGTCATTGAGCAGCGCCACGTGCCGGGTGCGCGAGGTGGCGTATTCGGCCAGGAAGGTGCGGATCAGCAGGTGCAGCGTGGCGCGCGCCGACAGCCTGGCGTGGAGCGCATCGCGCTCGGCGCGTTCGACCAGGTCGGCCAGGCGCCGGGTGTAGCGGTCCAGCAGGTCGAACAGGATGGCTTCCTTGCCTTCGTAGTAGTGATACAGGCGGGATTTCGAGCCGCCGCAGGCCGCGGCGATCTGGTTCATCGACACGCTCGCGTAGCTGTCCGCGGCGAAGGCCTCGGCGGCGGTGTCGAGCACGCTCTCTCGGCGGAGTTCGAATTCGTCTTCGTTCTTGACGCGGGACATGTCGGGCGGCACATCGGGTGATGGCCGCCATGGTAGCAGCGTTGCGGGTCGCCGGGCCCCGTGGAAAGCGCTAGGCCGCCTGCCTGAGCGGGCGCATGTAGCGGTGCAGGCGCGCGCGGGGTTTGCGCCCCGGTGCGTCGCCCGTGGCGCAACCCGCGGCGGCGGCGGTCGAACGGGCCGTGATCCCGCGCCGGGCGGGCGGATCAGCAGTCCAGCCGGGCGGCTCAGTCAACCTGCCAGCGGTTCTCGAACAGCATCGATTCCAGCGGCTGGCGGTGGGCCCAGTTTTCCTGCTCCAGCATCGGCCGCTCGTAGAACGCATCGACGTGGCCCAGGCACAGCACCGCCACCGGGCGGGCGCCGGCCGGCAGGTGCAGCAGCTGGCCCAGCTGTTGCGGATCGAACATCGAGACCCAGCCCATGCCGATGCCTTCCGCGCGGGCGGCGAGCCACAGGTTCTGGATCGCGCAGGCGACCGAGGCGAGGTCCATTTCCGGCAGCGTGCGCCGGCCGAAGATGTGCGGCTCGCGTTTGTCCATCAGCGCGGCGACCAGCACTTCGCCGCAGTCGAGAATGCCTTCGACCTTCAGCCGCAGGAAGTCGTCTTCCCGCTGGCCGAGCGCCTGGGCGGTGCGGTGGCGCTCCTCGTCGACCAGCGCGTGGATGCGCGTGCGCAGCGCCGCATCGGTGATGCGGATAAAGCGCCATGGCTGCATGTAGCCGACGCTGGGCGCCAGGTGCGCTGCCCGCAGCAAGCGCTCCAGCAGCGCGGGCTCGATCGCGTCGGGGAGGAAATGGCGCATATCGCGCCGCTCGCGGATTACGCGGTAGACGGCGGCGAGATCGGCCTCGGCGTAGCGGTGCGTGGCGTTCATGGCCGGAACAGGCGGGCAGCGGCGGTGGGGTTGGACGGGAAGTAGGCGTGCAGGTAGCTGGCGACGATGCTGCCGTGGCGGTAGACGGCCTCGCCGGGCGCGGCGAGGCCGGCGCCATTGGCACGACGGGCGCGCACCACCGGCGCCAGCGGCGTCTGCAGGCTCGAATAGTGGAACGTGTGGCCGCGCAGCTCGCCGTGGCCCAGGTCGACCGATTGCAGGCCCAGCCCGGCCAGCCGGGTGTGCAGCGTGGCGGTGCCGGGCAGGAGGCCGGCCATCGCACCGCGGTGGCCGGCGGCGTCGGTCAGCGTGTCGGCCAAGTACAGCATGCCGCCGCATTCCGCGTACAGCGGCTTGCCGGCCTTGGCGTGGGCGTGCAGCGCGGCGCGCATGGCGTGGTTGGCGGACAGCGCGTCGAGGTGCAGCTCCGGATAGCCGCCCGGCAGGTAGACCGCATCGGCTTCCGGCAGGGCCGCATCGGCAAGCGGCGAGAAAAAGCGCAGTTCCGCGCCCAGCCGGGCCAGCAGCTCGAGGTTGGCCGGGTAGAGAAACGAGAACGCCGCGTCGCGGGCGATGGCGATGCGCGTGCCGGACAGCAGGGGCGGCACCGGTTCGGCGCAGGCCGGTGCGAAGGCGATCTGCGGCGGCAGGTCCGCCAGGCCGGTGGCGGCGATGTGCGCGGCGGCGTGTTCCAGCCGCTGTTCGAGGTCGTCGATCTCCTGGGCCACGACCAGCCCCAGGTGGCGTTCGGGCAGCGTCATGGCGTCGTCGCGCGCGAGGGTGCCGAAGCCGCGCAGCCCGGTGGGCAGGGCGGCGGTGAGCAGTTCCGCGTGGCGCGGGCTGGCGACCCGGTTGGCAAGCACACCGTAGAACGGCAGCGTCGGGCGGAAACTCGCCAGCCCATGCGCGATGGCGGCGAAGGTCTGCGCCATGGCCGAGGCATCGATCAGCGCCAGCACCGGCACGCCGAAGGCTTCGGCCAGGTCGGCGCTGGACGGGGTGCCGTCGAACAGGCCCATGGCGCCTTCGATCAGGATCAGGTCGGCCTCGGCGGCCGCAGCGTACAGCCGCTGGCGGCAGTCGGCCTCGCCGGTCATCCACAGATCGAGCGAGTACACGGGCTGGCCGCTGGCGCGCTGGAGGATGTCAGGGTCGAGGTAGTCCGGACCGGTCTTGAACACGCGCACCGTGCGGCCCTGGTTGCGGTGGTGGCGCGCCAGGCCGGCGGTCAGCGTGGTCTTGCCCTGGTGGGATGCCGGGGCGGACAGGAACAGCCCCGGGCAATGCCGCACGGCATCGGAGGGTGCGGCCATCGTCAGTACTCCACGCCGCGCTGGGCCTTGATGCCTTGTTCGCGGTACGGGTGCTTGACCAGGCGCATCTCGGTCACCAGGTCGGCGGCGTCGAGCAGCGCCTCGGGCGCGTGGCGGCCGGTGACGACCACGTGCAGGCCGGCCGGGCGCGCGGCGAACACGGCCAGCACCTCGTCGAGCGGCAGGTAGTCGTACTTGAGCACGATGTTGAGCTCGTCGAGGATCACCATGTCGTAGTCGCCGCTCTCGATCATGCGGCGCGCTTCGTCCCAGCCCTTGCGCGCGGTGGCGATGTCGGCGTCGCGGTCCTGGGTGTTCCAGGTGTAGCCCTCGCCCATGGTGCGGAAGTCGCAGTTGTCGAAGCGGCCCAGCAGGTCGCGCTCGGCGGTGTGCAGCGCGCCCTTGATGAACTGGACGACGCCCAGGCGCATGCCGTGGCCGACCACGCGCAGGCCCATGCCGAAGGCCGCGCTGCTCTTGCCCTTGCCGGTGCCCGTGTGGACGATCAGCAGGCCTTTCTCCTCGGTGGCGGCGGCCTTCTTCTTCTCGAAGCCGGCCTTGCGCCGTTCGGTCATGCGCTGGTGTGCGGCGGGGTCGGTTTTCATGGTGGTGTCCTTGCGATGTCGTTGGAGGCGGCGGTCAGCGCCAGTCGGTGCCGGTCAGCTCGCGCAGTTGCTCGGCCACGCGCGGGCGGCTCGGGTGGTAGCCGATGAACACCAGTTGGGCCTGCTTCGGCGGCGCGGCATCCGGTTCCAGCCGGGCTTCCACCCGGTTCCGGACCGCCTGGATCAGCACCCGCCCGGCGCCCGCGCGGGCAAAGCCCTTGGCGCGCAGGATCGGTTCGCTGCGGGTGATGGCGGTGACGGCATGGCGCAGGGTGTCGGCGTCCTGCGCATCCTGGCTGCGGATCATGAACGACTGCCAGCCCGGATCGCGCTCATGGAAATGCTTGTGCGTCGCCAGCCCGTGGCTGTGCGCGCTGAGGCCGCTGTGGCTGTGCCCGTCGAGCAGGCGCTGGTTGGCCAGCGGCCGCAGGTTGAGCCCCGGCAGGGTCGCCATCGGCCCGTAGTGCCGCTGCGCGGTGCTGGCCGGTTCGTGCAGGCGCAGGCCGAGCGTCAGCCGCGTGTCGAGCCGGGCGTCGAACGCCAGTTCAATGAAGCGCACCGACGGCGCCAGCGCCCGCACGCGCGCCTCGGCAGCGAGCTGGGCGTCTTCGTCGAGGGCATCGATCTTGTTGAGCACGACGATGTCCGCGTTGGCGAGCTGCTGTTCGAACAGGCTGGCGACGGGCGTCTGCGCGGCGGCGCCGTCGGCCGCGTGGTCGAAGCCGCCCGACAGCAGCAGGGGCGTGTCCACCACGGCCAGCGTGGCGTCCAGCACGAAGTACGGCGCCAGCGCTTCGCTTTGCAGGCTTTCCATCACCGCGCTCGGCAGCGCGAGGCCGGAGGTCTCGATCAGTACGTGGTCGATCGTGCCGCGCCGTTGCCACAGGGCCTGCATGGTCGGCAGGAAATCGGCATCGTCGTCGTAGGCGATCAGTCCGTTGGACAGGTCGTGGACTTCGGCGCCGCCGCGCTCGCCATCGCCGCGCAGCAGCGCGCCGTCGATCGACACTTCGCCGAATTCGTTGACGAGGATGGCCAGGCGGCGCTGCTTGTTGTCGCGGATCAGGTTGGACAGCAGCGTGGTCTTGCCGGCGCCCAGAAAGCCGGTGAAGACGGTCACGGGAATGCGTGGGGGCATGGGTTCAAGCCTCGACGTTCTTCGGACCGGCCAGAGCGGCCAGATCGGCGAGTTGCGCCAGCACGCCGGCAAAGTCCTGCGCCACCGCCGGGTAGTCGATGGCCGGGCGGTCGACCACGATCAGCGGGATGCCGAGCGCCGCTGCGGCGGTGGCCTTGGCGTGGTAGCCGCCGGCATCGCCCGAGTCCTTCGTCACCACGCAGTCGATGCCCCAGTCGCGCCACAGCGCTTCGTTGGCGGCCTGCGAGAACGGACCCTGCATCGCCACCAGCCGCGCGCGCGGAATGCCCGCGTCGATGGCGCGCTGCAGGTGGGCCGGGTCCGGCGCGACGCGCACGAACCAGGCGTGCTGGCCGGCGGCATCCGCGTTGACGAAGGCGGCGAGGTCTTTCGAGCCGGTGGCCAGGAAGATGCGCCGGCCGCGCTGCATCGCCAGGCGCGCGGCGTCTTCCATCGACGCGGCCCGCTGCGCCGGGGCGACCTGCGCATCGCCCGGCCGTTCGTAGCGCAGGTAGGGCAGCGCCAGCTCTTGCGCGAGCTGGATCAACTGCCGCGACATGTCGGCTGCATACGGGTGGGTCGCGTCGACGATGGCGTACGCGGTGCTCCCGCGCAGCAGTTCGCGGCGGCGCTCGATGCCGAGCCGGCCGGCCACCACGGCCACGCCGGGGCAGCGCTGTTCGGCCAGCGCGGCACCGTAATCGCTGGCGCTCGACACCACGACGGCCTGGCCCGTTGCGGCGATCTCGCGCGCCAGTGCGTTGCCGTCGCTGGTGCCGGAGAACACCCAGACGGCGTGCGCGGGCAGGCCGGCCGCGGTGATGGTGTCCGGCGCGTCGTCCCAGTTGCCGTAGCCGCGCGGGGTGTAGATCCAGCCGCGCTTGCGGCGGGTGAAGCGGTTGCCGATCACCAGCGAGGTCAGCATGTCGAAGCGGCGCGTGCGCAGTTCGGCCAGCGTGACGATCTCGGTGGCCTGGCCTTCGCGGTAGGCGTTGTGGACGATGCCGCAGAGCGTCCCGGCGCGCTTGTGCTCAAGCAGGATGTCGAGGATGCGGTAGACGCCTTCCTGCCGCTGGCGGCTCTGCACGTTGTAGAGCACCACGGCCAGGTCGGCCTGGGCGATGTGGCGGGCGCGGGTTTCGATCCACGCCCACGGGCACAGCAGGTCGGACAGGCTCAGCGTGGCGAAGTCGTGCGACAGCGGCGAGCCCAGCAGCGAGGCACAGGCGTTGGCCGAGGTGATGCCGGGAATCACCTGCACCTCGAACGTATCGTCCCCGGCCATGGCTTCGAACGCCAGCGCGGCCATCGCGTAGATGCCGATGTCGCCGCTGGAGATCAGGGCCACGGTCCGGCCTGCGCGGGCTTCGTCGATCGCCAGTTCGGCGCGGCCGCGTTCTTGCGTGAGCGGCAGCGTGCGGATGTCCTTGGCCGTGATCCACGGCGCGATCCAGGTCAGGTAGAGGTCGTAGGCGACGATCACCTCGCTGGCGTCCAGCGCCGCCTTGACCATCGGCGGGATCAGTTCGCGGGTGCCGGGTCCGACCGAGACCAGATACAGCTTGCCACTCATTGGGCGGTTTCCTTCCATGCAGGGTTGTCTTCGACGACGGCGACGGTCACACCGTCGAGCACCGTCTTGGGAACGATCAGTTGTCCGCGCGGGCTGGCGATCAGCGCGCACGGCTCGCACACGCCGTCGACGCCGACGTGCTTGCGCACCCAGCCCGACGGGGCCTCGGTCCAGCCGCGCGCGGCAACGTCGGCCCGGGCGATCACCCGCAGCGGCAGCCCATGGCGCGCGCAGAAGGCCAGCAGGCCCGGTTCGTCGGCCTTCATGTCGATGGTGGCGATTTCGCGCACGTCGGCCAGCGCGCGCTGGCTCAGCGCGGCCATCACGGCGTGCCCGATGGCCTCCATCGATTTGCCGCGCCGGCAGCCGATGCCGAGCGTCAGCGGCTTGCGGGCCTCGGTGGCGGTGGTGATGGCCGGGGTGCTGCCGGTGAGCTGCGCCACTTCGTAAGCGAGCGCATTGGCGCCGCCCTCGTGCCCGCCCAGCAGCGGGATGGCGAAGCGCGCGGCCTCGTCCAGCACCACCACGGCCGGGTCGGTCAGCTTGTTGCGGGGCAGGCCGTCGAGGTAGCGCACCGCGATGCCGGTGGCCGCCACCATGATCCAGCGGCGATGGTGCGCAAAGGCGTGGCGGAACAGCTCGCGCGGCGAGGCGTGCGGGATCTCCCACGGCGCGTACACCTCGGCATCGAGCGCCCGGGCCAGCCGTTGCGCCAGCGGCAGCCCGTCGGCGCGCACCAGCCAGATCGCGGTGGGCTTCATGCGGTTTCCTTGCCGGCTGGCGTTTTCCGCAGGCGGCGGCGCGGGGTCTTGCGATCGGTGCCGTCGCGGAAGATGTGCGTGAAGCCGGCCGCGTACAGGCTCGATTCCACACCGCCCTCGCGCGACAGCGCGCACCCGACCAGCAGCAGGGTCGTCAGCAGCCAGTCCTTCTGGCTGACTTCCGACAGCAGCGTGCCCAGCGTGCTGCGGTGGATGGCCTGGTCGGGCCAGGTGGCCCGTCGCACCAGCGCCACCGGCGTGTCGGCCGGGTAGTGCAGCAGCAGGTCGGCGACGGTCTGCTTCAGGCGCTGGCCGGACAGGAAGATGCACATCGTCGCCTGGTGCTCGGCGAAGCGCGCGACGGATTCTAGCTCGGGCACCGCCGAGGCCCGTCCCGACACCCGCGTCAGGACGATCGATTGCGACACCGCCGGCCGCGTCAGCTCGGTGCCCAGCACGGCGGCGGCGGCGGTGAACGACGACACGCCCGGCACGACTTCGTAGTCGATGCCGAGCGCCTCCAGCCGGCGCATCTGCTCGGCGGTGGCGCCGTAGATGGCCGGGTCGCCCGAGTGCAGGCGCGCCACGTCCTTGCCTTCGGCCTGGGCGCGGCGGTAGCAGGCCTCCTGCTCATCGAGCGACAGGGCGGCGGTGTCGTGCAGCTCGGCGTCGGGGCGGCAGTGCTGCAGCATCTCGGGCGGCACCAGCGAGCCCGCGTACAGCACCATCGGCACGCTGCCCAGGATGCGGGCGCCGCGCAGCGTAATGAGGTCGGCGGCGCCCGGCCCGGCACCAATGAAATACACCTTCATGCGTGACGCTTCTCCCTGGCGGTGCGGCGGATCAGCATGGTGGCGAGGTAGCCGCTGGCGTCCGCGGACAGGCCGCGCACGTCGTCGCACAGCACCTCGCCCGGCAGGCCGATGCGGCGGGCGAAGGCGCAGTGCCGAGCGATGCCCATTGCGCCCAGCAGATCGAGCACGGCCGGCAGCCGGGCGCCGATCTTCATCAGCACCACGATGTCGTGGCTGGCGATGTCGGCGCGCAGCGCCTCCATGTCGTCGGGGCAGGGCAGGATCAGGATGCGCTCCTTGCCCTCGCCCAGCGGCCACGACAGCGCCGAGGCCGCGGCCGCGAAGCTGGTGACGCCGGGGAAGGTGACGTGCTCCAGCGTCGGCAGTGCATCGCGCAGGGCCGCCAGCAGGTAGCCGTAGGTGGAATACGTGAGCGAATCGCCGATGGTCAGGTAGGCGACGTTGCGCCCGGCGCGCAGTTCGGCCGCGACCGTGTCGGCCAGTTCGGCGTAGTGTCGCGACAGCACGCTGCGGTCGGGGTCCATCTCGAACGCGATCTCGCGCAGCTTGGTTTCCGGCACCGCCAGCCCGGCCAGGCATTGGCGCGCCACGGAGACTTCGCTGCCGCGCGCGCGCGGCAGGTAGATCAGGTCGGCGGTATTGAGCGCTTCGAGTGCGGCCACCGGAATCAGGCCGGCAGGGCCGGGCCCGACGCCGATGCCGATGAAACGGCCGAGTGCGGTCATGCGCCGGTCTCCTGGTGTGCCGCGCCGAGCGGCGTGCCGTCCATGGCGAAGAGCCGTACCGCCACGCGGTCCGCGCGCGGCACCTTGGGCTGCATCAGCGCGGCGATGCGCTGTTCGATCTCGCGCCAGAACGCCTGGGCGCCCGGCTGGTGTTGCAGAATCTGGATCACGTTTTCCACGGTATTGGCTGTCTTGATCTGTTCGACGAGCACGGCGGCAAAGCCGAGCTCGGCGGCCACGGCGGCCACGGAGCTCATGGCCATGCCGCTCTTGCTCGAGTGGGTGTCCCACACGCTGTCGAGCACCTTGGCGAGCTTGCCGGGGTGGCCGAGCACCCACAGCGTGCCCAGCCGGTGCCGCTCTTCTTCCAGCGCGGTTTGCGCATAGTCGAGCGACGCGCCGACAAAGTTGGCGATCTGCACGACCTGCTTCTTGGACAGCGCCAGCGTGTGCGCGGCGTAGGCGCGCCCGATCTTGCCCGGCGTGAAGGCGATGGCCTCGGGCGCATCGGCCAGCGCCACGCGCACATACACCTCGATCGACGCCATCCACGCCGCCAGCGACATCGGCTCGACAATGCCGCTGGTGCCGAGGATGGAGATGCCGCCCACGATGCCGAGCATCGGATTGAAGGTGCGGCGGGCGATGCGTTCGCCGTCCACGCAGCCGATCGCCAGGTCGAAGCCGGGGTTGGCGCCGCCGGCCAGCACTTCGTCCACCGCCATGCGCATCATCTGGCGCGGCACCGGATTGATGGCCGGCTCGCCGGGCGGCACGCGCAGGCCGGGCTGGGTGACGGTGCCCACGCCCTGCGCCGCGACGAAGCGCACCTCGCCCGCATGGTTGACCGAGACCTCGGCAAAGATCGTTGCGCCGTCGGTGTTGTCCGGATCGTCCCCGGCGAATTTCAGCACGTCGGCGCGCACCGCGCCGCCGGCCAGCGGCATGACGCGCGCAATAGGGACTTCCAGGTAGTAGTCCGGGTCCGGCAGGCTGACCTCCACCGCATCGACTGTCTCGCCGCGCACCAGCCTGAGCAGCGCCGCCTTGACCGCGGCGGTGGCGCAGGCGCCGGTCGTGCGGCCGCGCCGCAGGCCGTTGGGCGCCGGCGCGGCGAGATCGAAGGGGCGGCGGGCCGACGGCTGCATCGTTACGCTTGCTGCGGCAGGGATCGGTCTTGCCGGTAGACCTGGTCGATGGCGGCGATCATCAGCGCATTCACCGCCGATGCCGCCCACGGCGAGCCCCCGCGCGTGCCGCGGTTGGTGATGCGCGGCACCTGCATCAGCCGGCGCAACGCCTCTTTGCTCTCGCGCGTGCCGACAAAGCCGACCGGCAGCCCCACCACCAGCTGTGGCCGCCAGCCATGCTCGCGCACCAGCCGCACCAGCTCCAGGATGGCGGTCGGCGCATCGCCGATGGCGACTACCACGTCGTTGCCGAACTTCTGCCAGGCGTGGCGGATGCCGGCAGCCGAGCGCGTGATGCCATGCGCCTCGGCCAGCAGGCGCGTTTCTTCGTCGTGCACGCCGCACCAGGTTTCTACGCCCAGTTGGTCGAGCACGGCGCGCTTCAGGCCCGTCTGCACCATGGTCACGTCGGCGACGATGCGGCGGCAGCGCAGCAGCGCGCGGATGCCGGTCTCCACCGCGCCGGGCGAGAAATACAGATCGTCGACGATGTCGAAATCGCCGCTGGTGTGCACCAGCCGCTTGAGCACGATCTGGTGGTCGGCCGGCACGCCGGACCAATCGCGCCCGGCGTCGATGATGCGCATGCTCTCGGCCTCGATCGGGTGCGGCACATACGGTGGCCAGTCGGCGGCGGGCGCGGACGTGGCGCCGTTCCTGCCCAGCAGCCCGCGCACCAGCCCGTGATGGCCCTGCTGCGGCGTGCCGACCTGCTCTTCGAAGCCGACGATCTGCACGCGGTACTTGCACAGCGCGCAGTTCATTGCCGCGCGGCCCTCGATGCCCTCGCGGGCGCGCTCCAGGAACACGTCCGCCACATGCGGGTGCACGCCCAGGTAGGGCGCGCGCAGCACCTCGATCTCCGGATGGCGCGCGGCCAGGTCGTCGGCGGCACCGTAGATGCGCTTGATCAGCACGCCGTCGAACAGGAAATAGGGCAGCACGACGATGCGCCGGTACCCGAGCAGCGCGGCGGCCTTCAGGCCGTCGGCCACCAGCGGGCGCGCGGTGCCGGCGTAGCAGACGAAGGAGGTGCCAAAGCCCATGCCTTCTTCCAGCATGCGCGCGAGCTTGGCGATCTCGGAATTGGCGTCGGGGTCCGATGTGCCGCGTCCGACCACCACCAGGCAGGTGTCGGCGCGCGACACGGTTTGCGCCGAGCGGCCCTCGGCCTCGACGATGCGTTCGCGGCACAGCGCGAGCAGCTTGGGGTGCAGGTCCATCGCCGCGCCGAAATGGAAGTCGACCTGGGGGTGGGCCTGCTTGAGCGCCAGCAACTCGCTCGGCATGTCGTTCTTGGCGTGGGTCGCGGCCAGCAGCACGCCCGGCACCATCACCACGGTCCTGGCACCTGCGGCCACCACGGCGTCTACCGCTTCGTCGATGGTAGGCGTGGCGAATTCCAGGAAACCGTGCGCGACGGTGCGCCCGCCCGAGCGCTCGCGCAGCAGCGCCACCAGTGCCATGAATTCGTCGACGCCGTCGGGGTCGCGGCTGCCGTGGCCGGCCAGGACGATGGCGTAATCGGCACACGGGGTGGAAGCGTTGGGGGTCTTCATGCGGCCTTGGCCTCGGGCGGCGGTTCGATCTGGCTGGCCATCGGGTGCAGCGTGCGGATCAGCATGATGCTCATGTCGGAGAAGCGCTGGTCGGCGCATGCTGCCAGGCTGCCGTGCCATTCGGCCTCGCTGCGCGTGAGGTGTTCCCACACCTCGACGCGGTGCTCGGGCGGGATGCCGTTCTCCAGCAGGTAGGCGGCGATGTGCCACGGCATGAAGGAGCGCGCGGCGTCCCACGGGCAGGGAATGACGATGGCGTTGCGCTGGTCCTGCAGCACGTGCACGAGGTGGCGCTTGAACGGCGTCAGGTCGCCGCGTCGGTGGAAGGTGATGAAGCTGGTCTCCTCAAAGCACACCTTGGCGCGCGAGGCCAGGATCTGCGCCGACGAGATGCCCGGCACGGTCTCGACCGGATGGCCGCATGCGTGCTCGACGCGCTCCAGGTACTGGAAGCCGCTGAAGTGGATATCGCCCATGAACACGACCACGCAGCGCTTGCCGGCGTGGTGCAGGCGGGCCACTTCATCGAGCTGGGCGACCTGGTCACGGTAGCCCATCTGCACGACCTGGGCGGTGGACGGAATGAGGGGGCGCACCACGTCGACCACGGCGTTGAAGCCGGCCACCACGTCGGCGTGGCGGATCAGGTCGGCGGAGCGTTGCGGCAGGTAGCCGATGTCGCCGGGGCCGGCGCCGATGCAGATGATCATTTGCTTGGGGTCCTCATGGGAGAGTTTTCCTGTTGCGTTCCCTGCGGGGTGAGCTTTTGTGGACCACGACAGTGGTCCATCCCTTGTTTCATCCCCTGCCGGGGCTGACCTACTTTCTTTGTCTTGCCAAAGAAAGTAGGCAAAGAAAGGCGCGCCCGATGCGACGACCCCCTCCCTGCAACACAAATTCAAGGCGCCGCATAGGGCAAGGGCAAAGCAAACCATCTGTGAACCAGGCAAGTCACCAAGGCAAACTGTGTCGCTCGCTTTTGCTACCCGACGGTTTGGCCGTTCCTGCCCTAGTGCTACAGCCGTAGATCAAAATGGCGGAGCACATCCCCGCGCCCGGTAGTGACACTGCTGAGCGCGCCACTGATGCGCGCGCCGCCATCGCGACCATGCCAGCACCTGCTCGATTGACTGACGCGC